>CAXTUG010000140.1:0-4237 GCA_964247375.1 uncultured Sphingomonadaceae bacterium
CCGATCCTCGCGGCTCCGGTCGAGCGCGTCGGCGCGGCGCTCGGCGCGGCGCAGCGCGGCCAGGCTCCAGCCGGCCAGCGCCGCCGTGCCGCCGATCGCCACCGCATAGGCCGCCGCCACGAACGGCCATGCGTTCAGCACCGCGCTCATGCGGAGGCCAGCCGCTTCAGCCGGGCCTCGACCTTGGCGTCGGCCAGCATCGCGCGCATCCGCATCAGCACGACGCTCGCGAAGATCAGGCTGAAGCCGAGCAGCGCCACGGGCAGCGGCCACAGCAGGCTGCGGTCGATCGTCGATCCGGTCAGGCCGATGCTCTGGCCCTGATGCAGCGTCCGCCACCACAGGACGGAATAGTGGATGATCGGCAGGTTGACCGCGCCGACCAGGCCGAACAGCGCCGCGATCCGCCGTCCGCCTTCCTCGCGTCCGGCCGCATCCGCCAGCGCGATATAGGCGAGATAGAGGAAGAACAGGATCAGCATGGAGGTGAGCCGCCCATCCCACTGCCACCACGTGCCCCAGGTCGGCCGTCCCCAGATCGAACCGGTGATGAGGCAGATCGCGGCATAGACTGCTCCAGGCGCGGCGATGGCGCGGGCCGCGACGTGCGCCAGCGGATGGCGCCAGACGAGCTGCGAGAAGCTGGCGACCGCGATTCCTGCCCAGCCGCTCATGCCCAGCCACGCGGCGGGCACGTGGATGTACATGATGCGGACGGTGTCGCCCTGCAGGTAATCCTGCGGCGTCAGCAGCAGCCCGCCGCCGAGGCCGATCGCCAGCAGCAGCAGGCCGCACCAGCCGAACCAGGCGGTCAGCGGGCGCGCGATGCGCAGGAAGCGCGCAGGATTGGCGAAGCGGTGCATGCTGGACGTAGGCGGACTTTTGCGACCCATCAGAGCTTTGTCGTTCGCGTTAACCCCGGACACCGGCGAACGATTTCAGGCCATCCTAGTGCAGGCGTTCCCCCGTGGAAAGGCGGGTTGCGCCAGCCCGTGCGACCCGCCAAGCGCAGGGTATGACAACCCCCTCCGACCGTCGCCTGCTCGGCATTGCCATGCGCGCCGCGTCGGCGACCGCGTTCGCGCTGATGTCGGCCCTGCTGAAGGCGGCGAGCGTGCGCGGCGTGGCCACGGTCGAGATGATCTTCTACCGCAATGCCTGGGCGCTGATCGTCGTCGTCGGCTGGATCGGTCTGGGGCCCGGCTGGTCGGCGATCCGGACGCGGGCGCCGCTCGCGCACCTCACCCGCTCCGGCGTCGGCCTCGTCTCGATGCTGCTGACCTTCGGCGCATTGGCGCTGCTGCCGCTGGGCGAGGCGACCACGCTCACCTATGCCGCGCCGATCGTGGCAACGCTGCTGTCGGGGCTCTTCCTGGGCGAGCAGATCGGCATCCGGCGCTGGACCGCCGTTGCGGTCGGCTTCGCGGGCGTGCTGCTGGTGGCGCGGCCCGGTGCGGACGTGACGATGATCGGCCTGACGGTCGGCATCGCCGCCGCCTTCAGCCAATCCGCGGTGATGATCACGGTGCGGCAGATCAGCCGGACCGAAGATATCGCCGCGATCGTGTTCTGGTTCACGACGCTCACGACGCTGGCCGGCGCAGCGATGCTGCCTTTCTTCGGCCGCAGCCATGATCCCGCCACCTATGCGATACTGGCGGGCGCAGGGCTGCTCGGCGGCGTCGGCCAGATCAGCATGACCGCGTCTCTCCGCTTCGCGCCGGTGTCGGTGGTGGTGCCGCTCGATTACCTGCAGATCGCATGGGGCATCGCGCTCGGCTGGCTGGTGTTCTTCACCCCGCCGACGCCGCTCATGCTCGCCGGGGCGGCCCTGATCGCCGGCAGCGGCATCTACACCGCTTACCGCGAACGTGCGCGCGGCCGGGAACCCGTCCAGGCGCAGGCGATGCCGGAAGCCGGTTAGGGCAGGGGCAGCTCAGCCCCGCCCGATCAGCGCCGTCGTCATGCGGTCGGCGACGCGCGCCGCCGTCTCGCCGCTGGCGGCACTCTCCGCCCACACCGCCTCGAGCCGGCCCGGTATCTGCGTCAGCCGGGACTCGACCTCGGCGCGATCGCCCTGACCCAGATATTCCAGCGTGACGTTGATGATCCCGCCGGCATTGATCACGTAATCGGGCGCGTAGAGGATGCCGCGCGCGTGCAGCCGGTCGCCATCTTCCGGGGTTGCCAGCTGGTTGTTGGCGCCGCCGGCCACGATCGGCGCGTTCAGGGAGGCGATCGATTCGGCCGTGAGGATCGCACCTAGCGCGCACGGACTGACGACATCCGCCTCGACCGTCAGAATGTCCGCCGCGTCGACGGCCTGGGCGCCGAGTTCGGCCGCCAGCGCTCGGACGCGGCCGGCGTCGACGTCCGCCAGCGTCAGCCGCGCGTCCACGCCCGCGAGCAGGCGAGCAAGGCCGCCCGCCCCCTGCCCCCGCCCCCCCCCCCCCGGGCCCGGGCCCCCAAGGCCGCCGCCGACCGAACCCACGCCCTGGATCGCGACGTGCACGCCCTCCGTGCTGTCCTTGCCCAGCGAGCGGCGGATCGCGGCTCTGATGCCCAGGAATACGCCCATGGCGGTGTAGGGGCCGGGATCGCCGCCGGCGTGACCGCTCGCCGCCACGGGCAGGCCGCACACGTGGCGGGTCTCGCGGCCGATCGCGACCAGATCGGCCTCACCCATGCCGACATCCTCCGCGGTGATGTAGCGGCCGCCGAGCGAATCGATGCAGCGACCGAAGGCGGCGAGCATCTCCGGCGTCTTGATGCGCGCCTGATCCGCCAGAATCACGCCCTTGCCGCCGCCGACCGGCAGCCCGGCCATCGCGTTCTTGAAGCTCATGCCGCGCGAGAGGCGGAGCGCATCCGTCACCGCATCGTTACTGTCGGCATAGTGCCAGAAGCGGGTTCCGCCTGCCGCGGGCCCGAGATGGGTCGAGTGGATGGCAATGACCGCGCGAAGCCCCGACTGCCGATCGGTGAAGAAGTGGACACCCTCATGGTCGTCGAAGTCGGGAAGATCCCAAACGGCAGGCATGGACTGGCTCGCTAATAAAGTTGCAAGCCGGCGCAATAATCTTTGTCGGTCGGAAATGCCAGCCTCAACCGCCCAGGAGAGTATAAGCGGATCGGAATGCGCAAATGAAGGGGAGTGGGGCGATCGACGGGACTTGAACCCGCGACCCTCGGTACCACAAACCGATGCTCTAACCAACTGAGCTACGACCGCCGCGCTGCCGGCATCCGCCTGAACGGACGCGCGAACGGCCCCTTACGGGCGCGACCGGGGTGCGGTCAAGGCGTGGATCATGTCCCACGGAGCGGAACCGGGACAGGCAGATACGGTTCGGCAGAAGTGGATCAAACCGCCTTTTCCCCCGCATGGGTACCGATGGAAGCGCGCCTGCTGGACGCGTTACCGGTGGGGGAGGCTGGATCTACGAGCCCAAATGGGATGGTTTCCGCTGCATCGTACGACGCCAAGGCCCGCAGGTAACGCTCACATCCAAGTCGGGAAAGCCGCTCGACCGCTACTTTCCGGAGGTCGCGGCGATGTTTTCCGAGCTGCCGGAGCGCGATTTCGTGCTTGACGGCGAGCTGACGATCGTCTCCGGGGAAAGCCTGTCCTTCGCCGCCTTGCAGATGCGCCTGCACCCGGCCGAGAGCCGTATCCGTAAGCTCGCGGCAGCGACGCCGGCGCAGTTCATTGCTTTCGATTGCCTGGCCGTAGGCGGACGCGATCTGAGCGACCGGTCGTTCGAGGAGCGGCGGCGGGAGCTTGAAGCATTCCTTGTTGAGAACAGGGCCGAGCAATTGCTGCTCTCCCCGATCAGCGATGACATTGCGGAAGCGGAGCGATGGCTGGAGCAGGCCGGCGGTGCGCTGGACGGCGTGATCGCGAAGCGGCGCGATCTGCCTTACCGGCCAGGCGAGCGGGCGATGGCGAAGGTCAAGCAGCACCGCTCAGCCGACTGCGTCGTGGGCGGCTTCCGCTATGCCGGCACGGGCAGGGCGGCGGTCGGATCGCTGCTGCTCGGCCTGTATGATGCGGAGGGGCGGCTGGACCATGTCGGCTTCACCTCTTCCTTCGATGCCGCGGAGAAGAAGGCGCTCAAGGTCACGCTCGAGCCGCTGATCGAACCGCCCGGCTTCACCGGCGATGCGCCGGGCGGCCAGAGCCGGTGGGGGGGCGGGCGCGGGGGGGCGGGGGGGCCGCGCCGGCGCGCCCGCGGCG
>CAXTUG010000140.1:4247-8281 GCA_964247375.1 uncultured Sphingomonadaceae bacterium
CAGCAGGCACACCGGCCAGTCTGAGCCAAACATCAGCCGCTCCGGCCCGAACTCGTCGTGGAGGTACGCTACGATCAGGTGACCGGCTGCCGCTTCCGTCACGGCACCACGTTCCTGCGCTGGCGCCCCGACAAGGCGCCGCGCAGCTGCGGCATGGATCAGCTGGCGCGTGAACTCAACCCGGCGGAGCTGGATGGCGTCGGCGACGACTTCGGCCAGGTCGGCGGAGAGGTGCAGTCTGAAGATGCGCCGCCTGTCCGCTCGATCAAGCGCTGAGATCGGCACTGCACCGTGCCAGAGCGGTCAGGTGCTATCCTTGGCGTGCCGCGATCCTACGAGGACGCCATACGCAACCGCTTCAGCAAAGCTTTCACGCGGACGTTGGTCGGATCGATGGCCTTCGCACGCGTCGCGTAGTCGGTAGCACGGGCACGATCGTCAGCGAAGCGGAAGCCTAGCACGACGCAAGCCTCGACCTCCTTGGCGGTGCACGCCTTGTCGTAGAGCTGGGCAGCCCGCGCCGGATCCTTGCCCACGCCCTTCGCGCCGCGCTGCAGCAGTCCGGCGAGATAGCTGCACGCCATCGGTTGGCCGCCGTTGCAGCCCTTTTCATAGAGACCGGCGGCCAGTTCGGTATTCTGCTCAACCTTGTCGCCGCGCTCGTACACGGAAGCGAGCGTAACGCAGCTCTTGGCGTAGCCGCCGTCGCACGCCTGCTGGTAGAGGTCGCGCGCAAGCTTCCGGTCCGACTCTCCGCCGTCCCGCTTGAAATAGAGCGCCGCGAGGTGATCGCAGGCGTTCAGATACTTATGATCGCACGCGTTACGGTATATGGAAATGATCGGTGCCAAGTCGGCTCCCGGAGTACTATTCAGGTAGATCATTCCCGCGAGACTGTCGCAGCCCTGATAATCGCCGAGATCGCAGGCCTGCTGATAATGAGCATGGGCGCTCACGCGATCCGCGGCAGTGCCGCTGCCATGATAATATAGGTCGCCGCCCATGCGGCACGCCTGAGCGAAGCCGCGCCGGCACGATACGTCCAGCAGGGGCAGCGCCGTTGCATATTGCGCGGACTGAAAGGCAGCGCGGCCGGCGTCCCAATCAGCGTTGGCGCGGGTCTGCTCCTGCTGCTCAGTCCGCGCTTCGCGGGCGCGCTGCAGCTGCCCACCGTAGGCGCGCACGCTCCGCCGCAAGGCAGGGCAGTCGATCTGGTTTCCCGCCACCTCGCGCCTGATCCGAGCGATCTCGGCAGCGTCGCCGGTCTTCTTCGCGCGTTCGAATTTGCTCTGCTCGGTTTCGCAGACCGAGAAGAAACGTGCTGATCCGTGACCGCTGAGACCCGCCAGTCCCCACATGCAGAGCGCAACGGCGATCCAGAGTCGCAGCCGCCGCCAGGCAGCGTCCGGTGCTACGGCTTCGGTCATATTCATCGGACGAGCCCCCTCTCGCCTCGCAGCACAGCATTGTCAGGCGAAGTATTTTAGCAGCGTAGCCCGCAGCATGCCAGTGATTCCAGGCACGGCCGAAGATTTGGCGGCCTGGCGCAGTACCCACGTGCGGCGCTATTCAAATATTCGTCGCAGATGCCCCTCGATCCGGTCGGGAGGGTAGCCACCCGTTCGGCCGCCTCACCGCCCGAAATCCGTCAGCGCAGGACCGGATCACGCTAGGCAGGATGCAGCAAAGGCGGCGAATCGCTTCGCCGCCCTCTCGCTCATCTTCCAATTGGATCAGTCGCAGTAGCGCACCCGCACATAGCGCCGTGCCCAGCCGTCCCAGCGCCAGTCGCTCCGGCAATAGCCGCCATAATAATCCGGCGGCGGCGGAGGCGCGTAGTAGCCGGGACCATAATCGTACTCGGCGGGTGCATAGCCGTAGCCGTAACCGTAACCACGATGACTATTCGCGATCGCTGCACCGGCCGCCAGGCCGAGCACGCCGGCGCCCAGCGCCAGCGCCGTACGGCCGCCGCCGTGATGATAGCCATGATAGCCGTGGTAACCGCCATAATAGCCGCCGTGACGGCCGCCGCCATGGTAACGCGCCTCCGCCGGCGCAGCCGCGCCGAGCGTCATGCCGGCCAGGGCCAGCGCTCCGGCGGATGCAGTCAGAAACTTCTTCATGCCGTCCTCCAACACTCTCCGGGTGGAAGTCCTCTTCCACTTGCCGCCCTCATGCCGCGAGTCGGCTGAACGGACCGGGAATCAAGTGTTTATGTAACGTTCACGCGAATGATCGGCTCCTCGGCTGGCCGCAAAGCGGCGGCCGGTTGGCAGGAGCGGGCGCAATCCTGTAAGGCGTCGACCTGATGGCGCGTCTGCTGCTTCAACAAGCTCCGTTCTTCGACGACAAGAACCGCGCCTTCTGGACCCTTCAGTCGGCCGGCTGGGCCGGCTATTTCATATTGCGCGCCCTCGGCGGCATCGCCAACGGCGTCGGCTGGCTGTTCGTGGTGCCGACCGCGCTCACCACTGCGACCGGCTACTCGCTGACGTTGCTCATGTCGGCGGCTTACCGGCGGCTGTTCCGCATGCGGCCGTTCGCCACCTGGGGCGGGTCGATCCTGATCGTCATCTTCGCGTCCATGGTCTTCTCCTCGATCGAGACCTGGTCGCATGCGACATTCTACCGCACCGGTCCGATGCCGCAGGGCATCCAGCTCCTGTCGGCGATCCTGCTCGACTTCGCGCTGCTCGCCGCGTGGTCGGCGCTCTATTACGGCATCAACTTCTACATATTGGTCGAGGAGCAGCGCGATCAGCTGCTGCGGCTGGAGAGCCAGGCCTCGTCGGCGCAGCTGGCGATGCTGCGCTACCAGCTCAATCCGCACTTCCTGTTCAACACGCTGAATTCCATCTCCACGCTGGTGCTGCTGAAGCAGACCGAGCGCGCCAATGCGATGCTGTCGCGTCTCGCGTCGTTCCTGCGCTACACGCTGGTGAGCGAACCCGAGGGCGAGGTCACCATCACGCAGGAAGTCGAGACGCTGAAACTCTACCTCGAGATCGAGAAGATGCGGTTCGAGGAGCGGCTGCGCACCAGCTTCGACATCGATCCGTCAGCCGAAGAGGCCTGCCTGCCCTCGCTGCTGCTGCAGCCGCTGGTGGAGAATGCCATCAAATATGCGGTGACGCCGAAGGAGGAGGGCGCCGATATAGCGGTCGGCGTGCGGCGGCTGGGCAATCGCGTTCATATCATGGTCAGCGACAGCGGCCCAGGACTGCAGGCCGGGCAATATGACGGCGGGGGTACGACGACATCCTCGACCGGCGTGGGCCTGGCGAACACGCGGGATCGGCTGGTGCAGGCTTACGGGGCGGACCACCGTTTCGAAACCGAGGCCGGTCCGGACGGGTTCACCGTGACGATCGAATTGCCTTTCCAGTCGAACACGACGAGGGACCTTACTAAATGACCATCCGAACCATCCTGGTGGACGACGAGCCGCTCGCGATCCAGGGCCTGCAGCTCCGTCTCCAGGCACATGACGATATCGAGATCATCGAAACCTGCACCAACGGCCGTGAGGCGATCCGCGCGATCAAGACGCACAAGCCTGACCTCGTCTTCCTCGACATCCAGATGCCGGGCTTCGACGGCTTCTCGGTGGTGCAGGGCCTGATGGAGGTCGAGCCGCCTCTGTTCGTGTTCGTCACCGCCTACGCCGACCACGCGCTGCGCGGGTTCGAGGCGGGGGCGGTGGACTATCTGATGAAGCCGGTCGATACCGATCGCCTCGCCGACACGCTGGAGCGGGTGAAGCAGCGGCTGTCGGAGAAGCGCGCCGCGGAAGAGGTCGTTCAGCTCAAGGAAGTCATCGCTGAGCATGCGCCCGATGCGGCGGAGGCCATGCCCGACACCGCGGATGCGCACGCCTCCAGTCGTTACGAGAAGCTGATCAACATCAAGGATCGCGGCCAGATCTTCCGCGTCGACGTCGATTCGATAGAGCGGATCGATGCCGCCGGCGACTATATGTGCATCTACACCGGCGACAACACGCTGATCCTGCGCGAGACGATGAAGGACCT
>CAXTUG010000141.1:0-225 GCA_964247375.1 uncultured Sphingomonadaceae bacterium
AGGGCCGCGCTCGCCGCCGGCCTGGTCGACCGGCTCGGCGATCGCATCGCCTTCGGCCAGCGCGTGATCGGCCTCGCCGGCGCGGACGGCACCGGCGCGCCCGGCGCCTTCTCCGCCATGCCGCTCGCCAACTACCTGCAGGCCCATGCCGAGCCCGACGGCGGCCGCGGCGGCGTGCTCACCGTCGCGGGCGACCTCGTCGCCGGCACCCCCCGCCCCCGCCGC
>CAXTUG010000141.1:235-8225 GCA_964247375.1 uncultured Sphingomonadaceae bacterium
GACCGAGGAGCTGGGCAAGCAGCGCATCCGCGCGCTGGTGGTGCGGGTCGACAGCCCCGGCGGCTCCGTCACCGCGTCCGAACGGATCCGCGGCGCGATCATGGCGGCGAAGGCAAAGGGCCTGCCGGTGGTCGTGTCGATGGGCTCGGTCGCGGCCTCGGGCGGCTATTGGGTGTCGACACCGGGCGACTTCATCTTCGCCGAACCCTCGACCATCACCGGGTCGATCGGCGTGTTCGGCATCATCCCCACCTTCGCCGGCACGCTGGCGAAGGCCGGCCTGTCGGCGGACGGCGTCGCCACCACGCCGCTCTCCGGCCAGCCCGACGTCTATCGCGGCACCAGCCCGCAATTCGACGCGCTGGTGCAGACCGGCATCGCCAGCATCTACGGCCGCTTCACCGGCCTGGTCGCCCAGTCCCGCCACCTGAGCGTGGCGCGCGTGGACGAGATCGGGCAGGGCCACGTGTGGGCCGGCGGCATGGCGCGCCAGATCGGCCTGGTCGATCGCTTCGGCACGCTGGACGACGCGATCGCCTTTGCCGCCAAGCAGGCGAAGCTCACCGGCGCCGACGCCCGCCCGCGCTGGATCGAACAGCAACCCAACAGCTGGAAGGCGCTGCTGCGCGATTGGGCGCAGAAGCGCGACGCCGGCAACGACGCCGCGATCGATCCCTGGACCAGACTCGCCCACCGCCCGCAGGAACTGCTGGCGCGCGCACTGGCGGATGCGCGCGCGCTGGCGTTCGGGCCGGCGATCCAGGTGCGGTGTCTGGAATGCGGGGTGGCGGAGCCGGCAACCCCACAAGATGAAGCGGGACTAGTCGCGCTGTTCGCCGCCAAGCTCGGCTTTTAGAGCGTCGTGGCTCAGCCTGCGGCGCGTGGCAGAGCGAAGCCGTAGGTGACATAATACAGGTTCAGCGGGGCATTAGCTGAATGAGCCACTTAATCCCGCCCGGCAGCTACGTAGTAGTTGACCAGTTTGCTGCTCTAGCATTCGGTTTAATTTGACAAGCGATAATCGTGCTCCGCAGCCGAGCTATAGAGTTGCCGCTTCGAGCGGCTCGTGTCATCTTCGATGCGTCGGAGGGGAGGAATAGAAATGAAGCCTTTTACACGCTCCATCGTGGAACTCTTCGACGGTAAAAAGCGCTTTCTTATCCCTCTTTATCAGCGACAGTATGCTTGGAAGGTTCGGCCTCAGCTCGAGCTATTATGGGAGGATATCGAGCGAGCTGTCCGCCGCATTGAGACCGACAGATCCTCACTCTCGCCCCACTTTATGGGCGCGATCGTCGTCGCGCAGGTTAAAACCTTCGGAAAGCAGGTGCAGGCTTTCGAGATCATTGACGGCCAACAGCGCCTTACGACCTTTCAGCTCCTGCTCGCGGCCCTTAGAGACGTGGCTGCTACGAACGGCTCACGATATGCGGACGAGTTGGAGAAATACCTGCTGAACGACGGCGTTATGGAGAATCCGGAAGCAGAGCGGTACAAGCTCTGGCCGTCTCTGACCGACCGGCGCGCCTTCGTGGCCATCATCGATCCCTCGACCGACCTAGATGCTATTGCACCCAGACCGGCCGACGAGGATGGCTATGTCAGGCCGGCGGTCGCCGCTCATGAGTGGTTTCGGACGAAGGTTGCGGATCACGTTAGCAGCAACGGCAGTTTCGACGAGTACCGGCTGGAAACGCTGTTCGAGGCACTAAAGGAGGGTCTGGCTGCTGTTTCAATCGAGCTTGAAGGCGGGGATGACCCCCAGACGATCTTCGAGACGCTAAACAGCCGTGGAGTAGACCTCACGTCGGCAGACCTAATGCGCAACTTCATATTCCAGCGCGCAAAAGGCATGGGACAGACGGATGGCTCGCTGGTCGTGGACAAGCTGTACCAACAGCATTGGCTGCCACTCGACGGAGCATTCTGGCTACATCACGCTGCTCGTGGACGTCAGTTTCGGACCCGCCTTGAGTGGATGCTAACTGACCACCTCTCCATGCACACCGGAGAGCTCGTATCGGTTGAAAGCCTGTTCGACCAATATCGCCGCTGGATCATGAATTCTTGCCCATTCGATAGCGTGCTGGACGAGCTGAGCTCGATCTCCGCAACCGCGAAAGTGGAGCGCCGTCTTTTCGAGCAGAAACGCGCTGACCCTATCGGGGATTTTGGCCGCTTTGCGGAGGCGTTCGACGTGTCCACCGCAATGCCACTCGTTATCTATCTCGCGAGTAAGACAGGCGCTGCTCTCGATCTTGAGCGTGCACTCGCTGCGTTAAAAAGCTTTATTCTGCGGCGTGATATATGTGGCCTGCCCAACAAGAATTACAATCGGTTCTTTGTGGGGATTATCTCAAAGTTGCGTGAGGCTTCCGATGAGAAGACCGATACCCTCAGACAGTACCTAACCGATCGCGAGAGCGATCTAGAGCGCTGGCCGGATGATCAAGAGTGGCGCTTTTCGTGGATGTCACGTCCCCAATATAAGGGCGCGCGGCAACCTCGTCTTCGCTATTTGCTTGAGGCGGTCGAGCAGGCAAAGCGCACATCGCTTAACGAAGACATCGACATAAGGTCGGCGCTTACCGTTGAGCATATTATGCCGCAACATTGGCAGACATCTTGGCCGCTGCCTGGTTTCGAGCATCTCAGTCCGGAGGAACGCGGACCAGACTGGGCCGAGAGAGCCTATGAGCGCAATCAATATGTGGATACACTCGGCAATCTGACGTTGCTGACACAGGCTCTCAACTCCTCTGTATCAAACGGCCCCTATTCCATCAAAATGCACGCAGTGCGATCGAACTCTAGCCTGGCTATTAATCGCGATCTATCGACCGTCGACCATTGGGACGAGGAGGCGATCAGAGCGCGCGGGGCGGCCCTGTTCGAGGTTGCTCGAAAGATCTGGCTCGAGCCCCAGCGTGCGCCCCGTGAATTGCGGCCTCAGGGTATCCCCACCGGGGTCGGCGCATTCCAGAAGGGCAGTTTGCCTCCCGACGGAACGCGCTGCCGCTTCAACTACGCTGGAAAGAACTTCAGCGGCATGATGAGCGGAGGTAGCCTGATGGTCGACGGCGTTCCCACTCCCTTCGGATCCTTTTCGGAGGCATCCCGGAAGCTGACTGGGACAAATCGCAACGGCTGGAACGATTGGCATCTGCTTCAGCCGAATGGCGATTGGGTGCTAGCTGACCACTGGCGAACGACGCAGCTACAAACGGCAGCTTTGCCATCAACCGAAGCACGAGAGGAGCGGTCGTGGTCGACTTAGTGCAGAAGCTCAGTCAGACGCTCCTTGCGGCTTCTAAAGGTGATCGCGTCGTTACAATTCACCTCTTTGGCATTATGCATGTTAAGGAGCTGCGCGGCGTCAATCTTTCGGAACTCGCAGAACGAGCGGGCGCTGGCGCTTCTTTCGGGACGGAGCTTCGCAAGGGTATGCGGCTCGCTGAGTTCGTCGAGCTGAAAAGGCCTGCCGGCACCGACGGCCTTCTCTGCGCTACCGTTTAGCCGCCGCTGATCACAGCTAGCCCGATGTGTAGCCTCACGGCCGTTAGCGCGTCAGGCTCTCGTCGTCGACCATGAGTGACTCCTTATCGTCCCTCTTGGCAGGGCTGGTCAGTTCCTCAGTCACTGACTAGCGTCACAGCATGGGGATGAGGGGAATCAGCCAAGATCGGCTGGAGAAGCTGATCAGGGACATCAAGCCGTCCGGTGGCTCGGAAATGTCGAACTACCAGCTGTTCGTGGAGCGGCTGACCGGCGCGCTGGACCTTCCCCAGCCTGAGTTTGCCCGCGAGGAGACGCGCTTCAACGACTACGTTTTCGAGCGAAACGTGACGTTCCGCCATCCGAACGGAACGAGCTCTACAGGTCGTATCGACTGCTACAAGCGCGGTTGCTTCATCCTTGAGGCGAAGCAGTCGGCTAAACGCCAGCATGCCGTCGAGACGGAGCAGCTTGCGCTCGCTGGACTAGAGACCACGCAGAAGCTCGGTCACGCCAAGCGGGGCACGAAAAGCTGGGACAAGGTCATGATCGCGGCGCGGCGGCAGGCAGAGGATTATGCCCGCGCGCTGCCCGTCGATCACGGTTATGGCTGGAGCGACTTAGGCGCTCGGCTGGTTGGAAAACCTGGCGGTACGGTGCCGAGCCCGCATAAGAGTGAGGATCAGGAAGCGGCAGAGGAGGAACTGCTTGTCCGTCTGGTGGCGCTCAACCAGCAACGCGCTGCCGAGGAGAAAGCAGGGAAGGTCCATTGGCTCCGCCCCGCCTTCCAGAAACCCCGCCTAGCCTCCAAGGTAAAGAGTGAGACGCAGATCGAGGCCAACCTCGGTGAAGCTGCGCTGATCGAAGACATAAAGTGGCCAACAGACGGACTGGAACAGATCCGTTCAGTACGCGATCTGCTGGCGCGAGCCACCGCACCGATCTCAGTTCCCGCCCTCGCGGCGGTATTTGGCGGGCGCAACACATTAAAGCGGCGGCAACGTGTCGAGCAGGTGTTGGACACGCTCATCTCAACGGGCGCCATTCGTCGTGACGAAGCTACGAACGGGTATTACCTGCCAAGATAGCCTGTGAGAAAATGCGCACGGAAGCTGACGAACTGATCGCGTACGTCAATAGTTGCTCGGACGTGGTAAGCAGTTCGTGTGCTGGGCAGGCCATGCTCAACGACCTACCCCCCCTCGCATCCCGGCTGAAATCCCCCTAAAGCGCGCCGCTCCATGACGAAGATCGAAACACCCCGGCCCATCCGCGGCACGCAGGATATGCTCGGCGACGCGGCCGATCGCTTCGCGCACGTGGTCGCCACGTTCGAACGCGTGCGCCGCCTCTACGGCTTCCGCCGGATCGAGGTGCCGGTGTTCGAATCCACCGCCGTCTTCTCGCGCTCGCTCGGCGAAACGACGGATGTGGTGTCCAAGGAGATGTACACTTTCCCCGATCGCGGCGGCGAAAGCCTCACGCTGCGTCCGGAATTCACCGCCGGCATCGCGCGCGCCTATCTGACGGAAGGGTGGCAGCGTTTCGCCCCGCTCCGCGTCGCCACCCACGGGCCCCTGTTTCGCTACGAACGCCCCCAAAAGGGCCGCTTCCGCCAGTTCCATCAGCTGGATGCGGAGGTCCTCGGCGCGTCCGATCCGGCCGCCGCTGTCGAATTATTGGCCTTCGCCGACCAGCTTCTGCGCGAGTTGGGCGTGGCGGACGGCGTCGTTCTGCAGCTCAATACGCTGGGCGACAGCGCCACGCGCGAGGCCTGGCGGCAGGCTCTCGTCGCCCATTTCGAGGCTTCGCGCGACGCTTTGTCGGAGGAAAGCGTCGATCGATTGACCAAGAATCCGCTCCGGATCCTGGACAGCAAGGACCCGCGCGACCGCCCGATTGCCGATGCCGCGCCCGAGATCGACACCCATATGTCGCCGGAAGCGGGCCGATTCTTCGATGCCGTGACGCGCGGATTGGATGCTGCCGGCGTGCGCTGGACGCGCAATCCGCGCCTCGTCCGCGGCCTCGATTACTATCGCCACACCGCCTTCGAATTCGTCACCGATCGCCTGGGCGCGCAGGGCACCGTGCTCGGCGGCGGCCGCTATGACGGCCTGATCGAGACTTTGGGCGGCCCGCACACCCCCGCCGTCGGCTGGGCGGCGGGCATCGAACGCCTCGCCATGCTGCTCGATGCGCCCGCCGCCGACACCGCTTTCGTCGCCCTGGTGGTGGAGAATGACGCCGTCCTGGACAGCGGAATCGCCGCCGCCGCGACGCTCCGCAACGCCGGAATCGCGGTCGAAATCGTCGCCACCGGCTCGCCGCGCAAGCGCTACGACCGCGCCGTGAAGCTCTCCCCCGGCGCGATTTTGTCACTGGATATGGGCCCGGACGGCACCCCCGTACGCCGCTTCAAGGCGCTCGGGCAGGGGGTTGGCGCCGATGTCGAGGCGGTGCTGGCGGCGCACGCATGATCACCATCCCCCTCGACCGTATCCGCCAGATCGAGGCCCGCCGCGACGAGCTCTCCGCCGCGATGGCGCGCAGCGATCTGGCCGCCGACCAGTTCGTCAGATTGTCCAAGGACTATGCCGAGCTGGAGCCGGTCGCGAACGCCGCCCACGACGTCCGCCGCCTGCGCCAGGAACTCGATTCGCTGGCGATGATGGCGGAGGACGAGCCCGACGCCGAACTGAAGGCGATGGCGGCCGAGGAATTGGCCGATTTGCGCGAAGAACTCGTCGCCGCCGACCGCCGCCTGGCGCTCGCGCTGCTGCCCAAGGACGCCGCCGACGAACGCTCCGCCATCCACGAGATCCGCGCCGGCACCGGCGGCGACGAGGCCGCGCTCTTCGCCGGTGACCTGTTCCGCATGTACCAGCGCTACGCCGACACCCAGGGCTGGCGCACCGAGCTCATCTCCGCCTCCGCGGCCGAGCTCGGCGGCTACAAGGAGGTGGTCGCCTCCATCACCGGCGCCGGCGTCTTCGCCAAGCTGAAGTTCGAGAGCGGCGTCCACCGCGTCCAGCGCGTGCCAGTGACGGAGAGCGGCGGCCGCATCCACACCTCCGCCGCCACCGTCGCAATGCTGCCCGAGGCGGAGGAGGTCGACGTCGCGATCGACGAGGCGCGCGACCTGCGCATCGACGTCTACCGCTCCTCCGGCCCGGGCGGCCAGTCGGTCAACACCACCGACAGCGCCGTCCGCATCACCCACCTGCCAACCGGCCTGGTCGTCATCCAGCAGGACGAGAAATCGCAGCACAAGAACAAGGCCAAGGCCCTGAAAGTCTTGCGCGCCCGCCTCTACGAGATCGAGCGCGAGCGGCTGGCGAGCGAGCGCGCCGGCGCACGCAAGTCCATGGTAGGTTCAGGCGACCGCAGCGAACGTATCCGCACCTACAATTTCCCGCAGGGCCGCGTGACCGACCACCGCATCAACCTCACCCTCCATCGCCTGCCCGAGATCCTCGAAGGCCAGATGGACGAACTCCTCGGCGCCCTGATCGCGGAGGACGAGGCGAGCCGGCTGGCGCAGCTGTCGGAGTAGGGCGCGTGATCCCTCTCACCCCGTTCGTCCCGAGCGCAGTCGAGGGACGCTGCCGAGCGCAGCCGAGGCCCGTTCTCGCTCCGCTCGAAGGCGCATCTCGACTTCGCTCGATGCGAACGGAAGCTTTTACAGCGCTTTAGGGGTCAGCGATGCTGCTCCCAATCCTCCTCCTCTTCGCTGCCGAGATCCCGTCCAGCAAACCCGTGGTCGGTCCGATCGAGAAGGAGCACAAGATGGTGGTCCAGGCGGTCCGCGGCTGCCCCGAGCCCAGGGAGGGCGAGGTCGTCGTCTGCTCGCGCGACCGCGGCGTCGCCGAGGGCTACCGCCTGCCGCGGCTCGACCCCCGCTTCGCCGACAATCTCCGCCCGACCGGCCGCGCCGGACCGGCCGACGCGACCCTGGGCGCGAGCGGCGCCGGCGCCTGCTCCCCGTCCGGTGCGGGCGGCTTCACCGGCTGCGCCAAGCGCGGCTATGACGCCGGGGGTGCGGCCAGGCGGCGGCGGAAGGCCGAGGCGCGCGCCTACGAGACCCCCCGTTGAGCGTCGCGCCGGCGCTCAGGGCGGCGGCGCAGCGGCTGGCCCGGGTCAGCGACACGCCGCGCCTGGACGCCGAGCTGCTCCTGGCGCACGCCCTCGGCACCAGCCGCGAGCGGCTCCTGCTGAACCCGCCGGGCGGGGGCGTGCCGCCGCCCTTCGCCGCCCTCGTGGAGCGGCGGCTGGCGCACGAGCCGGTCGCCTACATCGTCGGCCAACGCGCCTTCTGGACGATCGATCTCGCCGTCGAACCCGGCATCCTCATCCCGCGCCCGGACAGCGAGACGCTGATCGAGGCGGCGGTCGACCACTTCGGCGCCGCCGGCCCGCGCCGGGTGGTCGATCTCGGCAGCGGCTCGGGCGCGCTGCTCCTCGCCGCGCTGGCGCAGTGGCCCGCTGCCCATGG
>CAXTUG010000142.1:0-8177 GCA_964247375.1 uncultured Sphingomonadaceae bacterium
GCATGATCGTGCGATCCTGGCGCGACGGGTCGATCGACATTGTCGGTCTGAGACTCAGATCGCCGCGAGCGCCTGATCGAAGTCGGCGATGAGGTCGTCGGCATTCTCGACGCCGATCGAGATGCGGACGAGATTGTCGCCGATCCCCAGCGCCGCCTTGCGCGCCTCCGGTACCGACAGGTGGGTCATTCCCGCCGGATGGCTCGCCAGCGTCTCGGTCCCGCCCAGGCTCACCGCGAGCTTGGCGATCTTGAGCGTGTCCAAGAAACGGAACGCCTCCGCCTCACCGCCCTTCAGGTAGAGCGAGAAGGTCGAACCCGCGCCGCTGCAGTGCCGCCGGAAGATGTCCTCCTGCCGCGATCCTTCCTCCAGGAAGCCGAGATAGCCGACATGCTCCACCTTGGGCTGCTCGCGCAGCCAGGCGCACACCCTAGCGGCGTTCTCGCCGGCGCGGCTCATGCGCAGTTCCAGCGTCTCCAGGCTGCGCAGCAGCATCCAGGCCGGATGCGGATCGAGGATCGTGCCGATGGTGTTGCGCATCAGCCGGATCGGATCGATCGCCGCCTTGCTGCCGACCGCGCCGCCCGCAACCAGGTCGCTATGCCCGCCCGCATATTTGGTGAGGCTGTAGATCACCAGGTCGGCGCCATGCTTCAGCGGCTGCTGCCAGAGCGGCCCCAGGAAGGTGTTGTCGATCACGATCAGCGGCTTCTCGCCGGGCTTGTCCGCTGGCCACAGCGCGTCGCGCGCGGCGCTCACCGCCTCGATGTCGACCAGCGCGTTGGTCGGGTTGGCCGGGCTCTCCAGGTAGATGAGCGGCACGCGGCCGCTGCCGTTGGCCTTCGTCAGCACCGCATCGATCTCCGCGCGGGTCGCGCCCGCCGGGAAATCGAGCCAGTGGATGCCGAACCGGCCAAGGATCTTGCCGATCAGCGTCTCGGTCGCGGCGTAGAGCGGGGCCGAATGGACGATCGTGTCGCCCGGCCGCACCAGCGCCAGCAGCACGGTTGCGATCGCGGCCATGCCGGACGAGAAGGTCAGCGCCTCCTCGGCGCCCTCCCAGATACCGAGCCGGTCCTCCAATATCTCCTGGTTGGGCCCGTTGAAGCGGGAGTAGACCAGCCCCTCGGCGCCGCCCGGTCGCTTGCCGGTAACGCCCTCGAAGTGGCGCTTGCCGGCGGCCGCATTCTCGAAGACGTAGGTCGAGGTCAGGAACACCGGCGGCTTCAGCGAGCCCTCCGACAGGGTCGGATCGAAGCCGTGGCCCATCATCAGCGTCGACGGGCTCAGCATGCGGCCGCCCACTTCCAGCGGCTGATGGCGCGGCCGGCGCCGCGGTTCGACGCCGGTCAGGTCGGCCTCGGTTTCATCCTTGGCCATGTGCGCCTCCCTGGCGTGCTAGATCACCCGAAACAGCAGCAGGCCGATCACCACGATGCCCGGCACGCCCAGCAGCCACAAGATCAGACCCTTGCCCATCGACACTCTCCCGTGCGCCTACTCCCAGCGAGTATGCTACGGGTCCGGAACGAGCCAGCTTCATTGCTGTTCCCCTTCCGGCGCCGAGTCGCGGTAGTAGGGCTCGACCGTGCCGTTCATTTTCATCGTCAGCGGATTGCCCTTGCGGTCGCGCGTCTTGGCCATGGCGAGACGGACCCAGCCCTCGCTTACGCTATATTCCTCGACGTTGAAGCGCTCCTGGCCGTTGAAGACGATGCCGACGCCCCGGGCCAGGGCATCGCCGTCATAATATTCGCTGCGCGGATCGACCGAGAGCCGGTCGGGTGGGGGATCGTTGGTATCGCTCATGCGCGGGCTTTAGCGGGCTCGGCGCAAACCGTCACCCCGGCGCAGGGCGCACGCCCGGCACCGCTGAAATCCGTGCAGCAGCACGCGATATGCCTGGCGCTGGGTGACCAGGCCCGGCCTGTCGCGGCGGATCAGATGTCCTTCGTCACCCCGACGAAGATGCCGCGGCGCGGACCATATTGGGCGGCGCCGACGCCCACGCCGGAGCCGTCGCGGATCAGATACTTCTTGTCGGCCAGGTTCACGACATCGAAGCGCAGTCCCAGACCCGGATGGTCGAAATGATGGCTGAGCGACAGGTTGAACTGCGTGTAGCCGGGCAGCACGCCGCCGTTGGGCGTGTCGCCGTCGGTGCGCAATCCGGACCCGTAGAGCATGTCCACGCCGACCTTGGTGCCGGCCAGCCCGCCCGCCCGAACGGCGCAGGAGAGGCCGGCCGAGCCCGTATATTTCTGGTCGTGATCCAGGTGGATATAATGGTCGCTTATGTAGGCCAGATCGCCGGGATCGAAGGCGAACTGGCTCGAGACGATGTCCTTGCCCCTGGCGCTGGCCGCCGCGAAGTTGGCGTAGGCCAGCCACGGGCCGAGCTGGTAGGTGAGGTTCGCCTCCACGCCCCTGATCGTGCCCAACCGGTAGTTGAACGGCGTCAGGATGATCGGCGCGCCGAACTGCCCCTCGTCGACCAGGTTGTGCGAGCGGCGGTAATAGGCGTCGATGCTGAGGGTCAGCCCTCTGGCGAGCCGCTGCTCGACGCCGCCGTCGAGGTAGTTCTGCTTCTCCGCATAGGGCGTGACGTTGAGGGTCGAGGGTGCCTCCGCGCTCGTGCCGACCAGGGCGCCGACGCTGTTGCTCGCCACCAGCTCGAACGGCGGCGGCGAGAAGTAGCGGGCGTAGCCGACGTGCACCGTCGTGCCAGGGCTCGCCTGCCACACGGCGTTCACGCGCGGCGAGAATTGATGCTCCTGCCGGTAGGCGTCGTACAGGTCGAATCGCCCGCCGAAGTTGAGCGTGACGCCCTTGAGGAGCCTCCACTCGTCCTGGACGTAGGCCGAGTAGGTCATTTCGGTCGCCCCGCCCCGATCCGGGATGGCGACCGGCGCCCCCGTCTGCGCACCTTCCCCGTCGACCGGGAAGACCCGCGTGTCGGTCCGGCTGGTGCTGCGGTCGCGCGAGACGACCGCGCCGCCGCGCAGCGTATGCGCGCCGCTCACCCGCCACGCCGCCTCGACCTGACCGCCGAACGCGAAGTCGTGCTTCACCGCCGCCTGCGCCTGGCCGTTGAACAGCAGCTCGCCGGTGATGTCGGGCGCGTAGACCAGCGACGAGTAGCGGGCGAACAGGCTCGCCTGCAGCGTGAGCGCGCTGCCGTGATGGAGGTAGGAGGCCTGGCCGAACGCGGTGCGCTCATGCTGCCGCTGGTCGAGATCGTCGCTCAGGAAGTCGCTCCGTCCGTCGACCGCGAAGCCGAGATCGGGACGGAGCCCGCGCGGGTTGGGGATCTGAAACGTCTGATCCGAATAGCCGCCGATCAGCGACACGCGATTGTCGGGGTCGATGATGTGGTCGACGTAGCCGAAGGCGGTGCCCTGGTCAGTCTTGTCGTGGATCGGGATGGACGATCCGTCGACGCTCTCGATGCCGAGCCGGCTGTGGCGGAAGTCGCCCGACACGAAGTAGTTGGTGCCGCCCGACGCGCCGCCATACTCGATCGAGGGTTCGATCATGCCGTGGCTGCCGCCATAGATCGAGACCTGGCCGCCCTCGTCGAAGCCCGACTTGGTCGCGATGTCGATGATGCCGGCGGTGCGCAGGCCATATTGCGCCGGCAGCGCGCCGGTGAGCAGCGCGAAATGATCGATCAGGCGTGGGCTGAGCGTCTGGCCGAACACGGCGATCCCCTCCGGCAGGATCGTGCCGTTGATCCGATATTGCAGGCCGTTATGGTCGTCGCGGACGTGGAACTGGCCGAAACCGTCCTGGACCACGCCGGGCAGCTGCAGCACGATCTGATTGAACTGCTGATTGTCGCCGCCGGGCAGCGCCTGGATCGTGCTGTTGGTCACGCCGTAGGAGGTCGCGCCGAGACTGGGCTGGATGGCGGCGCGCGCCTCGTTCAGCCGCCGGGCGGTGACGACCACTTCGTTGGATTGCGCGTTCGACGCATCCGGCACCGGCAGCGCGTCCTGCGCGGGTAGGACGGCCTGAGCGGAGGGGGTTGCCGGTGCCGGCTGCGCCTGCGCGGCGCCGGTCATCAACCCCAATATGGAAGCCCCGTACAGGATACGCACGTCGTTCGCCTAAAATGATATGTTGTAACATCTATGCCGTGGCGCGACGAAGCTGAACGGTCAATGAAGCGCGGCCCGGCGCGCTCAGTGCCGTATCTGCCGATCGAGCCAGTGCGCGGCCGCTTCGGGCGTCTGCTTGCCCGCGTCGCGGTCGACCATATAGTTGGCCGCACGCATCCGATCGACCATGATCCCATCGACCAGCGGCCGCAGCGCCGCTAGGAACCGCGCATCCCGGGCGCGGTCGGGCGCGGCAAGCAGCACCGCGTCATAGTGGGGCATCACCTGCTTGGGATCGCTCAGGACGACGAGGTGATCGGCGGCGATCCGGCCGTCCGAGGAGAAAGCGGAGATGACGTCGACCTGCCCCGACGCAAGCGCGCGGTACATGAACGTCGGACTGTAGGCCTGCATCGCCCTGAACCGCAGGCTGTAACCCGCCCGCACCGCGCGCCATTCGGGGCGGTCGAGAAACTCCAGGTCGGCACCCAGGGTCAGCCCCGGCGCCCGACCGGTCAGGTCCGCGATCGACCGCAATCCGCGCCCCGGCCGCACCGCCAGCGCATAGGCATTCTCGAAGCCGAGCGGGCCGACCAGCAGCGTCCCGGGACCGTTCGCCATCCAGCGGCGAATGCCGTCGAGCGTCGCCTGGCGGCCGACTGTGTCGGTGCGGCCCATCGCCCCGGTCCACAGCGTTCCCGAATAGTCGACGTAGACGTCGATCGTCCCGCTCGCGAGCGCCTGGAACGCCACGGCCGAGCCGAGACCCTCGCGGTAGCGGACCTGATATCCGGCCTTCTCCAGCCGCCCGCCGATCAGGCGCGCGAGGATATATTGCTCGGAGAAGTTCTTGGCGCCGACGGTGACGACGTGCGCCGGCGATCGGACGAGCGGCGCACATGCGAATGCCAGGGCGGCGGCGATCAGGATGAGGGCGGCGAATGTCGGCCAGCGCCGACGGCGACGCAGCCCATGTTCGATCAGGGCGAGGAGGCCGTCGGCGACCAGCGCCAGCGCGGCGGCGGCGAGGCAGCCGGCCAGCACGAGGGTCCAGCGCTCGAGCTGCAGGCCGGCGAAGATGGGATTGCCGAGCGTCGGATAGCCGACCGTCGTCGCGAGCGTCGCCGCGCCGATCGTCCACACCGTCGCCGTCCGGATCCCGGCCATCGCCACCGGCGCGGCCAGCGGCACCTCCACCAGGCGCAGCCGCTGCCCCGCGGTCATGCCGACCGCGTCCGCTGCCTGCAGGACGGCGGGGTCGATGCCGCGCAAACCCGCCACGACGTTCCGCACGATCGGCAGCAGGGCGTAGAGGGTCAGCGCCAGCAGCGCCGGCAGGAAGCCCAGCGCGGGAATGCTGCCGCCCACCAGGCCGGAGAGTGCCAGCAGCAGCGGGTAGAACAGCGCCAGCAGGGCGAGGCCGGGTATGGTCTGGACCAGGCCGGCAAAACCCAGCGCGACCGCGGCGAGCCGCGGTCGCCGCGCGGACGCGAAACCCAGCGGCACGCCGATCAGGCAGGCGAGCAGCATTGCCACGGCTGCGAGCAGCACATGGCTGGCGATCAGCGGCGGCAATTGCCGCACGACATCGCTCACCGGGCGAGGTCCGCCAAGGCTTTGGTCTGCGCCCGCGGCACGGCCATCAGTGCGTCGGCCTCGTCTCCGGCCGTTCCGGCCATCATCTCCCTCGGGGCCGCATCGGCAACGATCCGCCCCTGCGCCATGACCAGCACGCGATCGGCGAACAGCAATGCCTCCGCCATGTCGTGGGTTACCAGCACCGTGGTGAGGCCGAGCTGTTCGTGCAGCGCGCGCACCATTCCACCAAGCTGCTGACGCGTGACGGGGTCGAGCGCACCGAACGGCTCGTCCATCAGCAGCAGCCTTCCTTGGGCAGCCAGCGCGCGGGCGATGCCTACCCGCTGCTGCTGCCCTCCGGAGAGCTGTGCCGGCAGGCGGCTCGCGAGGCTTGCCGACAAGCCGACCCGGTCGAGCGCGGCGGCGACGTCGATCGGCGCACTTCCCTGAAGCCGGGCGGCAATGCCGATATTTTCGGCGACGCTCATGTGCGGGAAGAGACCGATATTCTGGAAGACGTAGCCGATGCTGCGGCGGAGCAGGACCGGGTCGGTGCCCGCAACATCCTGCCCGTCGACGAGCACGCGGCCGTCGTCAGGCCGGTCGAGACGGTTGGCGAGGCGCAGCAGGGTCGACTTCCCCGATCCCGACGTGCCGACCAGCGCCACGAAGCTGCCGCGCAAGATCGTTACGGACACGTCGTCCAGCGCCGACGCGCCGCCGTAGCGCCGCGACACATGCTCGTAGGCGAGCGCCGGCTCAGGCGCGGTCGACAATGCCGTCGATCGCCTGTGCGAGCGCCACGTCACGCGCCGACAGGCCGCCGCAATCGTGCGTGGTCAGCAGGATGTCGACCCGGTTCCAGACGTTCGACCATTCGGGATGGTGATCGGCCTTCTCAGCGATCAGAGCGACCCGCGCCATGAAGCCGAACGCCTCGGCAAAATCTTCGAACACGATCCGGCGGGTGATGGCGTCGCGTGCTTCGTCATAGTCCCAGTCGGGCAGGTCATCGAGCGCGTCGGCACGCTCCGCCTCGCTCAACGCCTCGATCGCCATTCGTCCCTCCTGCTGGCGTAGCTGCCCGCGGCGCTTTATGTCGCGCGATCATGGGGGCGCGTCAAACGGGAGCAGAGCAGCGCGGCACGTACGGGCGTCAACCGGCGTTCGTGCGATGACGCGGCTCGCGCTGGAGGACGTCGCCTGCCTGCGCGGCGGTCGGCTGCTGTTCGATCATGTCGGCTTCAAGTTGGAGGCGGGGGAAGCGCTGCTCGTCAGCGGCCCGAACGGCATCGGCAAGTCGAGCCTGCTCCGCATCGCCGCCGGCCTGCTGCCGCCGGCCGCGGGCAGCGTCGTCAGGAACGGCCGGGCGGCACTCGCGGACGAAGCCGCCGCGATGGACGAGGAGCATGGCCTCGGCGCCAATCTCGCATTCTGGAGAGCGCTGGACGATGCCGATGACGAGATCGTCACCGAGGCGCTGGACGCACTTGGCCTCACGCACCTGGCGGAGGTGCCGGTCCGGCTGCTGTCCACCGGTCAGCGCAAGCGCGCGACGCTGGCGCGCGTGATCGCGAGCGGCGCGCCGATCTGGCTGCTGGACGAACCCGCGAACGGGCTCGATGCCGGCGCCGTCGACCGCTGGTCGGCGGTCATGGCCGGTCATCTCGCCGCCGGCGGCGTGATCCTGGCGGCGAGCCACCAGCCGCTCGGTTTCGCCATGCGCGAGCTGCGGCTGTGAGCCCGTTCCTGCACCTCGTCCGCCGCGATCTGCTCCGCACCCTGGCGCAGGGCAGCGCCTGGCTGCCGGTGGTCTTCTACCTGCTGGTCGCCACCCTGTTCCCGTTCGCGGTCGGCTCCGATGCGGCCCTGCTCGCCAGGGTCGTCGGCGGCGGGCAGTGGACCGCCGCCCAGCAATCCGCGGGGCTGCCGCTCGCCTTCTTCCTGCTCGTGGCGACGCTGTTCCCGTTCGCGATCGGCCCCGACGCGCGGCTGCTCGCCCGCATCGGCGGCGGCGCCTTGTGGACCGCCGCTTTGCTCGCCGCGCTGCTGCCGGTCGAGCGGCTGGTCGGCCCGGACCTGCGCTCCGGCCAGCTCGACCAGCTCGCGCTGCGCGGCTTCAGCGACGAGGCGATCGCCTGCGCCAAGCTGGCCGCGCACTGGCTGAGCTTCGGCCCGCCATTGTTGTTAGCGACGCTGCCGGCCGCGGCGCTGCTCGACCTGGACCGTGCAGCCGTGCTGCGGTTGGAGACGGGACTGCTGCTGGGAACACCCGGCCTCGCCGCCCTGGGCCTGACCACCGCCGCCTTGACTGCGGGACTGCGCGGTGCCGGCGCCCTGATCGGCCTGCTGATGCTGCCGCTCGCGATCCCGCTGCTCATCTTCGGCGCCAGCCCGGGCGCGGGTGCGCTCAAGCTGCTCGCGGCGACCAGCCTGCTGTTCGTCGCCCGACAGCCGCGCCAACCCCGGGGGGGGGGGAGCGGCCGCCCCCCAGGGGGG
>CAXTUG010000143.1:0-8167 GCA_964247375.1 uncultured Sphingomonadaceae bacterium
CCGCGTCGCGCTCCGCCAGCTCCTGCCTCCCTCGCGGCCCCGCGGGGCGCGCCGGGGGTTCACAGCGTTTTCAGATACTCCACGAGGGCCCGGCGCTCGGCCGGCGCCAGTGTCGGCCCGATGGTGCCCGGCCGCGGATGCGAAGGATCGGCGGGCGTCTCGAACAGGTGGCCGCCATTGCCGTTGCCGCGGATCGGGCGTCCGTGCGCGTCGACCGTGCGGAGCAGGAAGCCGTTGGCGAGCGGCCCGGTGACGAAGCCGACCTTGACCGGATCGAACTCGCGATTGCCCAGCCAGAACGCCGCCGGCCGCTCCTTGTAGGGCGACAGCAGGTCGTAGAGCGTCGGCACCGCGCCGTTGTGCAGGTAGGGCGCCGTCGCCCAGATCCCGTCCAGCGGCCGCGCCTTGTAGGCCGCGGCGGTGCCGTTCGCGGTGGGGATGCCGTCGCGGATGCCGTTGGGACGATAGCCGTTCATGCGCTCGCGGTCGGCGGCGGAGACCGGCGGCGTGCGGCTGTCGTACCAGCGCGTGACCACGCGCTCGACGATCTGCCCCAAGGCGGGGCCATAAGCGTAGCTGCCGGTCTGACCGTCGACCTGGCGGATCATGCCGGCGAACTGGAAGGAGAGCGGCACGCGCACCGTACGGTTCTTCATGTCGACCGCCTGCGCCGGATCGGTGCCGATCGTGTCGACCGGAACGACGGCCAGCCGCAGGTAACGCTGCCCGGCCGCGTTGGGCGGCGTCCAGGCAGGACCGTTCCAGAAGGCGTCGCTCTTCACCGCGGGCAGGTGGCAGCCGCTGCAATGCTGGCGGTAGAGCGTCTCGCCCCGGGCCGCGAGCGCATGGTCGATCGGCGGCAGCACGTTCTCCGGCCAGGCCGGCGCCCGCAGTCCGGTGAAGCGCCGCTGCGCAGTCGGCTGGTCCTCGCCCGCCAGCATGGTCTCGATGCGGTGCAGTTGCTCGACCGGTACCGTCGAGGTGAAGACCGGCGCCGCCTTGCCGTCGTAATTGACCAGCGCACGCACGCCCATCGCCTCGCCGGCGTTGCGCACCATCGGCTGTTCGATCGAGCTGTTATACTGGACCCAGTCGAACCAGGCGGAATCCCAGATGTGCGGATAGGCTACCGGCGCGGAGAGCGGCGCGTAATTGTGCCGGTCGCCCAGTTGGGCTGCGAACACCTCGTTGCCGATGCGGTTGAGCGCGTCGAGCCGGCCAAAGCCTTCGGCGACGTTGCCGCTCTGGTGCGGCTCGTCAAGCTGGAGCCGCACGCCTTCCTTGACGATGCCGGCGAGTTGGAGCTTGAGTCGGCCCAGGGCGGCCGCCGAGTAGCCGGGGCCGAGCACGCGTTCGGCGAAGCGCAGGAAGCGGGGCGGCGAGAGCAGGGTCAGACCGAGCGCATAGCCCAGTGCCTCGCGGAACTTGCCGACGTCGGTCATGGCCGGGCCGCCGTCGATGAACAGGCTGGTGCCGCGATAGTCGAGCCGACCGGTGTGGCAGGCGGCACAGGTGAAGCCGATCTGATCGAACGGCTTGCCGTTGGTGGGATCGACGTCGGTCGTGCGTGCGAAGCCGACCGGCAATCCGCGCGGGTTGTCCGGGCCCACCGGGCTGGGAATGAAGCCGAACCGGTCGAGATAGGCCGGATCGCTGAACAGCCCCGGCGATGCGAGCGACGGAACCGGTTGCTCCAGCGCGACGAACCAGGCGAACGGAATGGGCAGCGTGTCGGTGCCCTGCGCCGCGTGATGGTACCAGCCCCGCTCGGCGTCGCTCCACCCCTGATCCAGCCAGACCGCTTTGGAGGATGCCGGATAGGTCGGGACCTTGGGCGCGATCGCCCAGCTGCCGACCGCCGTGGCACAGGCGGCCAGCGCACATGCAATAAGCCCGAATTTCCGGCGATCCCCCATACTGTTCACCCCTCCCCCGGAGTGCAGCGCCAATCAGATTGGTTAACAGGTGCGTGCCGACCGGTATAATGGAGATAGAACCATATCGGTCCTAATGCTGCAGAGCGGCAAACCCTGCAAACATCAAACCAACGCCTTCGCCATCAGGCAGAGCGGAACCTTGACCCCGCCCGCCGCAACCTCGACCGGATCGCCCGCTGGCTCGTAGCCGCAGGCGCGATAGAGCGGCATGCCCGCCAGCGTTGCCATCAGCTCGGCGCGGCGGAAGCCCTGCCCGCGCGCCGCATCCTCGCACAGGTTCAGGATCAGCCGGCCGACACCCTGCCGCGTGAAGGCCGGATCGGTGTACATGGCGCGGATGCGCGCCGCGTCGTGCGCGGGATCGAGCCGCTGCGGGGCCCGGGCCACGACGCTGTCGTCGCCGCCGAACAGGGTCGCGCGGAAGCTCCAGCCGCCGCAGCCGGCGAGCGCACCGTTGCGCTGGACCAGGAAGTAGGTCCCGTCATGCACCAGCTGGGTATCCAGCCCCATCACGCAATGGCTGGCGCGAACCTGCTCCGGCGACAGGAAATCCTGCTGCAGCTGCTCGATCGCGCGGCCCATCAGCTTGCGCAGCACGGCGAGGTCGTCGGGTTCCGCCGGCCGCCAGGTAAAACCGGCGGGCAGCTGCACCGGCGCCACGTCAGTAGCCGGCGGCAAGACCGACCCGCATGCGGGGGTCGATCGCGCCGTACAGCCGGTCGCGGCCGACCGGCGGCTGACCGGCACCGGGCCCGCCGACCAGGATTGCGGCAATATCGTTCTCATAGCCCTGCTGGGTGAGATCGTGCCCCATCGCCTTCAACGCGGCGATCGTATCGGCGCTGAGGCCGTAGCGCTCGTAATAGATCGTGTCGGGCAGCCACTGATGATGGATGCGCGGTGCGTCCACCGCCTCCTGCAGCGTCATGCCGTGATCGATCACGTTGCTCAGCACCTGCAGCACCGCGGTCGGGATGCGGCTGCCGCCCGGCGTGCCGATCACCATTGCCAGCTTGCCGTCGCGCGTGACGATCGTCGGCGTCATCGAGCTGAGCGGCCGCTTGCCCGGCGCGATCGCATTGTTGGTGCCCTCGACCAGCCCGTACATGTTGGGCGAGCCCGGCTTGGACGAGAAATCGTCCATCTCGTCGTTGAGCAGGATGCCGGTCCCGGCCGGCGTCACCCGCGCGCCGAACCAGTCGTTCAGCGTGTAGGTGACCGAGACCGCATTCCCTTGCCTGTCGACGATCGAATAGTGGGTGGTGTTCTGCCCCTCGTGACCGGCGCCGGGGGCCGGCAGGCTGGAGGACGGCGTCGCCCGGTTGCCCGCAATCCCCCGCCGCTGCTGCGCGGCGTAGCCCTTGTCGACGAACCGCGCGACATCGGCATGCACGAAGCCGGGATCGCCCAGGTTGAGGTTGCGGTCGTGATAGGCGCGGCGCAGCGCCTCCACGAGATAGTGGGTGCCCGCGGCCGAGTGGAAGCCGAGCGCGCTGATCGGATAGCCTTCCAGGATGTTCAGCGTCTCGCACAGCACGACGCCGCCCGAACTGGGCGGCGGGGCCGAGATCATGTGCCAGCCGCGATAGTCGCACTCTAGCGGCGGGAGTTCGCGGGCGCGATAGGCGGCGAAGTCGGCGCGGGTCATGATACCGCCGTGCGCCTGGGCAGCGGCGACGATCTGCGCCGCGATCGGGCCGTCGTAGAAAGCGGATGTCCCGCCATCGGCGATCGACTGCAGCGCCTTGCCGAGATCGGCCTGGACCAGGGTCGCACCCGCCTGCCACGGCCGGCCGTGATCGAGGAAGATGGCGGCGGTGGGCGCGTCTTTTCGGAAGTCGTCCGTGCCCTGGACGAGCAGGTCGGCATCGGCCTGGTCGAGCACGAAGCCGTCGCGCGCCAGACGGATCGCCGCGGCCATCAGGTCCGCGCGCGGCCGCGTGCCATATTTGCTGCGCACCAGTTCCAGCCCGGCGACGGTGCCGGGAATGCCGACGGCCAGGTAGCCGCGCGTGCTCAGGCCCGGCACGACCCGCCCTGCCTTGTCCTGGTACATGGTCGCGGTCGCTGCGTGGGGCGCGGTCTCGCGAAAGTCGATGAAGGTCGTGCGGCCGTCGTGGAAGCGGATCGTCATGAAGCCGCCGCCGCCGAGGTTGCCGGCTTCCGGGAACGTGACGGCGAGCGCGTAGCCGACCGCCACCGCCGCATCGACGGCATTGCCGCCGGCCTTCAGCACGTCCAACCCCGCCTGGGTCGCCAGCCGGTGCGCCGACACGACCATGCCGTGCTCGGCCCCGACCGGCAGGGGCGAGGCGGCCGGCACCGGCGCGGCGAGACCGATCGCCGCGATCCACGCCAGCAGCGCTGCCTTGATCCGCGTCATGCTCGTGCTCTCACGCGAAAAAGGAAGGGGGCCGCAGCCCCCTTCCCCACGTCCATTTACAGGCTCGGATCAGAATTTGACCCGCAGCCGGGCGTAGTAGAAGCCGCCGTTGAACCCGAACGGACCACCGTTGCGCGGATAGATCTGGCCGTCGCCTGTGCTGTTGGTGAGTGCGTAGATGGGGTTGAAGGGCGTTGCCCTCACCTTGTCCGGGTAGGTGTCGAACAGGTTGCTGGCGCCGAGCGTCAGGGTATAATGTTTCGCGAAGGTGTAGCTCACGTCGATATCGGTCGTGAGCTTGTCGCCGAACTTCTGGCCCGCGAGCGTGTTGCCGCCCGCATCCTGCACGGTCGGATAGTCCACGGCATTGATCCACGAACCCCAGTAATTTTCGTGCGCGTTGAAGGTGAACCCGCCGCTCGACCAGGATGCCGAGACGTTGCCGCGATGGTTCGGCGCCAGATGCTTGATGCCGATGATCTGCGCGGTGCTGATCGTGTTCGGCTCGGTGCTGAGCACCTTGCTCTTGTTGTAATTGTAGGCGAGCGTCAGGTTCAGCGAACCGCCCGCCAGCGGCATGCGATAGGAGCCGACGACGTCCACGCCCTGCGTACGGGTGTCGAGACCGTTGGTGAAGTAGCTGACGTTGCCGCCGACGCCCACTGCCGCAAGACCCGGATTGGCGACGATATCCGCCGCTGTCACGCCGAACGGCTGCGAGATGAAGATGCGGTTCCTGACCTTGATATTGTAGTAATCGATCGTCAGCGTCGCGCGGCTGACCGGCGTCAACACCGTGCCGAGGCCGAAATTGGTCGACTTCTCCGGCTTCAGCGGCTTCGCGCCATAGAATTGCGCGATCGGGTTATCGACCGGGTAGGTACCGGTCTGGACCTGATTGCCGCTGATGAAGTTGGTGGTCAGGATCGAGTCATGCGACTGGCCCGGCGACGGCGCATGGAAGCCGGTACCGATCGTGCCGCGCAGCGAGAACCACGGCGTCGCCTTCCAGATCGCGTTGGCCTTGCCCACGTTGGCGCTGCCGAAGTTGCTGTAATGCTCGTGGCGGCCGGCAATGCCGACGGTCAGCGCAGTCGTGAGGTCGGTTTCCGCACCGACATAGACGCCCCAGCTGCTCTGGCTCCACGATCCGGCCGCGTCCGGACTGGTGCCGCCGTAACCGCTCGCGGCGGGCGACTGCCCCGCGGACGAGCCGGTCTGCGTGTAGATGCCGCTGCCGGGCGCCGTCTCGGTGTAGAGCGGCTGCGCGGCGGCATAGGGGCCTGCGCCGCAGGGTTGCTCGTCGCCCGGGGTCGCCTGGTAGGTGTCGCGGCAAGATTCGGCGCCGCCCGACAGGGTGATCGGGGTCGCGAAGCCGACTTCCAGCGGATAAGTCAGGTCGAGATTGGCGTCGACTTCCTTCTGGATCAGGTTGCCGAACTGGAAGCTGGTCTGCGACTGCGGGCCGTAGGACGGGCTGATCGAGCCGTACATGGACAGTCCCAGCGTGTTGCGGCTGAGCGATCCCGACAGGTCCCACGTCAGGCCGTTCTCGAACGAGCCCTTGTAGCCGAGCGTGCCGTATTTTTGCTTGACCACCCCGACGAAGCGCGGCGTGAATCCCGCGGGGTAGAAATTGGCGGCGCTGAACGTCGCCCCGGTCGCGAGGAAGCCGCCCGTCGGGCACGTCGCGTTGCCGGTCGGGCAGGGGGTGAGGTAGACCGGATTGTACGAACCGTTGCGGCCGCCGGTGGTGGTCGTGCCGTCATTGATCACGAGACCGGGCACGGTGATCGGCGGACGATAGTTGAAACTTTCGTTCGTATGCGAGCGGGCGACGTTTACGATCGCGTAGAGCTCGCTGTTCGCGGTCACGTGGTAGCCGGCATTGGCCAGGATCTTGTAGCCATGCGTCGGCGACGAACCCCAGATCTGCGCCGGACCGGGATAATTGGGAATCTGGTTTGCGAGAGCAGGGTTCTGCGCTGCGAGCGTCGCGGCGGTCGGACGGGTCCGGCCGCGGCTGGTACCCTTGTCGTCGTTATACTCGGCGGCGATATTGACGAAGCCGCCCTCGCCCAGCTTGAAGCCGACGTCGCCGGCAATCTGGCGGCTGTCGCCGTCATTCTTGTAATATTGGCCGTAGCGTCCCTGCAGTTCGAACCCGATGTCCTTGCGCAGGCCGTAGTTGAGCACGCCGGCGATGGCGTCCGAGCCATATTGCGCGGTCGCACCGTCGCGCAGCACCTGGAGGTTGCCGATCGCGATCGCAGGAATGGCCGACAGGTCGGCCGACTGCGCACCGTAGGACAGGCCGGTATCGCCGCCCGAATAGACCTGGACCAGCGCCGAACGATTGTAGCGCTTGCCGTTGAGCATCACGAGCACCTCGTCGCCGGGCAGGCCACGCAGCGACGGCGAGCGCACGAAGCTCGACGCGTCGGCGATCGTGTTCTGGGCGACGAAGAAGGACGGAACGATATTCTTGAGGGAGTCGATGATGTTGGTGGCCGGCTGCGACTGAAGGTCGGCCGCGCTGATCACGTCGACCGGCGAGGCCGAATTGGCGAGCGTGCGATCGGTCCGGCGCGTGCCGATGACGACGATGGTGTCCGCGTCGTTGGACGTTGCCGCCGCCGGCGAGTCCGCCGGTGCTGCGGGCGCGCTATCCTGCTGCGCATAGGCGGTGCCCGTCAGGCTCAGCGTGGCGACTGCCGCCGTCGTGGCGCACAGGAATCCCTTGTAGATTGCTCGTGTCATGACTTTCCCCGAATGGATGGACGTCGCCGCGCGGCGTCCTCTCCGTATGTTTATGACGGGAAGGTTGCGCGGACACAGGTTCGTGTCAACGATGCCACAGCCGCTGCTTCACTCGTGCGCACGAAAATGTCGCTGGCAGGAGCGGCCGAGCCGCCGCATAGAAGGAGGGCGACGGAGGGACTGTGTCTTTATTGCCAGCATCGCGCAGAATTTCGTTAACGTCGACGCGCCATCGCAGGAGCTGACCGATGTCGCGCGGCACCCGAGCGACCGAGGCGCTGCACCGTGCCGGTGCCGACTTCACCCTTTACAGCTACGATTATGATCCGGACGCGTCCCGGGTAGGACTGCAGGCGGCGGAAGCGCTGGGCGAGGATCCGGCACGGGTGCTCAAGACCCTGCTGGCCAGCGTCGACGGCAGGCCGGTCTGCGCCGTGCTCGCATCCGATCGGGAGGTGGCCATGAAGAAGCTGGCGCAGACGTTCGGCGGCAAGGCGGCGCAGATGCTGAGACCCGCCGATGCCGAGCGCATCTCGGGCTACAAGGTCGGCGGCGTCAGCCCCTTCGGGCAGCGCCGCCTGCTGCCGACCGCGATCGACGCGCCGGCGCTGGAGGAGTCCTACGTCTACGTGAATGGCGGCCAGCGCGGGCTGCAGCTGCGGATCGCCCCTGCCGTGCTCGTCGCCCTGCTCGGCGCGGTTGCCGCGCCGCTCGCCGCCTGATCATGCTGCAATTCCTTCTCGCCGGCGCGTTGGCCGCTCCCAACGGCGCGGAGACGGCGACACGCGCGGCGCTGGCCCGCATCCATGCTCGCGATCCGGCGATCCACGCGGTGATTGCCGTCGACCCGACCGCGCCGGAGCAGGCGCGCGCGCTCGATCGGTCGCGGCGGACGCGTGGGCCGCTGTTCGGCGTGCCGGTGCTGATCAAGGACAATATCGAGACGCGGGGAGCGCTGCCGACGACGGCGGGCAGCCTGGCGCTGATCGGCAACGTCACGCGCCGCGACGCGCCGCTCGTCGCGCGGCTGCGCGCTGCGGGCGCCGTGATCCTCGGCAAGACCAACCTGTCGGAGTGGGCCAACATC
>CAXTUG010000144.1:0-8076 GCA_964247375.1 uncultured Sphingomonadaceae bacterium
GGGGCGCGGGCGGGGTGCCGGTTCCGTGTAGTGGGAGGCCGCGCTCGATCAACTGGCGGCGCGCGGCTACGACGCGGTCCGGATCGACGCCTTTCCGCATCTGGTCGCGGCCGATCCGGAGAAATGGTGGCTGCTGAAGCCGGTATGGGACACGCAGGATTGGGGCGCGCCGACGCTGGTGCGCGTGCGCGTCCAGCCCGAGCTGCACCAGTTCATCGCCAAGTGCCGCGACCGCGGCGTCAAGGTGGCGCTGTCGACATGGTTCCGCGAGGACGAGAACGACGTGCGGCGGCGCATCGCCGATCCGTCGGCCATGGCTGCCATCTGGGCCAGGACGCTGGACGGCATCCGCCGGGCGGGACTGCTGGACGCGATCCTCTACGTCGACCTGTGCAACGAGTGGCCGGGGCCGCTGTGGACGCCGTTCCTGCAGCCGCCGCTCGACTGGGGCGCGTGGCCGGACCCGCGGGCGATGGGCTGGATGCGCGCGGCGATCGCCGCCATTCGCGCGGACTATCCCGACCTGCCGCTGCTCTTCTCGACCAACGGTGCGGAGGCGGACGACTACGTCCGCAACGACATAGGTTTCCTGGATGCGATCGAGCATCACGTGTGGATGGCGTCGGAGAACGGCGACGAGTTCAACAAGCGGGTCGGTTACAATTACGAGCGCTTCTCGCCGGACGGCTACCACAAGCTCCAGCGCGCGGCGGCCGCGCTCTACGCGGAACGGCCCGACCACTGGCGAAAACTGCTGACCGACAAGATCGGCGCGCTCGCCGTTGCCGCGCGGCGCGCCGGGCAGCCGCTGATGACCACCGAATGCTGGGCGATCGTGGATTACAAGGATTGGCCGCTGCTGCCGTGGGACTGGGTGACGCAGCTGTGCGCGGCCGGCACGCTCGCCGCCGCCGCGACCGGGCAGTGGGCGGCGATCGCCACCAGCAACTTCTGCGGCCCGCAGTTCGTGGGCATGTGGCGCGACGTCGCCTGGCACCGCCACCTGACCGCCGTGATCAAGGCCGGGCCGATGGACGCGACGCTCAGGACCGGGCGGCTGTGGCAGCGGCTCTAGCCCGCGAACGTGTGACGGAGGGAAGCAGATGGGCTCAGGTGCACGACTGACGTTCGCGGCCTTGTCGCTGCTCGGGCTGTTCCTGTCGCCGGCGCATGCCGCGGACAGGACGCTGCGGACGACCCTCTCGCTCGACGGCATGTGGCAGGTCGAGGACAGCGTCGATCCCGATCGCATGCCGCGCAGCTTCGGCCACGTCGTGCCGGTACCCGGGCTGACCCATTCGGCCACGCCGGCCTTTCCCGACGTCGATCGCTACCAGAGCCGCCAGCTCCTCTCAACGCTGGTGTCGCAGAAGCGCTACGACGCCGCGGCCTATGCGAAGCTCGGAAACAGCCGGGGCATCTCGCAGCAGGCACGCAACTATTTCTGGTACCGCCGGACGTTCCAGGGGCCGCATCGCGCCGCCGTCGCCGTCCTGCGCATCAACAAGGCCCAGTTCGGCACGCGCGTCTACCTGAACGGCATCCCCGTCGGCGACCACCTGTCCTGCTTCACCGCGGTCGACCTCGACGTGACGCGGGCGATGCGGTGGGACGCGCCCAACGAGCTGGTGATCCGGATCGGTGCGCATCCGGGCGTGCTGCCGGCGACCGTCTCGGGCGGCACCGACTTCGAGAAGAACCGCTGGACGCCCGGCCTCTACGACAGCGTCAGCCTGTTCGCGATGAACAATCCGGTGATCGCCTCGACCCAGGTCGCGCCCCGACTGGCGACTTCGAGCGCGCTGATCGAAACCGTGCTCACCAACCACGCGAACGTACCCCTGACCACGGCCGTGACGCAGCAAGCCCATGAGTGGCGCTCCGGCAGGGCGGCGTCAGAGCCCGTGACGTCGTCGGTCCGGCTCGCGCCCGGCGAGACGCGCACGCTGCGGCAGATCGTTACGCTGCCGCATGCCCGGCTGTGGAGCCCCGACGATCCGTTCCTCTATCGCATGGAGACGCGTACCGCGGGCGACGCGGTGCAGACGCGGTTCGGCATGCGCGAGTTCCGGTTCGACACCGTCACCCAGCGCGCCTACCTGAACGGCCGGCCCTACTTCCTGCGCGGCGGCAACATCGCGCTCCACCGCTTCTTCGAGGATCCGCAGTCCGGCGGGCTGCCGTGGGACGAGGCATGGGTGCAGCGCCTGCTGGTGACGATCCCGCGCCAGCTGCACTGGAACAGCTTCCGCTTCACGATCGGACCGGTGCCCGAGCGCTGGCTCGAGATCGCCGACGAGAACGGGCTGCTGATTCAGAACGAATATGCGGTCTGGACGGGGTCGCCGATCTACACCGACTTCACCTGGCCCTACGACGCCAGGCAGATGACGTCCGAATATGCCGAGTGGATGCGGGACGGCTGGAACCATCCGAGCGTCGTGATCTGGGACGCCACCAACGAATCCTGGTTGCCCGAGCTGACGGCGCAGGTGCTGCCGAAGGTGCGCGGGCTCGACCTGTCCGGTCGGCCGTGGGAGAACAGCTATAACGAACCGGGCGATCCCGACGACCCGGTCGAGGACCACACCTATTTCGAGGAAGCCCTGCAGGGCGTGTACGATGTGACGCAGGGCGGACGGCCGTTCCGCATCAGCGATCTCGAAGGCTTTGACGGGCCGCCGTCCAACCCGTTCACCAAGTCAGGCCACGCCAAGATCCTGAACGAATATGGCTGGCTGTGGCTCAACCGCGACGGCACGCCGACGCTGCTCACCACGAACGTCTACCCGAAGCTGCTCGGCGCACAGGCCGGATCGACCGAGGCGCGCCGTGCGCTCTATGCAAGGCTGCTCGGCGGACAGACCGAATTGTGGCGTGCCTACCGGCGCTATGCCGGCGTCATGATGTTCCCTTATCTCTCGACCAGCTCGCCTGGCGGCTTCACCGCGGACCAGTTCATCGACCTGCGGGAATTGACCTTGGAGCCGCACATGGCGGCCGCGCTCGCGCAGGCTTTCAAGCCGCTGGGCGTGTACCTGAACTTCTGGCAGCCCGAGGTGGAGGCGGGGGCGACGAGGCCGTTTGCCGTCCACATGGTCAACGACCGGGACGTCGCCGCGACCGGCACGCTGCAGATCGCCTTCGTCGATGCGTCCGGTCGGCAGGTGACGCAGGCGAGGCGACGTTTCACGCTGCCGCCGCTGGGCGCGCAATCCTACACGATGATGCTCGCCGCGCCGACGGCGCAAGGCCGCTACACCGTCCAGGCCACGGCCAATGCCGAGGGATCGAGCATGGAGCCGACGGTGTCGACGCGAGAGACGATCGTGAAGGCGGGCGCGGGTACGTAGGCGGAGCCTCGGGGCCGATGCCCCGCGGCCGAACCCGAGCTCGAAGTAGCGCCGCTTCATACATTTGATTTCCCGCGATCAAGGTATGGATTGTTGGCAGCGGGAGCGTGGCGCGGCATCGTCGAACCACATGTTGTCGTTCCGGCTCTCCGGTTCGCCACGCTCCTCAGCCCCTAAGCCAGCATGACGCCACCTTCCTGCACGATTCCCGAACATCCCGCGCCGTCGTCGCGGATCGGCTTTCCGGCGCGTGCGGCCCGGCCGAGGCCTCGCGGTTCGGGCATGTCCTCGCTTCCGGGCGCAGCCCGACCATGATCGACCTCGTCGATGTGACGAAGCGCTTTCCGGACGGCTTCCTGGCACTGGACCGCATATCCCTCTCGATCCCCCGCGGCGCGGCTTTCGGCATCATCGGGCCGTCCGGCGCGGGCAAGTCGACGCTGCTGCGGCTGATCAACGGCCTCGAACGGCCGAGCGCAGGCGAGGTGCGGATCGACGGCAGCCCACTCGGCGATCGCAGCGGCCGCGATCTTCGTGCGCTGCGCCGCCGGATCGGGATGATCTTCCAGTCCTTCGGCCTGCTCGATTCCTGGACGGTCGCCGGCAACGTGGCGCTTCCGCTGGAACTGGCGGGCGTGGGCCGGGCCGAGCGCGAGGCGCGGGTGGCCGCGCTGCTCGACCGGGTCGGCCTGTCCACCAAGGCTGACATCCATCCCGCCCAGCTGTCCGGCGGCCAGCGGCAGCGGGTCGGCATCGCGCGCGCGCTCGCCACCCGGCCGGATATCCTCCTGTGCGACGAGGCGACGAGCGCACTCGATCCCGAGACCACGCGCTCGGTGCTGACGCTGCTCGGCGAACTCAACCGCGAACTGGGGCTCACCATCGTGCTCATCACGCACGAGATGAATGTGGTGCGCGCGATCTGCGACAGCGTTGCGGTGCTCGATCATGGACGGATCGTCGAGACCGGCCCGGTCGGCACGGTGTTCGGCGAGGCACGCCATCAGACCACGACCCGGCTCATCGGCGAGCCGGCATGACCGGACTGCTCGCGAACATCGTCTGGGCCGACATCGGGCAGGCTACGCTGGACACGCTGCTGATGCTCGCCGCCTCGCTCGCGCTCACCGTCCTGCTCGGCATACCGCTCGGGGTTCTGCTGTTCCTCACCGCGGACGGTCAGCTGGCCGAGAGCCGGATCGCCTATCGCGTGCTCGGCGCGGTGGTGAACCTGCTGCGGTCGATCCCGTTCGTCATCCTCCTGATCGTGATGATCCCGCTGACCCTGCTGCTGGTCGGAACGTCGCTGGGCGTTGCGGGCGCGATCCCGCCGCTCGTGGCCGGCGCCGCGCCTTTCTATGCACGCCTGGTCGAAGGCGCGCTGCGCGAGGTTCCGCGGGCGACGCTGGAGGCGGCGCAGGCGATGGGCGCCGGCCGGCTGCAGATCGTCGCCAAGGTGCTCCTGCCGGAGACGCTGCCGAGCCTGGTGTCGGGCGCGACCGTCACCGCGATCGCGCTCGTCTCCTTTACCGCCATGGCCGGCGTGGTCGGCGCCGGCGGCCTCGGCGACCTGGCGATCCGCTACGGCTACCAGCGCTTCCAGACCGACGTGATGATCGTGACGGTCGCCCTGCTGGTGCTGCTCGTCCAGGCCATCCAGTTTGCGGGCGATCGCGTGTCGCGCCGCTTCGACCATCGTTGAGGACCGACATGCTCCACCGCAGACACCTGATGCTTCTCCTGCCCGCGCTGCTGCTGCTGGGCGGCTGTCACCGGGGTGGCGCGGCGCACGATCCGAACACGCTCAGCGTCGCCGCGACGGCGGTGCCGCACGCGGAGATACTGGAGTTCGTGAAGCCGGCATTGGCGAAGCAGGGCCTGAACCTCAGCATCCGCGTGTTCAACGACTACGTGCAGCCGAACCTGCAGGTCGCGCAGGGCAATGTCGACGTGAACTATTTCGAGACGAAGCCGTACCTGGACCAGTTCAACGCCGCTCACGGCACGACGCTGGTTCCGATCGCCGGCGTCCACGTCGAACCGCTCGGCGGCTACTCCCGCAGGTGGAAGAACATCACCGACCTGCCCGCGGGCGCGACGATCGCCATCCCGAGCGAGCCGAGCAACGGCGGGCGCGCGCTGCTGCTGCTCCAGCGCGCCGGCCTGATCGGACTGCGCCGCCCGGACGATCCGCTCGCTACCGTGAAGGACGTCACGTCAAATCCGAAGCGGCTCGCCTTCCGCGAACTCGAGGCCGCGACCCTGCCGCGGGTGCTGGACCAGGTCGACCTGGCGCTGATCAACACCAACTACGCGCTCGACGCGAAGCTGAACCCGCTGCGCGATGCGCTGATCATCGAGGATGGGCATTCGCCGTACGTGAACTTCGTCGTCGGCCGGCCGGGCAGCGCGGACGATCCGCGAGTGCGCAAGCTCGTTGCGGCGCTGCACTCGGCGCAGGTGCGCAATTTCATTCAAGGGAAGTATCAGGGCGCGGTGCTGCCGAGCTTCTGACGGGATGAGGCGAGCAGCGGCGTTGCAGCCGGCGCAGGTTCCGTTCCATGCTGATGCCGAAGGACGAACGACGGATGAATCCGATCTACGCCGGCATGACGACCAGCATCTTCGAGCAGGTCTCGACGCTCGCGCGGGCGCATGGCGCGATCAATCTCGGTCAGGGCTTTCCGGACGGGGAAGGACCGGAGGACGTGCGCCGCGTGGCGGCGCAGGCGGTCATGGAGCGCTCGAACCAGTATCCGCCCATGCTCGGCCTGCCGGAACTGCGCAGTGCCGTGGCAGACCATTACCGCCGCTTCCAGCAACTCGATCTCGCGCCCGAGGAGGTGATCGTCACGATAGGCGCGACGGAGGCGATCGCGGCGTCGCTGCTCGCGCTTCTGAGCCCCGGCGACGAAGTCCTCCTGATCGAGCCGATGTACGATGCCTATCGTCCGCTGGTGGAGCGCGCCGGCGGCGTGCCGCGCTTCCTCAGGCTGCGGCCGCCCGCCTGGCGGCTGACCGCGGAGGATCTCGCGGCGGCGGTCACGCCGGCCCTGCGCGTCGTGGTCTTCAACAATCCGCTCAACCCCGCCGCCCGTGCCTTCGGACACGACGAGCTGACGCTGCTGGCCGACTTCTGCGTCTCGCACGATCTGATCGCCGTCTGCGACGAGGTCTGGGAACATCTCGTCTTCGACGGGCGCCGCCACCTGCCGCTGATCGGTTTTCCGGGGATGCGCGAGCGTACGGTCAAGATCGGATCGGCCGGCAAGATCTTCTCGATGACCGGCTGGAAGGTGGGATTCCTCGCCGCGCCGCCGCGGCTCCTCCAGCCGATCGCGCGGGCGCATCAATACCTCACCTTCACCGTGCCGCCGTCGCTGCAGCATGCGGTCGCCTACGGGTTGGAGAAGGAGGCGGACTATTTCGCCACGATGGCGTCCGATTACGGCCGGGCGCGTGACCGGCTGGCGACGGCGCTGTCCGCAGCCGGCTATGCGGTGCTGCCGAGCGAGGCCACCTACTTCGTCAACGTCGACCTGGGCGCCTCGGGCTTCGACGAGAGCGACATCGCCTTCTGCCACAAGATCGTGACGGAGGCGGGTGTCGCCGCGATCCCGCTCTCGCCCTTCTACGCATCCGCGCCGGAAGATCAGCTTATCCGCCTCTGCTTCGCGAAGCGGGACGAGGTCCTCGACGCGGCGGCGGGGCGGCTCGCGCGCCTGACCGATCGAGGCTGACGCCCCCATCCGATACCGCCTCTGGAGACGACGATGACGACCGACTATGTACCGCCGCAGGTCTGGATCTGGGACAAGGCCAATGGCGGCGCGTTCGCCGGCATCAACCGGCCGATCGCCGGGCCGACGCATGAGCGCGAGCTGCCGATCGGGCGACACCCGCTGCAACTCTACTCGCTGGCGACGCCGAACGGGCAGAAGGTGACGATCCTGCTGGAGGAGCTGCTCGCGCTCGGCCATGCCGGAGCGGAGTATGACGCCTGGCTGATCCGCATCAGCGACGGCGACCAGTTCGGCAGCGGCTTCGTGGCCGCCAATCCCAATTCCAAGATCCCGGCGCTGGTGGACCGGAGCGGCGCGGAGCCGGTGCGCGTGTTCGAGTCCGGCGCGATCCTCCTCTACCTTGCCGAGAAGTTCGGCGCGTTCCTGCCGGCGGACGGGCCTGCGCGAGCCGAGAGCCTGTCCTGGCTGTTCTGGCAGATGGGGAGCGCGCCCTACCTGGGCGGCGGCTTCGGCCACTTCTACGCCTATGCGCCGACCAAGATCGAATATGCGATCGACCGCTTCGCGATGGAGGTCAAGCGTCAGCTCGACGTGCTGGATCGGCGGCTGGGAGAAGTGCCCTTCCTCGGCGGCGACACATACACGATCGCGGACATCGCGACCTGGCCCTGGTATGGCGGGCTGGTGCTTGGGAGAGCCTATGGTGCCGCCGAATTCCTGCAGGTCCGGCAATATAGCAACGTATGCCGGTGGGCGGAGCAGATCGACGCTCGTACCGCCGTGCAGCGCGGGCGGCGGGTAAACCGGATCACCGGTGCGCCGGCCGAACAACTAGCAGAGCGGCACGATGCGTCCGATCTCGATTAGCGCATCGAGCCTGAAATTAAACCAGCCTTCTCCGTTCGTGTCGAGCGAAGTCGACGAACCGGGCCCGGCGGGCGGGGCACAAGCCCACAACAGAACCGCGGGCGGGCCGGAGC
>CAXTUG010000145.1:0-7951 GCA_964247375.1 uncultured Sphingomonadaceae bacterium
CTCGACGGCATCGTCATGGGCGGCGGTGAGCGCGAGGTAGGCGCCGACATGGCCGCGGTCGGGCTCGCGACCCACTACATTCCGTCGGATGCGCTCGACCGCGTGAAGGCGCAGCTGGTCGCCGCGCCGCGCGACGTGGCCGCCATCCTGGACGACGCCGTAGCCGATCCGGGCGAGGCGCCGATCCTGGCGCAGCGCGGCGAGATCGACCGGCTGTTCGCCGCCGCCACGCTGGAGGACATCCTCGCCGCGCTCGAGGCCGATGCCGGCACGTGGGCGCAGGCGACGCTCGCCGGCCTGCGCACCAAGTCGCCGCAATCCTGCAAGGTCGCGCTGCGACTGCTGCGCGACGGGGCGGTGCGGACCGACTTCGCCGACGAGATGCGCGCCGAATATGGCTTGGCGGCGCACGTCTCGATGCGGCCCGACTTCATCGAGGGCGTGCGCGCGCTGCTGGTCGACAAGGACAATGCGCCGCGCTGGGACCCGGCTACGGCGGAAGGCGTCACCGACACGATGCTCGACCACATCTTCGCGCCGCTGCCCGAGGACGAGGCTTGGCAGCCCTTGCGCCTGTAACCTTCCAGACAAACGCCGGGATGACGATGATGAGTGATTACGAGACCCTCCTGATCGAGCGCCACGATGCGGTGACGCTCGTCCGCCTCAACCGCCCGCAGGCGCTGAACGCCCTCAACAGCCAGGTGCTGGCCGAGCTGATCCGCGCCCTCGCCGCCTACGATGCCGATCCGGACCAGCGCTGCCTGGTGCTGACCGGCAGCGAGAAGGCGTTCGCCGCCGGCGCCGACATCAAGGAGATGCAGGCGCAGGGCTTCGCCGACATGTACGGCAGCAACTATTTCGCCGGCTGGGAGCGGGTGACCGCCACCCGCAAGCCGTGGTTCGCGGCTGTCTCCGGCTTCGCGCTCGGCGGCGGGTGCGAGGTGGCGATGATGGCCGACTTCATCCTGGCGGCCGACACCGCCAAGTTCGGCCAGCCGGAGATCAAGCTGGGCGTCGGTCCCGGCATGGGCGGCTCGCAGCGGCTGACCCGCGCAGTCGGCAAGGCCAAGGCAATGGACATGTGCCTGACCGGGCGGATGATGGGCGCCGAGGAGGCGGAGCGTTCCGGCCTGGTGACGCGGATCGTGCCGGCGGCGACGTTGGTGGACGAGGCGATGAAGCTCGCCGCCGAGATCGCGGCCATGCCGCCGTTGGCCGCGATCGCGGTCAAGGAGATGGTCAATGCCGCGTTCGAGGGCGGCCTCGCGCAGGGGATCACTTTCGAGCGCCGCCTGTTTCACGGCCTGTTCGGCACCGCCGACCAGAAAGAGGGCATGGGCGCCTTCGTCGAGAAGCGGCCGGGAAACTGGACCGGGAAGTAACGATCAGACGGAGAGGCACGCTGTGAAGATCGGTTTCATCGGGCTCGGCAACATGGGCGGCGGCATGGCCGCCAACCTGGTCAAGGCCGGCCATGCGGTGCACGCCTTCGACCTCGCCGAAGCGGCGCTCGCGCATGCGGTGGAGGGCGGCTGCCGGCGCATGGGCACTGCGCGGGAGGCGTCGGCCGACGTCGATGCGGTCGTCACCATGCTGCCGGCCGGCACGCACGTGCGGCAAATCTATGCCGACTGCGTGATCGGCGCCGCGCCCAGCCAGGCGGTCCTGATCGACTGCTCCACCATCGACGTCGCCAGCGCACGCGCGGTTGCGGAATTGGCCGCGGAGCAGGACTATCGGATGGTCGACGCGCCGGTGTCCGGCGGGATCGCCGCCGCCAATGCCGGCACGCTCACCTTCATGGTCGGCGGCACCGCCGAGGGGTTCGACCGCGCGGAGCCGATCCTGGCGGCGATGGGCAAGGCGGTGATCCACGCGGGCGAGGCCGGGGCCGGCCAGGCCGCCAAGATCGCCAACAACATGCTGCTCGGCGCCACCATGGTCGCGACCTGCGAGGCGTTCCTGCTGGCGAAGAAGCTGGGCCTCGACCTGCAGACCTTCTACGATATCTCGTCCAAGGCGTCGGGCCAGAGCTGGTCGATGACCTCCTACTGCCCGGTGCCGGGCGTCGGCCCCGAGACGCCGGCCGACCGCGACTATCAGGGCGGCTTCGCGACCGCGCTGATGCTGAAGGACCTGAAACTCGCCATGGCGGCGGCGCAGGACGCGAATGCCAGCGTGCCGATGGGGGCCGCGGCCGAATCGCTCTACCAGGCGTTCGCCAATGGCGGCGGCGGCGGGCTCGACTTCTCCGCCATCATCCGGCTGCTGGAGGGCGCACCGCAGCCCTGATCCGTTCGTCAATCCGGGACGTTCCATGACCAGATATCTGCACACCATGATCCGCGTGTCCGATCCCGAGGCGACGATCCGCTTCTTCGAACTGATCGGCCTGCGCGAGGTGGCGCGGCGGGACAATGCGGCAGGCCGCTTCACCCTGATCTTCCTGGCGGCGCCCGGCGACGAGGCGGCGCAGATCGAGCTCACGCACAATTGGGACGAGCAGGGCTATGGCGGCGGCCGCAACTTCGGCCATCTCGCCTACCGTGTCGACGACGTCTACGCGACCTGTCGGCGCCTGATGGAGGCGGGCGTGACCATCAACCGGCCGCCGCGCGACGGCTATATGGCGTTCGTGCGCACGCCCGACGGCATCTCGGTCGAGCTGCTGCAGGACGGCCGCCTGCCGCCGCAGGAACCCTGGGCGTCGATGCCGAACAGCGGCAGCTGGTAGGTGATGGCCTGGCGCGACCGGCGGCTGCTCGACCTGTTCGGCATCGCCGTGCCGATCGTGCAGGCGCCGATGGCCGGGGCGCAGGACGCGGCTTTGGCGATCGCCGTCGCCCGCGGCGGCGGCCTGGGATCGCTCGCCTGCGCGCTGCTCACGATCGAGGCCGCGCGGGCGCAGGTCGAGCAGTTCCGCGCGGCGGGCGGCGGGCCGCTGAACCTGAACTTCTTCTGCCACCTGCCGGTGGAGCACCATGACGATCGGGCGTGGCGCCAAGCGCTCCAGCCTTATTATGCGGAGTTCGGCGTCGGCTTCCCGGCCACGCTGCCGCCGCTGCGCCGGCCGTTCGACCCGGCCATGTGCGCCCTGGTCGAGGAGGTGCGGCCGACCGTCGTCAGCTTCCACTTCGGCCTGCCCGACGATGCATTGCTCGATCGGGTGCGCGGCGCCGGGGTGCGCATCCTGGGTTCCGCGACCAGCCCGGCTGAGGCGCGCTGGCTGGCCGCCCGCGGCGTGGACGCGATCATCGCGCAGGGTTGGGAGGCGGGCGGCCATGCCGGGCGGTTCCTGCCGGCCGATCCCTCGTCGCATATGGGCACGCTCGCGCTGGTGCCGCAGGTGGTCGACGCGGTGCCGATGCCGGTCATCGCCGCCGGCGGCATCGCCGATGCGCGCGGCATGGCGGCGGCGTTGATCCTGGGCGCCGGCGCGGTCCAGATCGGCACCGCCTTCCTGCGCACGCCGGAAAGCCGTATAAGCGATCTGCACCGGACCCTGCTGGACGAAGAGGCAGCGGAGATGACCGTCTCGACCAACGTCTTCACCGGCCGCCACGCCCGCGGGCTGCAGACCCGGATCACGCGCGACCTGGGACCGACCAGCCCGATCGTGCCGCCGTTCCCGCACGGCGGCGACGCGCTGGCCGAGTTGCGCCGGGCGGAGCCTGCCGACTTCGCCAACATGTGGGCCGGCCAGGCGGCACGGCTGGCGCGGCCGCAGGACGCCGAAGCGCTCGTTCGCCGGCTGGCGGACGAGACGCTGGCCCTGCTCGCATGATCGAGGTCGTCCGCATCCCCGCGCTCAGCGACAATTATATCTGGCTGATGCACGACGACGTCAGCGGCGAGACGGTCGTGATCGACCCGGCCGAGGCCGGGCCGGTGCTGGCTGAGGCCGACCGCCGCGGCTGGCGCATCGGCCAGATCTGGAACACCCACTGGCATCCCGATCACACCGGCGGCAATGCGGCCGTCAAGCAGGCGACCGGCTGCACCATCACCGGACCGGCGGCGGAATCGGCCAAGATCCCGACGCTGGACCGGCAGGTGCGGGAAGGCGACACCGTCCGGATCGGCGCGGTCGCGGCGGAGGTGCTGGAGGTTCCGGCCCATACCGCCGGCCACATCGCCTATTACCTGCCCACGGCGGACATGCTGTTCGCTGGCGACACGCTGTTCGCGATGGGCTGCGGCCGCCTGTTCGAAGGCACGGCCGATCAGATGTGGCGCAACCTGCAGCGCTTCGCCGCGCTGCCGGCCGACACGCGCGTCTACTGCGCGCACGAATATACGCAGTCGAACGGCCGCTACGCGCTGACGGCCGAGCCGGAGAACGACGCCCTGGTGGCACGCATGCGCGAGGTGGATGCGATGCGCTCGCGCGGCGAGCCGACGGTTCCCACGACCATCGCCCTCGAGCGCGCGACCAACCCGTTCATGCGCGCGGACAGTGCCGAGCAACTGGCCGAACGCCGCGCCGAGAAGGATACCTTCAGGGCCTGAACTCCCTCTCCCCTTCAGGGGAGAGGGCTTTGGGTGGTGCGGGATCGGCTACGTCTTCCCTCCGTACAACGCGTCCAGCCGCGCCCCGTAGCGCTCGCGCAATATATGCCGCCGCACCTTCAGCGACGGCGTCAGCGATCCGTCCTCGATGGTGAACGGCGCGTCGGCCAGGATGATGCGGCGCACCTTCTCGGTTACCGACAGGCCCTGGTTGACCCGGTCGACCGCCACCATCGCCGCCCTGGCGACGTCGGTGCCCGGCGGCAGCGAGCCCTCCCACTCCTTGTCCGGCACGATCAGGCCAACCAGATGCGGCCGCCGGTCGCCGACCACCATCGCCTGCGCGATCTCCGGCTCCAGCGTCAGCATGCCCTCGACCCGCTGGGGCGAGACGTTGTCGCCCTTGTCGTTGACGATCAGGTCCTTCTTGCGGTCGGTAATGACGATGCGGCCGTTCGTGTCGAGGTGGCCGACGTCGCCGGTGTGGAGCCAGCCGTCGATCAGCACGCGTGCCGTCTCGGCCTCGTTGCGCCAGTAGCCGTGCATCACGTTCTCGCCGCGGCAGAGGATCTCGCCGTCCGGTGCGATCCGTACCTCGCAGCCGATCACCGGCGGCCCGACCGTGTCCATCGCGATGCCGGCGCGCGGCCGGTTGACCGAGATGAGCGGCGCCGCCTCGGTCTGGCCGTAGCCCTGCAGCAGGGTCAGTCCCAACGCCTGGAAGAAGCGCCCGACTTCAGGGTTGAGCGGGGCGCCGCCCGATACCAGCGCCTTGACCCGCCCGCCGAACCGGCCGCGCACCTTGCGCCGGATGGTGAGTTCGAGCAGCAGGTCGAGCGGCTTGTCCCTCGGGCCGCGCTTCGGCCTGGCATCCAGGGCGAGTGCCTGCGCGAGCAGCCACTGCGCCGCCTTGCCCTGCTTGGCGGTCTGCTTGAGGATGCGGCTGCGCAGCAGCTCGAACAGCCGCGGCACCACCACCATGATGGTCGGCCGCGCCTCCTCCATGTTGACGGCGAGCTTCTCGATGCTCTCGGCATACCAGATCTGCCCGCCCAGGAAGATCGGGAAGTGCTGGCCGGCGGTATGTTCGTAGGCGTGGCTGAGCGGCAGCAGGCTCAGGAACACCTCCAGCCCGGTGGTGAAGTCGCCCTGGATCACGTCGGCCGCACCGGCGCAATTGGCCAGGATCGCGCCGTGATGCTGGCGCACGCCGCGCGGGGACCCGCCGGTGCCGCTGGTGTAGATGACGCAGGCGAGCTCGTCGCGCTTGAAGTCGGCGCGGGCCGCCGCTCGCGCGACGTCGCCCGGCTGGTCGGCGACGAGCGCATCCCACTGGTACAGGCGGACGTTGCCGATCCGCTCGCGCGGCAGCGGATCGATGCCGATCACCATCTCGCACTCGGACGACCGCGCCACCGCCGGCAGCAGCGCCTTGGCGAGCCCGGCGGTGGAGACGATCGCCGCCCGCGCGCCGCTGTCGTTCAGCACGTGGGCGTGGTCGCCCACCGTGTTGCTGGTGTAGGCAGGCACGGTGATGCCGCCGGCGGCCATGATCGCCAGATCGGCGATCGCCCATTCCGGCCGGTTCTCCGACACCAGCAGCACCCGGTCGCAGCGCTCCAGCCCCAGTCCCAGCAGAGCTTCGCTCAGCGCCGCCACCCGCCGCGCCGTCTCTGCCCAGCTGAGCGAGCGCCACTCGCCCGCTTCCTTCCAGAACAGGAAAGGCGCGTCGCCGAGCGCCGCGGCGCGGGCGAAGAACATCGTTACGAGATTGGGAAAATGCTCCGGCGCCATCGTTTCTCCTGCGGCCCATCTTTGTGGGACGAGGGGGCTATAAGCGGGTCGCGTCCGTCATTCTATCCGTTCCCAGGCGCAGGCCGGGGAACGCCTACTCATGGGGCGCGGCTTCACGTACCCCAGCCCTCTGCGGCGTCGTTACCCTGCCCCGCACATCCATCGCCACGCCCTCGCTGCGCGGATCGGCCGCGCCGACCCACTGCCCGCCGACCCGCTCGATCGCGTTCGCCTTGAGCCCGATCGGCATCACCCGCAGCTTCTCGCCCAGCCGCGCCAAGGCCGGCAGCATCGGCTCCAGCGCGGTGCCCTGCTCCACCACGCCGCCCGGCCCCGGGGCGTAGACCAGCCCCAGCGCGATCGCGTCCGCCGCGGTCATGTGCCAGTCGAGCACGCCGATCAGCGCCTTGGCGACCTGCGCGATGATGGTCGATCCGCCTGCCGCGCCGATCGCGATCCTGACCGACCCGTCGGGATTGTAGACGATCGTCGGCGCCATCGAACTGCGCGGCCGCTTGCCCGGGCCGACGCGGTTCGCGGCGAGGCAGCCCCCGCGCTGGGGCACGAAGTCGAAATCGGTCAGCTCGTTGTTCAGCATCGTGCCCGCGACGCTCAGTCCCGAGCCGAAGATGCTCTCGATGGTGGAGGTCACCTCCGCCACGTTGCCGCGGCCGTCGGCGGCCGCCATGTCGCTGGTGCCGTGCTCCGGCCCCGGCGCGGCCGCCGTGCAGCCCGGCGCACCCGCGGGCAGGCCCGGCGCGATGCTCGCCATCGTCCGATCGGGCGCGATCAGCGCCGCACGCCGGGCGAGATAGGCCGGGTCGAGCAGGCCCGCGACCGGCACCGCCACCTGATCGGCATCGCCGAGATAGGCGTTGCGATCGGCGTAGGCCAGGCGCTCGCTCTCGGCGAGCAGGTGCCAGGCAACGGGCGAGTCCTTGCCGAGCCCGGCCAAGTCGAACCGCTCGAGCTGCTTCAGGATTTGCAGCACGGCGACGCCGCCGGACGCGGGCGGCCCCATGCTGCAGATGCGGTAGACGCGATAGGTCGCGCAGACCGGCGCCCGCTCTCTGGCGCGATAGGCGGCGAGATCCGACAGCGTCATTCGGGAGGGATTGCGCGGCGCCGTGTTCACCGTCGCCACCAGCGTCCGCGCGACCGCGCCGGTGTAGAAGGCGTCAGGTCCGCGTGCCGCGATCCGCATCAGCAACGCTGCCTGCTCGGGGTTCCTGAGGATCGCGCCTGCGGGCAGCGCCGCACCGTCGGCGGTGAAGAAGTGGCGTCGCCCCCAGTCGGACTGGATCGCGCCGCCATATTGCGCCAGCAACCGGTGCAGCCGCGGCGATACGGCGAAGCCGTCGCGCGCCAGCCGGATCGCCGGCCGGAACAGCGCCGCCCACGGCAGGCGCCCGTAGCGCGCATGCGCCAGCGCCATCATCCGCAGATTGCCCGGCACGCCGACGCTGCGCCCGCCCGGAACCGCGGCATCGTGCGGCAGCGGTCCGCCATCCCGGTAGAACCAGTAGGGATCGGCCGCCGCCGGCGCCGCCTCGCGCCCGTAGAAGCTGGTGGTGCGGCCGCCGGCGGCATCGTGATGCACCAAGAACCCGCCCCCGCCCATGCCGGCGCTCTGCGGCTCGCCCAC
>CAXTUG010000146.1:0-2055 GCA_964247375.1 uncultured Sphingomonadaceae bacterium
GCTCGAGCAGCTGCGCGCCGTCCGCGCCGATCGCCAGCAGCACGAACTCCTCGCCGCCCAGCCGCGCCAGCAGGTCGCCTGGGCCGGCCGCGTTGCTCAGCATCCGCGTGAAACCGATCAGCACGTCGTCGCCGACGGTGTGCCCGAACCGGTCGTTGATGCTCTTGAAGGCGTCGATGTCGGTGAGCGCGACCGCGGCGAGCGCCGCGCCGGGCTGGCGGCGCAAGCGGTCGAGCAGGTGCGGCGCCGCCTCGTTGAACGCCCGCCGGTTCCAGATGCCGGTCAGCGGATCGGTGCGCGCCAGCTTCTCCAGCGCGATCGCCAGGTCCTCGCTGAGCAGCAGCAGCGCGCCCACGCCGACGGTGACGTACACCATGGCGCAGCCGAGCGGCACCACCACCCCCATCAGGTACGTGCCGCCCTCGCTCAGCAGCAGGAAGTCGAGCAGCATGTTGCCGAGCGCGAAGCTCGCGAGCAGCCCGGCCGCGAACCAGTCGAGCGGGCGCGCCCGGCGCAGGCGCGGACCGACCGCGACCGCCGCCATGACCAGGCCGATCCCGGTGAGCATCGGGCCGCAGGCGCGCAGCATGCTGTCGTGCGACATCGTCAGGTCGAACAGCACGCCGTCGCTGACCGCGATCGCCGCCCAGATCGCGGCGAGCACCTGCCCCCGATCCGGCCGGCCGGCGCGGCTGCGCAGGCCGTGCACGAACAGGAAGGCCGCGGCCAGCCAGCACAAGCTGGCCGCGATGCCCGGCATGGGCGAAGCGCCGACCAGGATCGTGACGACGATGTTCCAGAACCAGCCGACGGCGATCAGCGCGAACGCCGCGCTCCAGGTGCGCGCATGGACCGCCTCGCGCCGCCGGCGCCAAGCTATATGCATTGCAAATGAGAACAGCAGTCCCACGAACAGTGGGACGCCGGCTACGATCGGCAAGGACGACACCCGCTACTTTGACATTCTACCGATCGATAGAACGGCGGAATGATGAAAAGCCTAAAAACGGCGTTAGCGATTGTCAAAAGAACAAAGCGCCCGCCGAACAGATTCACCATCATTTTGAAGAGGCCGGTACACGCCCGCTCCGCGACTTGCCGTACCGGCAGTTGATTCGAAGAATGCCCGCATCGGCGGCGCCGGTCGGCATGGCAGTTACTGCCAGCAAATGCCGGCGCCTTTCCCGCCAGGCGTAGCGGCGCGGGCCGGACGACACGTTCGGCCGCGGCGTGAACACTTCCATCGCTCCCCCGTTCGTGCTGAGCGAAGTCGAAGCATGCCGGCAAGGCGCCTGACGGGCGGCTCAGGGCGAACGGACGTGGCGTGAGGCTCAGGAAGGACGCAGATGACGGACCAAGCGGTAGATTGCCTGATCGTCGGCGGCGGCCCGGCGGGGCTGACCGCCGCCATCTACCTGGCGCGCTTCCACCTGGACGTGCTGGTGGCGGACTCGGGCCACAGCCGCGCCGCGCTGATCCCCAAGACGCGCAACCATGCCGGCTTTCCGGAAGGGATTACCGGCCCCAATTTGCTACGCCGCATGAACCAGCAGGCGCGCATCTGCGGCGCGCAGGTGGCGGACGGCGTGGTGGAGGCGATCGTTCCCGACGGCGACGGCTTCCTCGCCACCACCAGCTTCGGCGACGCGCGCGTGCGCGCGGTGCTCCTGGCGACGGGCGTGCTCAACAACCGCCCGCCGGGCATGGACGACACGCTCCACGACGACGCGCTCGCGCGCGGGCTGCTGCGCTACTGCCCGATCTGCGACGGCTACGAGGTGACCGATCAGGCGGTGGGCGTGATCGGCACCGGCGAGCGCGGCGTGAGGGAAGCGATCTTCCTGCGCGGCTACACCGGCGACCTGACGCTGATCGCACCCGACGGCCCGCACGCGCTGGACGTGGACCAGCGCGCGACGCTGGCCGATGCCGGTCTCGCCGCTCTCCTCCGGATGCCGACGGCGAGGTCGAAGACGTGGGCGAGGCCGGGCGGTACGGCGGCGCTCACAGGCGTGGCACCCACACGTCGAGCACGGCGCAGCGGCGATCGACGTG
>CAXTUG010000146.1:2065-7856 GCA_964247375.1 uncultured Sphingomonadaceae bacterium
GGTTACTGGCTGGCAGGGGAGCAGATCCAGGTGGACAGCGCCGCCGGCCCGATCGCCTTCGCCAGCATCTACCCCGCGCTCGGCTCCGCCATCCGATCCGAGCTGGCGGTGGCGATCGGCGCGGAGACGTCGCCGGAAGGCTGCCTGCTGGTCGACAGCCACCAGCGCACCAGCATGCCCGGCCTCTACGCGGCCGGCGACGTGGTGATCGGCCTGGACCAGATCAGCCACGCCATGGGCGAGGGCGGCGTGGCGGCGACGACGATCCGGAACGACCTGGCGGCGAAGCGGGCGATCAGGCGGTGAGGACTCCCGCGACTTTGCCTTTCGCCAACCGGATCTGAGCCTGCGTCGATGGCGGGCGGTAGCGCCGCCGATTGACGGCCGACCGCGCTACGCACCCGGTGATATTGGTTAGCTGAAAAGGACCGCTGTCCTGCGACGCGTGCGCAGGGTGCCGCCGACCACGCCGAACCCGATCAGCATCATCGCCCAGCTTGCCGGCTCCGGCACGGCCTGAGCAAGCGTCTTGCCGGTGAATTGCGTGATCGTGCCTGCGGTATTGGCAACGCCGCTCGTTGCGTTGCCGTCGAACACCGAATTCACGCTGTAGACGCCGTCATTCTCGCGGTTGGCGGTGTCGTAGGAAGCCAGGAAGAAGCCCGGGCCGCTGACGTTGGTGCCGACCGGGATCGTGACGTCCAGCAGCAGGTTGCCCTTGCTCGGATCGTAGGTGAAAGCTTGAGTGAAATTGATGATATAGTCGAAACCGTCCGTAGCAGGCGCGGCAAAGGAGAGCGCGCCGTTGAACACGTTCGTCGCATCCGCACCGATGTTGTTCGCGAACACGCTCGACAGCGGAGTGCCGCTCTCGTCGCCGAAGCTGGTGGTCGAAAGACGGATGCTCACATCGTCGTACGTTGCGCCGTTGCGGGAGCCGGGGGTCGAGCGGAAGGCGATGCCGGTGATGCTTTGCGCGCTGCCGAAGAAGCTTGCGGCGTAGACTTGCTGGGTGCGGCTTCCGCTCGTTCCGCGATAGGTGAAGGGTGCGGGGCTCTGGGCCTCGCCGCTCGGCGGGTTTGCGGGAGTGACCGTCACGACGTCGGCGGCGAATGCCGCGGTCGATGCGGCACAGCCGAGCAGTCCCGCAACTAGCTTCTTTTTCACGCAAATTCTCCCTGGCGATTAGGATTTCCAGCGGAAACCGGCGGGCCTTCCGATAATAACAGAACGCGGCTGAGGACCGGCGCGTAGGCTACCGACGTGGTGAAGCGGACCTGAAGAACGATACGTTCGGATCGGCTTGCCGGACGCATCCTTGCGAAAAATAAGACAAACTGCAGCTTTGTAACCCGCGCTTGCGCGCATTGGAGCGTAGTGGTCTGCATCGGTGAGTCACTGCTTCGCTGCGCTCGCAATCACGATGCTGGCCAACTTCATCATCCTCTAAGCCGCCTCTCCCACCAAAACCTCCCGAAGCGAGTTTTCGAGCTGCTTCAACGTGAACGGCTTCAGGATCACCGGGCTTCCCTTATCCGCGATGCCGTTCTGCGTGATCACGTTACGGCTGTAGCCCGTCGCGAAGATGACCTTCAGATCGGGCCTGAACTGGGTAGCGGCATCGGCAAGGTTCTTGCCGTTCATGCCCGGCATGACCACGTCGGTGAAGAGGATATCGACGTCCGGAATGTCTCTAAGCTTCTGCAGGGCGTCCTCGCCACTGGACGAGTGAACGACCCGATATCCCAGCGATCGGATGCTCTCGACGCTCATCGCGCGGACATTGTCATTATCCTCCACGACGAGCACGGTCTTGCCCTTGTCCGAGCTGTCGATGCCGATATCGTCCCGGACGATGCTCAGATGGGTCTTGCTGTGCTTGGGAAGGTACAGCCTGACGGACGTGCCATGGCCCAGCTTCGAATGGATCTTAACGAAGCCGCGCGACTGGCGGATGAAGCCGTGCACCTGGCTCAGGCCCAGTCCGGAGCCCTTGCCCACCTCCTTGGTGGTGAAGAAGGGATCGATGATCCGGTCGATGATCTCCGGCGCGATGCCGGTGCCGCTGTCGCTGACCGTGACCACGGCATAGTCGCCGATCTCCACCTGCTCCCGCACCAGGTCGGATCCTTCGTCGACGGTGCGGTTGCCGGTCTCGATCGTGAGGGATCCGCCGTCCGGCATGGCGTCGCGGGCGTTGATCGCGAGATTGACCAGCGCGCTCTCCATCTGCGCGCGGTCCACGAACGTGGTCCACAGGTCCGCGGAGAGGCGCAGGTCCACCGTGATCCGTTCGCCCAGCGTGCGCTGAAGCATGTCCCGCATGCCGAAGACGAGGTCGTTGAGATCGATCTGGCGCGGCGACAGCGACTGCTGACGCGCGAACGCCAGGAGCTGGCTGGTCAGCTCGGCCGCCGACGCCGCGCCGCTATGCGCATCGCGGAGCAGCGAGTCGATCGGTCCCTTCCCACCCGCCAGCCGCCGCTCGGCAAGCTCGATGCTGCCGATGACGATGGAGAGCATGTTGTTGAAGTCGTGCGCGATCCCGCCCGTCAGCAGGCCGACCGCTTCCAGCTTCTGCATCTTGCGGAGCTGGGTCTCGACCTCCGCCCGCTCCTGCACCTCATGCTCCAGCTTCGCATAGGCCTGGCTGAGCTCTGCCGTCTCCTCGGCCACCCGCGCCTCAAGCGTCCGGTTGAGGTCCTGGAGGTTCGCGATCGCCAGGTCGCGCTCGGCGGCACGCCCCCGCAACAGGGTCGCGACCTCGTCCAGCGAATTTTCGAGCTCGGAGATTTCGAGCAGCTGCGTGCGGGATCGTGCCCGCGGTTCGTCCCGCGCCAGGGCCTTGGCGCTGGAGCCGATGGCATGGAGCGGACGCGATATCGCCCGCCCCAGCAGCCATGCCGCAAATACGCCCAGGATGGTCGAGACGAGGCCAAACAGGATCAGCTGATCGCGGGTCTGCTTCGTGGCGATCGACAGCGCGCTCTGGACGGGGCCGCGCAGCACGACGCGCCAGCCGGACGCGGGCAAGGTCGTGGCGGCGGACGGGCCATGGTCCGCCGGATGCGGGCCGGTCTCCGCCCCCACCTTGCCGCGGCGGTCCACGATGCCGACCCACCACGTCCTCGCCGGGTCAGGCGGCAGGATGGAATTCAGCAGCTGATCGGGGCGGATCGTGACGCTCAGCACATATTTGACCGCGTCGTTGCGCAGCACCGGCACGCTGATCGAGACGGCATCCCGCTTCATGACCGGGCCGTAATAGACGTTCGACACGCTCGGCCGCGCCGTCCGCCCGCCCTTGTCGATCTCGTCCTGCAAGGTGCCGACCGGCAGCGGTGCGCCCCATGGCAACCGGGTATTGATGAGCTCGTGGCCGTCGCGGGTGCGCAGCACCAGTGCGAACTTCTGGCCCTTAACGGCGTTCGCCGCCTGCTGGTAGAACGCCCTTATGTCGTCCTGCGCCAGGAGCGGCGACGTGGACAGGGCCTGCGCCACCGCGGTCAGGCTCTCGAACTTGCCGTCCAGCAGCACCGCCAGCCGGTCGGCGGAACTCTGCGCGCGCGCCGGCACCTGCGACCGCTGTCCGACGATGAGCTGCTGCAGCAGCACCGCCGAGCACACGACGGTGGGAAGCACCGTTCCAAGACTGAGTAACGCGACATAGCGGCCAACCGGCTGCAGGCGGCGGATCATGCGGGAGTCTCCCAGCTAACCGGGAGGGGTATAAGGGGCGATAGGGCGATGCGCTATCCGCGAAACGATGGGTCGAGGTCGAGCGGCGCGGAAGTGGGCTGCGGCTGAGACAACGAATTGCTCGCCAGACGCCATCCCGCGCCCAACTTCGCCATCCACCCGAGTGGCGGCGATGATGATCCGGAATGACTTGGCGGCGAAGCAGGTCATCAGGTAATAGGATTGCCGGCAACTTTGCGCTCTATGAAGGCCGTTCAGTAGCGTTGCTGGCGATCCCGAAAGCTGCCTCGCTATAGCGAGGCTGATGTGGAGCGGTGCCCTATTGCACCGTCTGGCGCACGTTCCTCGCGATCTCGTCGAGGTGCGGCGCCCAGGTTCCGCAGCAGCCACCAAAGATATCGATATGAGGATAGCGCCGCGCCAGCACTCCCATGCGCTTGCCGAGATCGACGGGATCGCCATCGTCCAGATGACCGATCTGGCACAGATTGACCTTTTCCTTGGCACTCGCATTCGGCCGCAGGCTGCGTAGCCGCAAAATCCACTCGCCGGCCTCGAGCGCCGGCTCGAACTCCAGCGGATGCGAACAGTTGATGCCGTAGAAATCCGGCCGGGCGTCGCCGGCTTGCATATCCACCGTCTCCACTGCTTCCTTGAGGCTGGGACCCGACTTGAGGCGATGATTGCTGTCAAGCGTGAAGGCGATGTTGAGCGGCACATCGAGCCGCGCCGCGGCCCGCGCGACGCCGACCGCCTCGGCAACGTTGTTGAATGTCACCGCGCCTACAAAGTCCACGCGGGCGCGCTTGAGCACCTCAAGCTGGAAACTATGATAGTCTTCCGCTTCCTCGACCGTAATCGTCCGGTTGAGCGAATAGGCGTCGCCCCTGGGGCCAAGCATGCCCCCGATCAGGATCTCGCCGATCTGGCCCTCATAGGGATCGGCGACATCCCGCAGGAAAGAGATGGACCGTTCCAAAGCATCGGCCAGCCCAGCACGCGAATAGCCGAGCTTCTCGCCCCAGTCGGGACTGCCTCGATAATCGAGCCCGCTGATCATCGCGACAAAGCCATGCTCGGCAGCCGCATCGAGGACGCTGGAATACATTGCCTTCAAATCGTTCATCGCCGCCCGATCGTCGAGTAGCGGATACATCGCGAACTCGGGCAGCTCGTACCCGTGGCGATACATGATCTCGGTCTCCTGGCCGCCTTCCGTAAGATAGAAGATGCCATCTCGCTGCGGCGGGAAAACAGCCATCGTCACTGCCCCTCGACTTGACCAGTGCCGCTCTATCGAATCTCGCGACCTGATTGAAGTCTCGGCGCATCGGCCGATGCCGCCAAAGCCGGCACATGAAGCGACCGACGCGGAGCGACGTAGGTCGGCCCAGCGGCCGAGTTGAAAGGCAGATGTTCAATCCGCGGTCTGCGGAAGCTTCCAGTCGGCAAACGGCCCAGTCATTCGCCAAACGAAAAACCCCGGAGGATCGCTCCCCCGGGGTCTTCTTCGTTCCGTCGATCGGTAGGTAGGACTTAGAAGTCCATCCCGCCCATGCCGCCCATGCCGCCGCCGGGCATGCCGCCCGCCGGTGCCTTGTCGTCGGCCGGAAGCTCGCTCACCGCCGCTTCGGTGGTGATGAGCAGGCCGGCGACCGAGGCCGCGTTCTGCAGCGCGGTGCGGACGACCTTGGTCGGGTCGATCACGCCGGCCGAGACCAGGTTCTCATAGGTGTCGGTGGCGGCATTGAAGCCGAGAGTCGGATCGTTGCCGTCGAGCAGCTTGCCCGAGACCACCGCGCCGTCATGGCCGGCATTCGCCGCGATCTGGCGGACCAGCGAGGTCAGCGACTTGCGGACGATGTCGATGCCGCGAGTCTGATCCTCGTTGGCGCCGGTCAGCCCTTCGAGCGCCTTCGACGCGTAGAGCAGGGCGGTGCCACCACCGGGGACGATGCCCTCTTCGACGGCTGCGCGAGTAGCGTGCAGCGCGTCGTCGACGCGGTCCTTGCGCTCCTTGACCTCGACCTCCGACGCGCCGCCGACCTTGATCACGGCCACGCCGCCGGCGAGCTTGGCGAGACGCTCTTGG
>CAXTUG010000147.1:0-7850 GCA_964247375.1 uncultured Sphingomonadaceae bacterium
CACTCCTGTCCCGCGCCGATGACACCCTGGATCCGGTTGATCGCGGGGTGGCGGCCGAGCGCGTCGATCGCGGGGGCCAGAACGGCGCGGCCGCCGATGGCGGCATATTGCTTGGGCAGGTTGCTGCCGACGCGGGTTCCGGATCCGGCGGCGACGATCAGGGCAGTGGTGCGGACGACCATGGCGCGCGGCTCTACCTGCTCCGTACGCGAATGAACATCGTTGTTCGCAGGTGCAGCGCCAAAGCTCAGCCTGCCGCCTCATTCGCCGTTTTCAGAGCCTCGGCGAACAGGCGGAACTCCTTCTCCCGCGGACTGCCGCTGCGCCACACGAGCGCGATGCGCCGCGACGGATGGTGCGCCGCCAGCGGATGCGCGACGACGTGCGTGTGGTCGAGGATGCCGGCATCCAGCGCCATCTGCGGGAGCATGGTCACGCCGAGGCCGTTATCCACCATCTGCACGAGCGTGTGGAGCGACGTGCCCATCATCGCCGCACCGGCGCGCAGCTCCGGGCGGTTGCATGCCGCCAAGGCGTGATCCTTGAGGCAGTGCCCGTCCTCCAGCAGCAGCAGCTGCCGCTCGTCGATGGACTCGGGCGGCAGCGGGTTGGGCAGAAACTTGGCCTGCTCGGCCGGCAAGGCGACGAACAGCCGATCCTCGAACAGATCCTGATGTTCGACGTCGCCGCACCCGAAGGGCAGGGCGAGCAGTACGCAATCGACGTGGCCGCGGTGGAGCGACTCGCAGGCGGCGGCGGACGGCTCTTCCCGCAGGTAGAGCTTCAGCTCGGGCCAGGCGTCGCGCAGCCTGCCCAGGATGCGGGGCAGCAGGAAGGGTGCGATCGTCGGGATCACCCCCATCCGCATCTCGCCCGATAGCGGCTTGCCGGCAGCCCGGGCGAGAGCGGCCAATTCCTCCGCTTCGCGCAGGACGCGCTCGGCCTTGTCCGCGATCTTCAGACCGAGCGGGGTGAAGCGAACCACTCGCCGCGTACGCTCCACCAGCATGACGCCGACCAGCGATTCGAGTTCGCGCAGGCCGGCCGAGAGCGTCGACTGCGTCACGAAGCAAACGTCCGCCGCCCGGCCGAAATGTTCGGTGTCACGCAACGCGACCAGATATTGCAGCTGCTTCAGCGTCGGCAGATAGACGGCCATTCATCGCTCCAATCGATCAATGGCCGATAAATAATCAATTGGCTTCACCATTGCTACCACACCAAATGGCCGCCGCGAGTTTCACCCCCAAAATCTGGAGACACAAAGATGCTCACCGTCGGTGACAAATTTCCTGCGCTCAAACTGCCGGTTCAGGAAGGCACGTCCGCGCTGCCGGCCGGCGAGACGATCGATCTCGGCGACACCGGCGGCAAGTGGAAGGTGGTCTTCTTCTGGCCCAAGGATTTCACGTTCATCTGTCCGACCGAGATCATCGGCTATGGCGAGCTCAAGAACGACCTCGCCGACCGCGATGCGGTGCTGATCGGCGCCTCCACCGACACCGACTTCGTCCACTTCGCCTGGCGCAAGTCGGATGAGCGCCTCGCCAATTGCGACTTCCCGTGGATTGCGGATAACAAGAAGGAACTCGCGAACGCGCTCGGCATCGTCCATGCCGACGAGGGCGTCGCCTTCCGCGCCACCTTCATCGTCGATCCGCATAACGTCATCCAGCACGTGACGGTCAACGGCCTCAACCAGGGCCGCAATCCCGCCGAGGCGATCCGGGTGCTCGACGCGCTGCAGACGGACGAGCTGTGCCCCTGCAACTGGCAGCAGGGCGAGCAGGTCCTGAAGCCGGCGGCTTGATCTGAAATCCTCTCCCGCTCTCGCGGGAGAGGAAGGCCTCAACGCAGAGCGTTGGGAGGCAAGGGTCTTCTGACCCTCACGACCTAAGAAAAAGACCCTCACCCAACCCTCTCCCGCGAAAGCGGGAGAGGGTTCAGGACGGAGTATATCCATGTCCCTACGCGACTTCGCGGAAGCCTTGCCTGACTATGCCAAGGACATCCGCCTCAACCTGAACTCGCTGGCCGGCGATCAGATGTTGTGCGACCAGCGCAAGTATGGTCTGCTGCTCACGACCGCCCACGGTTCCGGCTACAAGCCGCTGGTCGAGGCGGCGGAAGCGGAATGCGCGCCCAAGCTGTCGCCGGAGGCTGCCAATGCGGCACGCGCGGCGGCGGCGGTGATGGCGATGAACAACGTCTACTACCGTTTCACCCATCTCGCGTCCAACAAGGAATATGGCACGCTGCCGGCGAAGCTGCGCATGAATGTCATCGGCGCACCCGGCATCGACAAGGCCGATTTCGAACTGTTCAGCCTCGCCGTATCGGCGCAGAACGGCTGCGGCATGTGCATCGACGCGCACGAGAAGGTGCTGAAGAGCCACGGCGTATCGACCGACGTGATCCAGGCGGCGGCGCGCATCGGTGCGGTGATGACCGCCGCGGCGACCGTGCACGCTACGCGGGTCTGATCCCGTTCATGGCGAGGAAGGCTGTGGATCAGCCTTCCTCCTCCAACTCCCGCAACGTGCGACGCTTCAGCGTCGGCTCTCGGGAGAGTTCGGCCATATCCATGATCTTGGCGCGCAGCTGCGCCCGCTTCTCATGGATCGAGGCGATCACCGGCCCCATCGCCAAGCCCAGGTCGACCAGCACCGCTTCCGATAGTTGCAGCGAGGACTCGACGGTCTCCGGAACGGCATCGGTGACGCCGGCCCGGTAGAGCTTGGCCGCGTGGTTCGGGTCGCGCGCGCGGGCGATCAGCGTCAGTTCGGGAAATTGCCGCCGAAGCGTGGCGGCGAGCCGCACCACCTGCACCGGATCGTCCATCGTCAGGACCACCGCACTGGCGCGATCGACGCCGAGCAGCTCGATCATGCCGGGACGGACGATATCGCCATACGTCACGCTGTAGCCGCGTTCGCGTGCCGCCCTGACCGTGTCGGCGTCGGCATCGATGCCCAGATAGGGTAGCCGATGCGCCTCCAGCATCTGCGCCACCAGACGGCCGACCCGTCCGAAGCCGATGATCAGCACATGCGCGCTGCCGTCCGGTGAGGAAGCCGCGGGCGTATCGCCATTGTCACGCTCGATCCGCTTGGCCAGGAGTTCGCCGGCCTTGGCGAGGAGCGGCGTGACCGTCAGGCCGATCGCCGTGACGATCTGCCAGAAAGCCGCGTCGTCGGCAGCGATCAGTCCCCCGCCCGCCGCTGCGCCGAGCACGATCAGGGTCGTCTCCGCCGGCGCGGCCATCAGCAGGCCGGTCTGCAAACTGACGCTGCGCCTGGCGCCGCGGACGCGCAGCAACAGTCCGGTGACCAGCGTCTTGGCCAGGATCACCCCGACGACGGCGATCAGCAGCGCCGTCCAGCGTGCAGCGATCACGGCGACGTCCAGCGACATGCCGACCGTGATGAGGAACACGCCCAGCGCGAGGCCGCGGAAAGGAGCGGTCATGAGCTCGACCTCGCGGCGATAATCCGTCTCCGCGATGAGAATGCCCGCGATCAGTGCGCCTACGATCGGCGAGAGACCCGACGCGCCGGTGGCGACGCTGGCGAGGATGACAACGAGCAGGCTCGCTGCGAGAAACAGTTCCGGGCTCTTGGTCCGCGCCGCCTGCGCGAACAGGCGTGGCAGCACGCGTCGGCCGATCAGCAGCAGCGCGGCGACCGTGAGTGCACCCAACCCGAGCGTCTGGAGCAGCGCCGGCCAGCCTTCTTTCCCATGCGGCGCAAAGGCGCTCAGCAGGAAGATGATCGGCACCAGCGCCAGATCCTCGAACAGCAGCATGGCGAAGGCGCGTTGCCCCACCGGTCCGGTCGTGCCGGCGATCGGCAGAACCAGCGCGGTAGAAGAGAGCGCCAGCGCGACACCCAAGCCCAGCGCCACGCCGCCGCTCTCCCCCGCGCCGAGGAACCCCAACGCCAACAGCAGGGTGCAGCCGGTCAGTTCCGCTCCGCCGAGCCCGAACACCTCGCCCCGCATCGCCCATAATCGGCCGAAGGACAGTTCCAGACCGATCGAGAAGAGCAGCAGGACGATGCCGAGTTCGGCGAAGGGTTCGATCGCGTGCGCGTCGGTGATCGTAACGTAGAACAGCCACGGCGCCTGCGGCACCAGCCGGCCGAGGCCGGCCGGACCGACCGCCATGCCGACCAGGATGAAGCCGATCACGGGATTGATGCGCAGCCGGGCAAAGGCCGGAATGACGAGCCCGGCGGCACCCAGGATCACCAGCGCATCGCTGAATCCGGTCGATTGTATCGGCAGCGCCATGGCGCCGTTGTCGTGGGTATCGGGCTAAAACGCTAGCCCGGAGTCAGAACGTTGTGCCTGACCCGCAATCCGCCGTTCCCCGGCAAAGGCTGGGGAACGGCGAGGGAGACGCCGAAGCTCCCGCTCAGGCCCAGGCGGCCATCTTCTGCTCGAGGTTGGCGCGGACGGTCTCGAAGAACTGCTCGGTCGTCATCCACGCCTGGTCCGGACCGACCAGCAGCGCCAGGTCCTTGGTCATGGCGCCGCTCTCGACCGTCTCGACGCAGACGCGCTCCAGTTCCTCGGCGAAGCGGGTCACGTCGGGCGTGCCGTCGAACTTGCCGCGGAACTTGAGGCCGCCGGTCCAGGCGAAGATCGATGCGATCGGATTGGTCGACGTCGCCTTGCCCTGCTGGTGCATGCGGTAGTGGCGCGTGACCGTACCGTGCGCCGCTTCCGCCTCGATCGTCTTCCCGTCGGGCGTCATCAGCACCGACGTCATCAGCCCCAGGCTGCCGAAACCCTGCGCCACCTGATCCGACTGCACGTCACCGTCGTAATTCTTGCAGGCCCAGACGAACTCGCCGTGCCACTTGAGCGCGCTGGCGACCATGTCGTCGATCAGGCGATGTTCGTAGACGATACCAGCCCTTTGGAACTCGTCCTTGAATTCGTTCTCGAAAACCTCGGCAAAAATGTCCTTGAAGCGGCCGTCATAGGCTTTCAGGATCGTGTTCTTGGTCGACAGATAGACCGGCCAGCGGCGGCCCAGGCCATAATTCAGGCTGGCACGCGCAAAGTCGCGGATCGATTCGTCGAGGTTGTACATGCCCATCGCGACACCGGCGGCGGGGAAATCGAACACATCCTCCTCGATCACCTGGCCGTCCTCACCCTGCCACTTCATGGTGAGCTTGCCCTTGCCGGGCACCCTGAAATCGGTCGCCTTGTACTGATCGCCGAAGGCATGGCGGCCGACCACGATCGGCCGGGTCCAGCCGGGTATCAGGCGCGGCACGTTCTGGATCACGATCGGCTCGCGGAAGACGACGCCGCCCAGGATGTTGCGGATCGTGCCGTTGGGTGATTTCCACATCTTCTTGAGGCCGAACTCCTCGACTCGCGCCTCGTCCGGCGTGATCGTGGCGCACTTCACGCCGACGCCGTACTTCTGGATGGCCCTCGCGCTGTCGACCGTGACCTGGTCGTCGGTCGCATCGCGATGCTGGATGCTCAGGTCGTAATAATCGAGCTCGATATCGAGATAGGGCTTGATCAGGCGCTCGCGGATCCACTCCCAGATGATGCGGGTCATCTCGTCGCCGTCGATCTCGACGACGGGGGTGTTCACCTTGATCTTTGCCATGTCCGCTCGTTCCCGTGATGAGGTGTGTCGCGGCGCCTCCTAGGGAGGACCGGGCGAGCGCACAAGATTGTCAGGCCGAAATGCCCGCCCTAGAAGACGCGCCCATGAGCTCGCTTGAAACCCGTCCCGACACGACCCCCAGTGCGCAGTGGCGATGGCCCTCGGTCCATCCCGAAGGTCGCAAGTTTGCGGTGATTGCGGGCGGCATCACGCTCATATTGTTCCTGCTGCACGTGCCGGTGCTGTCGTGGGCGATGGTGGGCATCACCATCTGGGTCGCGGCATTCTTCCGCGATCCGATCCGCAGCGTGCCGCAGAATGCGGGCGTGATCGTCGCCCCGGCCGACGGACTGGTGACGATGATCCAGGACTTGGAGCCGCCGTTCGAGCTCGGCGGGGAGGGCGGCCTGCCGCCCGGACCGTGCACCCGCGTCTCGATCTTCATGAGCGTCTTCGACGTTCATATCAATCGCGCGCCCATCGCCGGCACCATCTCGCGCGTGGTCTACATCGCCGGCAAGTTCCTCAACGCCAGCCTCGACAAGGCGAGCGAGGATAATGAGCGGCAGCATTTCCTGATGACCGGCGGCGACGGCACCGTGATCGGCTTCACGCAGATCGCCGGGCTGGTGGCGCGGCGGATCGTGCCGTTCGTGAAGACCGGCGACATCGTCGCCGCGGGGCAGCGGGTTGGGCTGATCCGGTTCGGCAGCCGGGTCGACGTCTACCTGCCCGCCGGTGCCGCGCCGAAGGTGACGCTCGGTCAGCGCTCCATCGCCGGTGAGACGATCCTGGCGCGGCTGGGCGACGGCGAGCGGTCGAGCGGCATTCCGCAGTGAGGATCGGCTGATGCTGCGCCCGCACGGAACGCGGCGCGGATTGCCGCTGCGTGCGGTCACGCCGAACGCGGTCACTGCGCTGGCGCTCTGCTTCGGCCTCACCGGCGCGCGGTTCGCCATTACCGGCGAGTGGGAGAAGGCGGTCGGCGCGATTGCCGTCGCCGGCGTGCTGGACGGGCTGGACGGGCGCGTCGCCCGGCTGTTGAAAGCGGAGAGCAAGTTCGGCGCGGAGCTGGACTCGCTTTCGGACGTGATCGCATTCGGCGTGTCGCCCGCGGTAATCCTGTTTCTCTGGACGCTTCAATATATTCCCAAATATGGGTGGGTGATCGCGCTCGCGCACGCGGTCTGCTGCGCCTTGCGCCTCGCCCGCTTCAATTCCCAGATCGACGCGGAATGGCAGCCGCACAAGTCTGCCGGGTTCCTGACGGGCGTGCCTGCACCGGCCGGCGCGGCGATGGCACTGCTGCCGGTCGTGCTATGGCTCGCCCTGGGCGATGCCGACCTCCCGACGATCCAGTCGATCTTCACGCGCACCTACGTGGTTGCGCCATGGACGCTGTTCGTCGCCTTCCTGATGATCTCGGATCTCGCGACCTACGGCTGGAGTTCTTTCCGGCTGCGGCGGGAATTCCGATTGCCGGCATTGTTGATGATCGGTCTGATCGGCGCGGCACTGCTGACGGCGCCATGGGCCACGCTGGCGGTCGTCATCCTCCTCTACGTAGTCGCAATCCCCTTTGCGGTGCGCAGCTACACGCGCGTCAAGCGGCGGCGCGCTGCGGAGCGGACTGCGACCTGACCCGTACGATGCGGGCCCGTTGCACATGAGCCGTCGCGCGGCCCTGTGCCGGCAGTGGAAGCAGGCCGAGTTCGCCGCCATTGCGAACGGCGCGGAGAATCGTGCGCCATTCGTCGGTCAGCGTGGCCGCGATAAGCGCCACCGTACCGGTAGCGATCAGGAGCGAAAGCAGGGTCGCAACACTTTGAAGCATCGAACAATCTCCGGCCGCATCGACCATCCAACTGGGATCAGGCCGAAACATGAGTGAAACGCACTTGTTCCGTATGTTCGTGTTTTGTTCTTAAGTCAAGCGGCGTTACGCGCTTTTACGGTCTTGCGTCGGCGCGTCGGCGCGACTAAATCGCGCGCCATTCCACATGCGGAGCGCTCATACCGGTGCTGCGGGTAATCCGCGGTTCCTGCTCCGCAGAGGTTCAACCGGGTAAGGAGAATAACCATGGCGGCACCAGCCGTTTCCATGCAGGCGCTGCTCGACGCGGGCGCGCATTTCGGACACCAGACGCATCGCTGGAATCCCAAGATGAAGCCGTACATCTTCGGCGACCGCAACGGCGTCCACATCATCGACCTG
>CAXTUG010000148.1:0-7794 GCA_964247375.1 uncultured Sphingomonadaceae bacterium
GCTCCAACCAGGGCATCGTCACGATCGGCGACCAGACGTTCCGCGGCGACGGCGTGCTCTACACCCCCGGACAATTCCTGCAGAATGACGGCTACTCGGTCGGCGGCGACGACACGCCGGTGGCGGGCTATATCGGCGACATCTTCCCGCGCACGCGCCGGCACGCGGCCAACCTGCTCGCCCACTTCGACGCGTCCGACGCGCTCAAGATCAGCGTCGAGGGCAAGTTCGTCCAGACCACGATCGCGCTCGACAACCCGTTCATTCCCGCGTCCATTCTGGCCGCGGCGCAGGCGGCCGGGCTGAGCACGGTCGACGTCAGCCGCAACAATTTCGACATCCCCCGCCGCGGCGAGCGCGACCGCCGGCGCACCTATCGCGGCGTGGTGGACGCGACCGGCCGCATCAGCGACCACGCCACTTACGACATCTACTATACCTACGGCCGCACCGACGTGCGCGCGACCAAGCTCAACGACCGATTGAACGATCGCTTCCTCGCCGCGCTCGACGTCGTTCGCGATCCGGCCAGCGGTCAGCCGGTCTGCCGCTCGAACCTCGATCCTGCCGCCGTCTCGACGCCGTCGGTGACCTTCACGCCCGGACCCAACAGCGGCTGCGTGCCCGTGAACACGTTCGGCGGCAACACCGTCAATCCCACCGCCTTCGACTTCTTCCTGAGCAACCCGGCCAGCAATGCGCGAATCACGCAGCAGGTGGTCGACGCTTCGCTCAGCGGCGACTTCGGCCAGTTCTTTTCCCTTCCCGGCGGACCTGTGCAGTTCGCCGCCGGCGGCGAGTACCGGCGCGAAACCAGCCGCTTCCGGCCGAACGCCGCACTGACCGACAACCGGTTCTACCAGTATGACGAATATATCCTGCCGACGCCGTCGAGCGGACACTTCGACGTGAAGGAGGCATTCGGCGAGCTGAACGCCCCGCTGCTCAAGGACCGCCCGTTCGCCTCGCTGCTGTCGGTCGGCGCGGCCGGCCGCTACTCGCACTACTCGACGGTCGGCACGACCTACTCCTACCAGTTCAACGGCATCTACGCGCCGGTGCGCGACATCAGCTTCCGCGGCTCCTACGGCCGCTCGGTGCGCGCGCCGAATGTCGGCGAGATCTTCCAGCCGCAGACCGGCGCCAGCAACTTCTTCTCCGACCCCTGCTACGTCGCCAATCGCGGCAACGGCACCCAGTATCGCGACGCGAACTGCCGCGCGCTGATCGGCCAGCTGGGCGGCGACCTAGCGAACTTCACCGCCGCCAACAATCCCAATGCGAACATCTTCATCCCGGGCACGCAGCAAGGGAATCCCGACCTGAAGGCCGAGACCGCGCGCACCTGGACCGCGGGCGTGGTGCTGCGGCCCTCCTTCGTGCCCCGGCTCTCGGTGGCACTCGACTGGTACGACATCCGCCTGCGCGACGCGATCAACACGCCCCAGGCGAACACCGTCGCCGAGCTGTGCGTCGACCAGCCCACGCTCGACAACGCCTACTGCCGCGCGATCCGCCGCGAGCAGGGCAGCGGCTTCATCGACGGCTACATCGTCCAGCCGCAGAACGTCGCCGCATTCCGCACGTCGGGGCTCGAGTTCAACGCGACCTACCAGATCCCGACCGACCATCTCGGCCGGTTCGACCTGCGCCTGGTCGGCGGCTACCTGCACCGGCTGGAGCAGATCGCGACGCCCGGCGCGGCGGTCGAGAACCAGGTCGACCAGATCTTCCGGCCCAAATACAACTTCACCTTCTCGCCGACCTGGTCGCTCGACCGCGTGACGGTGAGCTACAATCTGCGCTGGCAGGACGGCGTCCGCCGATTCACCCGGGTGCAGACCGACGACAATCCCAGCTTCGTCGACCCGCGCTACTTCCGCTACAAGGAGCTGTGGCAGCACGACGTGCAGGTCGAGGTCGAGGCCAACCGCAACATCTCCTTCTACGGCGGCGTCAACAACCTTGCCGACCAGAAGCCGGACATCGGCTTCGAGACAAACGTGCCGATCTCGCCGATCGGACGCTTCTTCTACGCGGGCGTACGGGTCGCGCTCTCGCGTCAGTAGCGGAACCGGCATTCCCTTGCTGCGCTAAGGTCCGCGAAGGAGATCGTTATGAGCAATTTGTTGGGCGCGCTGATCGGTGCCGCCATCGATCGGCAGGACGGCGACAGCGGCATCAAGGGCGCGATCATCGGCACCGTGGCGGAGAGTGCGATCCGGGTCGCTGCGCCGCTGGTCGCCACCTACGCGCTCGGCTGGGCGGTGCAGTACGGCATCCGGAAGGGATGGCATGCGCTGATCGGCCAGGATCCGGTCGACGAATCCGGCAAGCTGCGCACGTCGTGAGGGTTGGGGCGACCGCCGGATGACCCACTCCCCGGTGATCGCACGATCTCCGGCGCTTATGGAAGGGACCACACCGACGGCCGCTTAGTTGTTCCGTTACAAGAGCTTGCATGAACCTGACGGCAACGGGTCCGGCAGCTTTCGTTCAGGTTGGACGGCGATATACCCGATCCGTTCGCCCTGAGCGAAGTCGAAGGGCGTATCCCAGCGTGCTTCGACTTCGCTCAGCACGAACGGGTATTCCTTTTGCTTGGGCGCAGGTTCCGCTCGTGATAGGCGCGCCGCCATGCTCAACCTGAACGGTCTCACGGTGCGCCTCGGCGGGCGCACGATCCTCGATCGCGCGAGTGCGGCGCTGCCGCCGAAGAGCCGCGTCGGGCTGATCGGACGCAACGGCGCCGGCAAGTCGACGCTGATGAAGACGATCATCGGCGCGATCGAGCCGGACGACGGCGCGGTCGAGATGCCGCGCGGCACCCGCATCGGCTATATCGCGCAGGAGGCGCCGAGCGGCCAGGCCACGCCCATCGAGACGGTGCTGGCGGCGGATGCGGAGCGTGCGGCGCTGCTGGCCGAGAGCGAGCACTGCCACGATCCTGACCGCATCGGCGAGATCCACGATCGCCTGATCGCGATCGACGCCTATGGCGCACCCGCCCGCGCGGCACGCATCCTGGTCGGCCTGGGCTTCGACGACGAGATGCAGGGCCGCCCGCTCGACACCTACTCCGGCGGCTGGAAGATGCGGGTGGCGCTTGCCGCCCTGCTCTTCTCCGAACCGGACCTGCTGCTGCTCGACGAGCCGAGCAACCACCTCGACCTCGAAGCGACGCTATGGCTGGAGAGTTTCCTCAAATCCTATCCGGCAATGATGGTCGTGATCAGCCACGAGCGCGACCTGCTCAACGGCGTGGTCGACAATATCCTCCACCTCGAAGGCGGCAAGGTGACGCTCTACGCGGGCGGCTACGACGCGTTCGAGCGGCAGCGGGCCGAGCGCGCGGCGCAGCTGGCGGCGGCGCGCGCCAACCAGGAGGCGCAGCGGGCCAAGCTGCAGGATTTCATCGCCCGCAACAGCGCGCGCGCTTCGACCGCCAAGCAGGCCCAGTCGCGGGTCAAGGCACTCGCCAGGATGCAGCCGATCGCGGCGATGGCGGAGGATCCGTCGCTCTCCTTCGACTTTCCCGATCCCGACGAATTGCGGCCGCCGCTGATCACGCTCGACATGGCGGCGGTCGGCTATGCCGAGACGCCGATCCTGCAGCGGCTAAACCTCCGCCTCGATCCCGATGACCGGATCGCGCTGCTCGGCCGCAACGGCAACGGCAAGACCACGCTCGCCTGCCTGCTGGCGGCCCAGCTGAAGCCGATGGACGGCGCGATGAACGCGACGGGCAAAATGCGGGTCGGCTACTTCACGCAATATCAGGTGGAGGAGCTGGACGGCGACGACACCCCGCTCGGCCACATGACGCGTGCCATGCCGGGCAAGACGCCGGCGGCGGTGCGCGCGCAGCTCGGCCGGTTCGGCTTCGGCGGCGACAAGGCGACGACGCAGATCGCGAAGCTGTCCGGCGGCGAGCGGGCACGGCTGGCGCTGGCGCTGATCACGCGCGACGCCCCGCACATGCTGATCCTCGACGAGCCCACCAACCACCTGGACGTCGACGCGCGCGAGGCGCTGGTGCAGGCGCTCAACAGCTATTCCGGTGCGGTCGTGCTGGTGAGCCACGACCGCCACATGCTGGAACTGACCGCGGACCGGCTGGTGCTGGTCGACGGCGGCACTGCTCGCGAGTTCCAGGGCAGCCTGGACGATTATACCGACCTGATCCTCGGCCGGAACCAACCCAGGGCTGACGGCGGTGGCAAGGCCGCCAAGAAGGATCGCAAGGCCGCGGCCGCCGAGCGCGAGGCGGCGCAGGCATTGCGCAAGCAGGTGCAGGCGCACGAGGCGCGCGTCGCGCAGCTGACCGCCGACCGCAGCGCGCTCGATCTCGCCATGTTCGATCCGAAGCAGGCGCAGCCGGCACTAGCCAAGCTGACGATGAGCGAACTCATGCGGCGGCGTGCCGAGGTGGCGGCCGCGCTGGAGGAAGCGGAAACGCTCTGGCTGCAGGTTAGCGAGAAGCTGGAAGAAGCTGCTTAGCTGCTCCCAGGTACCTTCCTCGCTGCGCTCACGATGATGGTAGAATTCAGTGCAGCTTGGCGATGGAGAGCCCGTCCGCCTTGGCGCGCTCCTTCACGGACTCCTCGCTCCGGCTGAGCGCCTTGGCGATGGCGCGCAGTGCCATTCCCTTCTTGGCCAGCATGTGCAGCTTCTGCAGCTCGGCGCTGGTCCACGGTTGACGATGGCGTTCGAACCGCTCGGCCATGTATCTCCTCCCTGATCGGTCTCGTTAAGAGCCATCGAACGCCGCATCGAAGAAGGCAAGCGCGGCCGCCCACGACAGCCGGTCGGCAACCGGATCGTAGCGCATGCGCGGATCGGGCGAGCCGATCACGCCGATGTTGGTGAAACTGTGCCACGCCTGGCCGTAGACGGTCAGCTGCCAGTCGGCGTGCGCCCCGGTCATCTCCCGGCCGAACGCCGCGACGTCGTCCGGCGGCACCAGCGGGTCGAGGCCGCCGGTGAAGGCGGCGACGCGCGTGCGGACCGCATCCGGCGCAGCAGGCGAGCGGGTGGTGAGCAGGCCATGGAAGCTGGCGACCGCCGCCAGCGGCGTTCCGGTGCGGGCCAGCTCCAGCACCGCAGTGCCGCCGAAGCAGTAGCCGAGCGCGACCGTGCGCTCCACCGGCAGCCGGGCCTGCTCCTCCAGAATCGCGAGTCCCGCGGCGACGCGCGTCCGCAGCCGCTCCGGCGCCGCGCGGAAGGCGTCGACGGCCGTCATCATCTCCTCGCCCGCCAGCGTTCGTCCGTCGCCATGCAGGTCTGGGGCGAGCGCGACATAGCCGAGCGCTGCCAGCTGGGCGGCACGACGGCGCACATTGTCGCCCAGCCCGTCGGCTTCATGCACGACCAGCGCCGCACGCCCGTTGGCCGATCCCGGACGGAACAGCTCGCCGCAGAGACGCTGCCCTCCCTCCTCGTACGTGACGATCTCGCCCATCATCCTGTTCCGCTCCGCGAATTCGAGTTCAAGCGACCGGCGCCCCTTCCACGATCCTGAGCGGCGGGTTGAACCGCAGCAGGCGGCCCTCGCGCGCGCTCCGCCGGGCGCAGTCGAGGATGGAGAGGCCAGCCAGGGCTTCGGCAGGGTCGACCGGAGGCACCTTGCCGTCCAGCATCGCGTCCGCCACGCCGGCATAGAAATGCCGCCAATCGCCCCGCTCCGTCGCGATCGGCTGCGTACCGTGCGCATCGGCGAGAATGCCGTAATCTGCCGGTGCGTCGAGACCGTAATCGGCGTCCCGCACGCTGCCGCCGGCACGCAGCCGCGCCTCCTGCGGATCGACCCCGTGCTTGACGAAGCTCGCGCTCTTGCCGTGGATCGCGAAGCGCGGGCGTGGCTGCGCGATCAGCGACGAGGCGCCCACCACCACCCGCTGTTCGCCATAATGCAGCGTGATCTCGAAATAATCGTCGACCAGCGCGTCGGCGCGCTGCGACATGACGTCGCCCTGGATCGCCTGCGGACAGCCGAACAGCCGGAGCGCCTGATCGACCAGGTGCGGTCCCAGATCGGCAAGCAACCCTGTGCCCTCACCGGGCACTTCGCGCCATCCATGCTTGACCGCCGGCCGAAAGCGGTCCCAGTGCATGGAAGCGAGAGCGATCGATCCCAGCCGCTCCTCGTCGGTCAGTCGCTCGACCGTGCGGAAGTCGCCGTCCCAGCGCCGGTTGAGAAAGACGCTCAGCATCCGGCCGCGCGTGCGCGCCAGCTCGATCAGGTCGGCGCCGTCCGCCAGATCGGTCACGAACGGCTTGTCGATCACGACATGCTTGCCCGCGAGCAGGGCGTCGCGCGCGAGCGCCGCATGGGTGTGGTTGGGCGTGGCGATCACCACCAGGTCAACCGCCGGGTCGGACAGGACCGGCTGGTGATCGCGCGTAACCGGTAGGCCGGGAAAGGTCCGGTGGACCTCCGCTGCGCGGGACGTGACCATGCGTGCCAGTCGCAGGCGCGGCTCGGCAACGATCAGGGGTGCGTGGAAGAAGGCGCCCGCGAGACCGTAGCCGAACAACGCGACCCCGACCGTCATACATCCTCCGCGTCCTGCCGTTGCCCGGCGTTGGACAATCCCTGTTACCACTCTACAGCCCGTTCGGTTCCACAGGAGAATTGCATGGCCTTTCCCGCCCCCTATGTTGCGGACCCGTCACGGTACGGCAACGGCATGCAGTATCGGCGGTGCGGCCGCAGCGGACTGGACCTGCCTGCCATTTCCTTGGGCCTGTGGCAGAACTTCGGCGGCAGCGACGTGTTCGAGGTCGGCCGCGCGATGCTGCGGCGCGCGTTCGATCGCGGCGTTACCCACTTCGATCTCGCCAACAATTACGGGCCGCCCTACGGATCGGCCGAGGAGAATTTCGGTCGCGTGCTGGCGACCGACTTCGCTGCGCACCGCGACGAGCTGGTCATCTCGACCAAGGCCGGTTGGGACATGTGGCCCGGGCCCTATGGCGACATCGGCAGCAGCAAGAAGCATCTGGTCGCCAGCCTGGACCAGAGCCTCAGGCGCATGGGCGTCGACTATGTCGACATCTTCTACTCCCACCGGGTCGATCCCAAGACGCCGCTGGAGGAGACGATGGGCGCGCTCGCGCAGATCCACGCGCAGGGCAAGGCGCTCTACGTCGGCATCTCCAGCTACGAGCCGGGGCTGACCCGCAAGGCGGCGGCGATCCTGGCGGAGTACAAGGTGCCGCTACTGATCCACCAGCCGAGCTACTCGATGCTCAACCGCTGGATCGAGCGCGAGCTGCTCGACACGCTGGAGGAACTCGGCATCGGCTGCATCGCCTTCTCGCCGCTCGCGCAGGGCATGCTGAGCGACCGTTACCTGAACGGCGTGCCGGCGGATGCGCGCGCGGCCAAGGGCGGCTCGCTCAAGGCCGACCTGATCAAGCCGGAGACGATCGAGCGGATCCGCGCGCTCAACGACATCGCCGCCCGACGCGGCCAGAGCCTGGCGCAGATGGCGATCGCCTGGGTGCTGCGCGATCCGCGCGTCACGTCGGCCCTGATCGGCGCCCGCACGGTGGCGCAGCTCGACGACTCGCTCGACGCCCTGAAAAACCTGGAATTCTCCAGAAACGAACTATTGGAGATCGATCATCACGCGCAGGAGAGCGGGATCAACATCTGGGGCGTGTCGAGCGACATCAAGGCGCTGCCGGAGGGTGGGAAGGGGTAGGCCTGCCGTTAAAGCACCGTGGGATTTATGTGATCCGTTCGCCCCGAGCGAAGTCGAGGGGCGCTGCCGAGCGCAGCCGAGGCCG
>CAXTUG010000149.1:0-4104 GCA_964247375.1 uncultured Sphingomonadaceae bacterium
CCCCTGAAGGGGAGAGGGCTTTGCCCCAACCACCCCCGTCGCCACCAGCCACCGCGCCAGCTTCGCCACGCGATCGACCTTGTCCGCTACCGTTCCCAGCTTCTCGTGAAAGACGATCCCGGCGAGCTTCTCCGCCTGCACCGCGAGCGGCACCTTCAGGTCCTGCTCCCAGAAGAATTTAGCGTCCGCCAGCCGCGCCGCCAGCACCTTGCGGTTGCCGGCGACGATCGCCGCGCCGCCATCTGCCGCCGCGATATTGGATGTGCAGATGAAGTTCGGCGCGAGCTTGCCGGCCCCGTCGATGCACGCGAAATACTTCTGGTTGGTGCGCATGGTGAGCTGGATCACCTCCCGCGGCACTTCCAGGAAGGCAGGATCGAACTCGCCGAGCAGCGGCACCGGCCACTCGGTCAGCCCGGCATTCTCCGCCACCAGGCCCGGATCGGGGATGACGTGCAGCCCGCGCGCCTCGGCGAGCGCACGTGCCCCGCCCTCGATGATGCCGCGCCGCTCGGCCGGGTCGAGGATGACGTGGCAGGCGCGCAGCTTGCCGGCATAGTCTGCCGCCGATCCGATCGTGATCGGCCCCGGATGATGGAAGCGATGCCCGCGCGTCGCCGCCCCGCTGACGATGCCGTCGATCGCGCACGGCACCACTTCCTCGCCCAGCAGCGCGACGATGCCCTGCAGCGGCCGCACCCAGCGCAGGCTGGTGGCGGCGCGCGACGCCGGGCCCCAGCGCATCGACTTGGGCCAGGGAAAGGCGCGGACGATCGCGGGGATCGCCTCGGCCAGCACCTCCGCCGTCGCGCGGCCGGGCCGCTCGACCACCGCGAACAGCACGCCGTCGCGCTCCTCCAGCTGCTCGCGGGCGAGCCCGGTCTTGCGCAGGAAGCCTTCGAGCGCCTGCGGCGGCGCGGACGATTTCGGCCCCTTCGTCTCCTCGCGCACCGCCTGCGTCGCGCCCGGCAGCCCGCGCGCGATCAGCGCCAGCCGCCGCGGCGTGGCATAGGTCTCGACGCTCTCGGCAACGAGACCTGCCTTGGCGATCTCGGCTTCGAACAGCCGCTGCAGGTCGGCGCACGCCTTCTCCTGCATCCGCGCGGGTATCTCCTCGGAGAGCAGTTCGAGCAGGAAGTCAGCCACGAACTGTCCCCCTCCGTTCGCCCCGAGCGAAGTCGAGGGGCATGCCCGAGCGCAGCCGAGGGCCTCTCGACTTCGCTCGAAGATGTGTCTCGACTTCGCTCGACGCGAACGAGGTTATGGCTGAATCTGCTCGAACGCCGGCCATCACGCGTCCCACCCGTTATGTGCCATCCACGCCTCGCACGCGCCCTTGGCCAGCTCCCGCACGCGGCCGATATAGGCTTGCCGCTCCGCCACCGAGATCACGCCGCGCGCCTGCAGCGTGTTGAAGATGTGGCTCGCCTTGATCGCCTGGTCGTAGGCCGGCAGCGGCAGCTCGGCGGCGATCAGCGCCTTGGCCTCGTCCGCCGCGAAGCCGAACTGCCTGAACAGGGTGTCGGTGTTCGCCGCCTCGAAATTATAGGCGCTGAACTGCTTCTCATTCTCCAGGAACACGTCGCCGTAGGTGACGCCGGCATCGTTGAAGGCGAGGTCGTACACCCGGTCGACGCCCTGGATGTACATGGCCAGCCGCTCCAGGCCGTAGGTCAGCTCGCCCGCCACCGGCTTGCAGTCGAAGCCTCCGACCTGCTGGAAATAGGTGAACTGCGTCACCTCCATGCCGTCGCACCACACTTCCCAGCCCAGCCCCCAGGCGCCGAGCGTCGGGCTCTCCCAATCGTCCTCGACGAAGCGGATGTCGTGGTTGCGGAAATCGATCCCGATCCGCTCCAGGCTGCCGAGATACAGTTCCTGCAGGTTGTTCGGGCTCGGCTTCAGGATCACCTGATACTGATAATAATGGCCCAGCCGGTTGGGATTCTCGCCATAGCGTCCGTCGGTCGGCCGCCGCGACGGCTGGACATAGGCCGCCTTCCACGGATCGGGGCCGAGCGCGCGCAACGTCGTCGCCGGATGGAAGGTTCCGGCGCCCATCTCCATGTCGTAGGGCTGCAGGATGACGCACCCCTGCGCGCTCCAGTAATCGTGGAGCGTGAGGATGAGCGCCTGGAAGCTGAGCGGCTTGGCGTCGGCCAAGGGTTACTCCGAAAATAGCACGTTGGGGTTGAAAGTGGGCGTTTGGCGAAGCCTTGCACGGGGGTCAAGGTAAGCACCTTTGCGGTCCCGCTATTCCCGATCGTTCCGAGTAGCCCCTTCGACTGCCTTGCAAGGCAGGCGCTCAGGACGGGCCGCTCGTCGGGATGGCGTATCGAGGAATGTCTCGATACGGGTTCTCGACAAGCTCGAACTCACTCGGCACGAACGGATAGATGAAGACCATGCGGCCGTTTCGCCTGCTCACCTCCTTGCTCCTGCTCGCCGCCGCACCGGTGCCGCGGCCATCCACGCCGACTGCGCACCCCGCGCTCTGGAAGCTCGCCGACCAGGACACCACCATCTGGCTGTTCGGCTCGATCCACCTGCTGCCCGCCGGCACCAACTGGATGGACCCGACGATCCGGCGGGCGCTGGCGCAATCGCAGTCGCTGACGATCGAGACCGTGCTCGACCAGGATCCGGGCCGCGTCGCGAACATCCTGATGACGACCGGCCGCGCCGCCGGCCTGCCGCCGCTCTCGGATCGGGTCCCCGCGGGCAAGCGCGCCACCCTCGCGGCGCTGGTCAAGGCGAGCGGCGTGCCGCCGTCGCTGCTCGACGGCATGAAGACCTGGGCGGCGGCGATCATGCTCACCGGCGCCGCGCTCCGTCAGATCGGCGTGGATGCCGCCGACAGCCCCGGCGTCGAGCCCCAGCTCACCGCGCTGTTCCGCGCCTCGGACAAGCCGGTCGACGGACTGGAGACGCCGGAACAGCAGCTCGGCTACTTCGGCAAGCTGCCCGAGAGCGCCCAGCGCGCTTTCCTCGTCGCGACGCTCGACAACCCCGCCAAGGCCCGCGCCGACTTCGCCAGGATGCTGAACGCCTGGAGCCGCGGCGACCCGCGCGCGATCGAGAAGAGCTTCGCCGACGATCCCGAGATGACGCCTGCGCTGCGCGACCTCCTGATCCGCCAGCGCGACCGCGTCTGGGCTGACGCGCTCGCCAAGCGGCTGGACAAGCCGGGCACGGTGTTCGTGGCGGTCGGGGCCGGGCACCTGGTGGGGCCGGATTCGGTCCAGAAGATGCTCGCAGCAAAGGGATTGAAGGTAGTGCGGGTGCAATAATTCCGGCTCTCCCGCGAGCGGGAGGGGAGAAGTCGCACCATCTTGCTCCCTGCCTACCTTTCCGCTACAGGCGCGCCTCCCGTCGGGTCATCCCTGGAGGCCGTCGGGTTCTATCACTCTCAAGCGAACTGGAGACATGTGTATGAGCGATACGCTCACCCTGTCGGCCGAGACGCGCGAGCGGGCAGGCAAGGGAGCCTCCCGCGCCATGCGTCGCGAAGGCCGCGTCCCCGCCGTCGTCTACGGCAACAAGCAGGAAGCCCTCTCGATTCATCTCGAGGAGAAGGCGCTGATCAAGGCCATGAGCAACGGCCACTTCATGAACTCGGTCGTGATGATCGAGGGCGTGGGTGAGGTCGTGCGCACCCTGCCCAAGGACGTCCAGTTCCATCCGGTCAACGACCGTCCGCTTCACGTCGACTTCCTGCGCATCGGCGAGCACACCACCGTCCACGTCAACGTGCCGGTCGTGTTCACCGACGAGGAGCAGTCGCCCGGCATCAAGCGCGGCGGCGTGCTCAATATCGTCGCGCACGAGCTGGAGCTGATCATCGACGCGGCCGACATTCCCGACCAGATCGCGATCTCGCTCGCGGGCCTCGATGTCGGCACCTCGATCCACATCTCGGCGGTGGCCTTGCCGGCCGGCGCCGTCGTGGCGCATGCCGAGACCGACTTCACGGTCGCCACCATCGTCGCTCCGTCCGCGCTCAAGTCGAGCGAGGGCGACACCGACACCGCGGCCGAAGGCGAAGCTAGCGCCTGATCTTAAAGCCCTCTCCCCTTCAGGGGAGAGGGTTGGGAGAGGGGGCGT
>CAXTUG010000149.1:4114-7537 GCA_964247375.1 uncultured Sphingomonadaceae bacterium
CGGCCGCGCTCCCGAGCGCTCTCCCCTGAAGGGGAGAGGAAGTTCCTGCATGCTTCTCTGGGTCGGCCTCGGCAATCCGGGCGCGGAATATGCGCTGCACCGGCACAATGTCGGCTTCATGTGCGTCGACGCGATCGCCGCGGTCCACGCCTTCGAACCCTGGAAGAAGGGGTTCCAGGGCTGGGTCGCCGCCGGCCGCGTCGGCAGCCAGCGCGTCCTGCTGCAGAAGCCCGCCACCTACATGAACGACAGCGGCCGCGCGGTGGGCGAGGCGCTGCGCTTCTACAAGCTCGACCTCGGCGCACTCACCGTCTTCCACGACGAACTCGACCTCGATCCCTTCCGCGTCAAGGTGAAGACCGGCGGCGGGGCGGCCGGCCACAATGGCTTGCGCTCGATCGATGCCCATCTCGGTCAGGACTATCGCCGCGTCCGCCTCGGCATCGGCCATCCCGGCCACAAGGACCGCGTCACCGGCTACGTCCTCGGCAACTATGCGAAGGCGGAGATGGATCCGCTCGCCGACATGCTCGGCGCCGTCGCGGCCGAGGCGCCGCTGCTCGCCGCCGGCGACGACGCCCGCTTCATGAACGAAGTCGCGCGACGTCTAGCCTGATTTCTGCAGTTCCTCGGCGCAGGCCTGCGCCGAGGAACGCTAACCCTGTCCTCACTCATATCCACAATGCTATCGGCCGAACATGACCACCCGCAGCCTCTTCGCGACCCGCTTCTACGAGAGTCTGCTTGCCGACGACACGCTGCTCGCCGACCTCGACCATAGCTGCCGCACGCTCGCGGAGGATGATCGCGCCGGCCGCCGCTGGTCGAAGGCGCACGGCTATCGCGGCTATACCTCCTACGCCTCGCTCGACGACCTGCCCCAGCGCGATCCCGTCTTCGCCGACCTGGTCAAGGCCTTGAACCGCCACGTCGCCGCCTTCGCCCGCGACTGCGCCTTCCAGCTCGCCCGGCCGCTGCGGCTCGACAGCCTGTGGGTCAACGTCCTGGTCCGCGGCGGTACCCACAGCGGCCACATTCACCCGCACAGCGTCGTGTCCGGCACGCTCTACGTCGCGGTACCCGAAGGCTCCGGCGCGCTCAGGCTGGAGGATCCCCGCCTGCCGATGCTGATGGCCGCACCCCGCCGCCGCGAGGATGCGCCCGCCGACCTCCAGCCCTTCGTCTATGCCGAACCGCGGCCCGGCACCGTCTTCCTCTGGGAAAGCTGGCTCCGACACGAGGTGATGCCGAGCGCCGCCAAGACAGAGCGCATCTCCGTCAGCTTCAACTATCGCTGAACCCGTCCGATCGCAGCCGATCCGGCAGCTTCTCCTGCGGCGCACGGCCAATCGCCGCTTGTGTTGACGCGGTCGGACCGTGCATCTCCCATGTCCGGAGAAGGAGATCCTATGCGCGTCACGCTCCTGGCTGCCACGGCGGTCCTGTGCGCGACGGCGCAGGCGGAGCAGCCCGCGCCGCCGGCCGTGCCGGCCACCACCGCGCAGGGCGACCTGTCGGTGACGATCTACACCACCGGGCTCGCGCTGGTGCAGGATGCGCGCCGCGTCAGCCTGCCGGTAGGGCCGTCGCACCAGCCGTTCGCCGACGTCTCGGCCGCGATCCGGCCGGAGACGGTCAGCCTGTCGGTCGCCGACGCGACCGTGGTCGAGCAGAATTTCGATTACGACCTGCTCAGCCCCACCAGCCTGATGGAGAAGGCGCTCGGCGCGACCGTCACCCTGGTCCGCACGACGCCGGGCACCGGCGCGGAGACGCGCGAGCGGGCGAAGGTGCTCGCCGTCAACGGCGGCGTGGTGCTGCAGGTCGGCGACCATGTCGAGGTATTACGCGACGACGGGCTGCCGGTCCGCGTCATCTTCGACAAGGTGCCGGACACGCTCCGCGCCCGGCCGACCCTCTCGATCGACCTGGACAGCAGCCGCGCCGGCGTGCGGCCCGCGACCCTGTCCTACCTGTCGGGCGGGCTCGGCTGGAATGCCGACTATGTCGCGCTGTTCGATCAGGCGGCAGGCACGATCGACGTGCAGGGCTGGGTGACCTTGCGCAACACCAGCGGCACCACCTTCCTGAACGCCAGGACCCTGCTGGGCGCGGGCGAGGTACGCGGCGACGACAGCGACGGGGACGGCGGCAACGCCACCTACCGCAACCGGAACATGTCCCGGCCGATCCGCACCGCCGGCACCGAGACCGCCGGGCGCGAGCAGCTTGGCGACTTCTATCTCTACCCGCTCGCCGGCCGCACCACCATCGCCGACAAGCAGACCAAGCAGGTCAGCTTCCTCGACGTGAGGGGTGCGCCTGCCGCCAGCGGCTACGAATATCGCAGCACCTGGCTGGAGAATGACGATGCGCCGCGCAGCGCCGCCAGCGTGCTGCGCTTCTCCAACGCGGCCAAGGGCGGGCTCGGCGACGCGCTGCCGGCTGGTACGGTGCGCGTCTACATGCGCGACGCGCGCGGGCAGCCGCAATTCATCGGCGAGAACCGGATCGAGCACACGCCGCAGGGCTCGCAGCTGGCGATCCGCACCGGCGACGCGTTCGACGTCAAGGTCAAGCCGACGCTGGTGGAGCGTACCGCGCTCGGTTCAAGCCGCTGGCGCACCACCATGCGCTACACCCTCACCAACGCGCGCGACCGTGCGGTCACCGTCGAGCTGATCCAGGGGGGCATATCCTGGTGGTGGGCCGATACGCGCCTCGTTTCCGAGAGCATGAAGAGCGAGCGGCGCGATGCGGATACGACGGTGTGGCAGGTGCCGGTACCGGCTAACGGATCCGCCGTCGTGACCGCCACCTTCGATTCCCGGAGCTGATGTCCGTCTCGGCGGTGCTGCTGGCGGCTGCGGCCTCCGTCGTCGTCTCGCCCGCGCCGGACCATGCGGCGCTGACCGTCTACCGCAGCGCCTCTGCCTCTGCCCGGCCGCAGCTCGATCTGCACGACCTGAACGGCTATGCGCTGATCACGGAGATGCGCACGGTGGTGCTCCCGGCCGGCCGCGCGGTGCTGCGGTTCGAAGGCGTGGTCGACGGCATCATTCCCGCGACCGCGCTCGTGACCGGCCTGCCGGGCGGCACGGTCGAGAAGAACCGCGACGCGCGGCTGCTCTCGCCCGCCGCGGTGGTCGACGGCAGCCTCGGCCGCGACGTCACGTATCGCCGCACCGATCCCAGGAGCGGCAAGGTCGTGGAGGGGCGTGCCACCATCGTCGCCGTGCCGGGGGAGGGCAGGGGCGGCGTGATCATGCGCACGGCCGAGGGCATCGAGGCCTGGCGTTGCGGGGGCGCTCCGCAGAAGCTCGTCTTCGCCGGCGTGCCGCCCGGTCTCGCCGCCAAGCCCGTGTTGAGCGTCACCACCGTCAGCTCCACGGCGGTGCGCGCCAAGGTCACCTTGTCCTACCT
>CAXTUG010000149.1:7547-7757 GCA_964247375.1 uncultured Sphingomonadaceae bacterium
CGCCGGCGCACGCGATCTGTTCGCCTGGGCGACCGGCGCCAATGCCAATGCGCAATCGTTCGCCGCCGCCGATCTGCCGGTCGGGGCCGGCCAGCCGCGGCACAATGCCGTGTGGGAGATCGTGGCGGCGGCGCGCCAGCTGGTGCTGCACTGCTTCCGCCTGGGCACGACCACCTCCGACCTGCCGGTCATTCGCCCGTTTCAGTGGAC
>CAXTUG010000150.1:0-5178 GCA_964247375.1 uncultured Sphingomonadaceae bacterium
GAGCACTGTGTTGACATCGCAGGGGTCGCAAGTTCAATCCTTGCCACGCCCACCAGTTAAGTGGCTGACGGGCCGGCATCTTTCGTCGTGACGTAGGATGCCGGTCCCGTGGCTCTCCGATGCCCAATCCGTAGTCGATCGGCTCACCGTGGGGTTCGAAAGGCCGGCCGGTTCATCAAATCAATAGTCCGGATACATTCTCGCCCAGACCGACAGTTCAGGGACGGATAGCTTCACATACGTCGCCAAGCCGCGGCAGCGTCAGATCACCAGACGCCGACACTGGATTGCCGATCCTGCGCCGGCGCATGCACAGGCCGATCGCACCAAATCCGAGCAGCAGGAGAGCCCAGGAGGCGGGTTCGGGCACGGGCATGACCGTAGTCCTGAAGTTGAGATCGCCAGTTGGGCGCGGGAAGGACTGGCCGTTCTGCACTTGGGTCAGAAATCCGTCTGGATAGCCTGAACTCGACAGCGGGCCGACGGTCGAGTCTGTGACGTCCACGAATATGGTGCATGCATTGCCCTTGCACCCGCCGGTAAGATCGACCGAGAAGGTCAGGCTCTGACCGGTCGTCAGTGCGATATTCAGCGCGGAAAAGTCGAACGTCTTGATGCCAAGCCCGGTGCCGATCGACGCATTCGACCTGCTCACGGCGCCGAGGAGGTTCGCAGGATCGGCGCTTCCGGAGAACAAGGAGAGAATGGTCGTTCCGATCGGAGGTCCGCCCTGACCGGCGAAGCCGTAGAGATCGATGGTGGCAAGGCGGGCGTCATGTTTCGCGACGAAGCTCTGCTGCAGGGTGATGGGACCGAACGACGGCGCGGCGCTGCCCGCGTAAACGCCGGTGAAGTTCCCGTCCGGGATCTGCACCAGGTTATCGACATCGACCATCGTGCCGGCGGTAGCCGCGGCTGCTCCTGCGAACGCGATCATGAGTGCCGACAGGTTCGCCTTCAGGGTGCGACGCAGAGTCATCTTCACCGTACCTTCTCTCGAGTCGTGAGAGCGGGATAGTCGCATCGTCATGGTAAAGCGCAACATGATCGGCCGTCGATCGGGTTGACATTGCGGTGGCCGCAAGTCCAATCCCGGTCATGCCTACCATATCGACCCCGCTTGTTCCGAGAGGCAGGCGGGGTTTTCCATATCGGATCACAAGGTTGCTGCCGCAGGAGACCGGCCCGTGCCCGACAGTTATGCGCCGCTGATCCTCGGCCTGGGCGGCACGTCGCGACCCGGATCCACCAGTGAGCTGGCGGTGCGCTGCGCCCTGCGCACGGCTGAGGCGATGGGCGCTCGCACGCTGTTGATCGACGGGCCGCTCATCTCGCGGCTGCCGCTCTACGTGCCGGGCCGGGACGAGCGTACCGAGGAGGAGCGCATCTTCGTCGACGCGGTCAGGGCCTGCGATGGCATCATCGTGGCGTCGGCCGGCTATCACGGGAGCATCACCGGGCCGGTCAAGAATGCGCTCGATCTGTTGGAGGATCTGTCGCGGGACGAACGCCCTTATCTGGACGGGTGTGCTTTCGGCGCGATCGTGAGCGCCTTCGGCTGGCTCGCCTGCGGGACGACGCTGGTGACGCTTCGCTCGATCGCGCACGCGCTGCGTGCCTGGCCGACCCCCTACGGCGCCGCGTTCGTCCCGCAGGGCAAAACGTTCGAGCCGGACGGTACCGCGCTCGATCCCAAGATCGGCGATCAGATTGCGCTCGTCGCCCGGCAGGTGGTCGACTTCGCACGCTGGCGCCGGGCGGGCACGAGCGCCGCGTCAGCGGGATAGCAGCCTTTTTCCGGCGATGACCGCGAGCGCGCGATCGAATGACGCGTGCGTACGATTGGGTTGCGCCTCCCACACGTGCATCAGGTCCGCTCGCGACCGGCTGCCGTCGAGCAGCGGGATGAGTGCGCGCTCCGCCGGATAGTCGATCTCGATCAGGCGGTGATCCAACGTCGCGATGCGCCGCTCGCCGCTGCGTAGCGCGGCGCGTGCGAAGCGGCTTGCGACGGGATGGTCGGAGGGCTGCAGGGTGAACGGCGCCGCGGCGGCGTGCAGGGTCACGAAGCCTTCGATCGCGCGGCGGCAGAGCGACTTCCGCAGGTCTTCGTCGGCCGCGACCTCGCCGACGGCGTGCCAGCCGGGCCCGCGCCCGATGAGCGCCGCCAGCATGCGGGCGTGGCGTGGATCATCGATCCGCAGCGCCATTCCGCCCAGCTGGAAGCTGCCGTCCGCCGCCACGCGGCTATGCGTCGCCGCCCACATCGTGGCGGCGGCCTGATGGTCCACCACGCGCGAGAAGACGGCGTCGCCCTGCACGAACAGGCTCGCGCGGAAGTAGCGGCCGGTGCGATAGTCCATCGTCTGCAGGTGACGAACGAAGCTGTCGTCATCGATCGCCGCCTTGCCGGGATCGACGAAGCCCTGACCCACGCCGCTGCCGCGGGCGTCGCCCAGGTAGCGCAGCCCGGCTGCGCGCGCGGCCCCCACCACCGCCGACAGGGTTTGCGGGGCGTAGCAGCCGTTCAGCTGGTCATGGTAGAGCAGGCCGTCGGCATAGGTGAGCGCCACCGCCGCCTCGCGGCGCATGGCCGCGGTGCTCGGCGCATCGTCCGGGCCGGGCGTCACGAAATCCTGGAGCAGCTTCTTCGCCGCGGCGATCTGCGCGGCCGGATCGGCGATGTGGCCGACATGGTGCAGCATCATGTCGCGCACCGCCATCCGCCCGTAGCCGCCGGGCAGCGCATTGTAGCTGACGAAGGCGACGCCGCGGGGCGAGAGCAGCCGCTCGATCAGCGGCATGATCGCCGCGCGTACGCCATCCGGCACCCAGGCGTAGACGCCATGCGCCACGATATAGTCGAACGTGCCGTCGAGCTGATCGGCCGCTTCGAGGAGGTCGAGCACGAGATGACGGACGTTGGCGAGACCGGCGGCCTCGGCCCAGCGCCGGCCGCGCGATCGGCCGGGCGGCCAGGTCGAAGTTGACGAAGCGGCTGTCCGGATAGGCGGCGGCGAGGGCGGTAACGTCGAGACCGTCGCCGCCGCCGACGTGCAGCACGTGCGCCGTCGCGATCGGCGGCGCGTCCATCCCGTGGAGGCGCGCCAGCACGGCGAGATGGTCCGGGCTGCTCTGCTGGAACAGCAGGGAAGGGTAGGTTACCGCATCATAGGAGGTCGCTGTCGCCATCGCCTCCTCCTATGGAAAGGACGCCGCCCGGGCCAGACCGTTACCGATCGAGCAGGTAGTCGACGATCCGGTCCGCGGCCTGCTCGGGCGTCAGCGCGGCCGTGTCGATGCGCAGCTCGGCCTGCTCCGGGGCCTCATAGGGGCTGTCGATGCCGGTGAAGTTCTTGAGCTGACCCTTGCGCGCCTTGGCGTAGAGCCCCTTCACGTCGCGCCGTTCGGCCTCCGCCAGCGGCGTATCGATGAAGACCTCGACGAACTCGCCTTCGGCCAGCATGCGCCGCACCATCTCCCGCTCGGCGCGGAACGGCGAGATGAAGGCGGTGATCACAATCAGACCGGCGTCGGTCATCAGCCGCGCCACCTCGCCGACGCGGCGGATATTCTCGACCCGATCGGCGTCGGTAAAGCCCAGGTCGCGGTTGAGGCCGTGCCGCACATTGTCGCCGTCGAGCAGAAAGGTGTGGCGGTTCATGCGCGCCAGCTTGCGCTCGACCAGGTTGGCGATGGTCGACTTGCCGGCGCCGGACAGGCCGGTGAACCACAGCACGGCCGGCTTCTGCCGCATCGCCGCCGCGCGCGCCTCGCGGCTGATATCGGTCGCCTGCCAGTGGACGTTCTCGGCGCGGCGCAGCGCGAAGTGGATCAGCCCGGCGGCGATGGTCGCGTTGGTGAACTTGTCGATGAGGATGAAGCCGCCGAGATCGCGGTTGGGCGAGGTGCCGCTGCCGCCATAGGGCTCGAACACGATCGGGCGATCCGTCGCGAGATTGCCGACGCCGATCGAGTTCAGCTCCAGCGTCTTGGCGGCGGCATGCTCCATCGTGTTGACGTTGACCTGATATTTCGGCTGTTGCAGGCTGGCGCTGACGGTCTGGGTGGCGAGCTTCAACCAGTAGGACCGGCCGGGCAGCATCGGCTCGTCCGCCATCCACACGATCGTCGCCTCGAACTGGTCGGCCGCCTGCGGTGGGTCGCCGGCGGCGGCGATCACGTCGCCGCGGGAGCAGTCGACCTCGTCGGCGAGCGTCAGCGTCACCGACTGGCCGGCGACCGCTTCATCGAGATCGCCGTCGAACGTGACGATCCGCGAGACCGTCGACGTGCGGCCGGAAGGGAGAATGCGCACCGGATCGCCCGGTTTGACGGTGCCGGCGGCGACCAGTCCCGCGAAGCCGCGAAAGTCGAGATTGGGGCGGTTGACCCACTGTACCGGCAGGCGGAACGGCTTGCCCTGGTCGGCATCGGCGTCCAGCGGCACCGTCTCCAGCACCTCCATCAGCGGCTCGCCCCGGAACCAGGGCATGCGCTCGCTCCCGGTGGTGACGTTGTCGCCGACGAAGCCGGAAATCGGGATGGCGGTGAAGCGGGTGATGCCGATCGACTGAGCGAAGGCCGAGTAGGCCAGCCGGATGCGGTCGAACACCGCCTGATCGTAGCCGACCAGGTCCATCTTGTTCACCGCCAGCACGATGTTGCGGATGCCGAGCAGGTGACAGAGGTAGGAATGGCGCCGGGTCTGCGTGAGCACGCCCTTGCGCGCGTCGACCAGGATCACGGCCAGATCGGCCGTGGACGCGCCGGTGACCATGTTGCGCGTATATTGCTCGTGGCCGGGCGTATCGGCGACGATGAACTTGCGCCGGTCGGTCGCGAAGAAGCGATAGGCGACGTCGATCGTGATGCCCTGCTCGCGCTCGGCGGCGAGCCCGTCCACCAGCAGCGCGAAATCGATATTCTGTCCCTGCGTGCCGACGCGCTTCGAGTCGGCCTCGAGCGCGGCGAGCTGGTCCTCGAAGATCATCTTCGAATCGTAGAGCAGCCGACCGATGAGCGTCGACTTGCCGTCGTCGACCGAGCCGCAGGTGATGAAGCGCAGCAGGCTCTTGTGCTGGTGCTGCGCGAGGTACTGCTGGATGTCGGTGGCGATGAGGTCGGAGACGTGGGCCATGTGCTTGTACTTTCTGCGCGGCGCGGCGCGGCGGGCGG
>CAXTUG010000150.1:5188-7750 GCA_964247375.1 uncultured Sphingomonadaceae bacterium
CCACTGCCCGTGGGCAGATGTTCGCCGCTGTCCTCGACTCCCCCTCTTCCCGACCCTCTCCCGTGAAGGGGAGAAGGAGCATCGCTGTCCCCCATCAGAAATAACCCTCCTGCTTCTTGCGCTCCATGCTGGCGGACTGGTCGTGATCGATCGCGCGGCCCTGGCGCTCGGAGGTGGTGGTGAGCAGCATCTCCTGGATCACCTCGGGCAGCGTCGCCGCCTCGCTCTCGACCGCGCCGGTCAGCGGATAGCAGCCGAGCGTGCGGAAGCGGATCGAGCGCGTCGTCGGGACCTCGCCGGGGCGGAGCGGGAAGCGGTCGTCGTCCACCATCAGGATCAGGCCGTCGCGCTCGACCGTCGGCCGCGGCGCCGAGAAATAGAGCGGCACGATCGGAATGCCTTCGAGGTGGATATATTGCCAGATGTCGAGCTCTGTCCAATTGGACAGCGGGAAGACGCGGATGCTCTCGCCCTTCGCCTTCCTCGCATTGTAGAGGTGCCAGAGTTCGGGCCGCTGCTGCTTGGGGTCCCAGCGGTGGTTGGCCGAGCGGAACGAGAAGATCCGTTCCTTGGCGCGGCTCTTCTCCTCATCGCGCCGGGCGCCGCCGAACGCGGCATCGAAGCCGTACTTGTCGAGCGCCTGCTTCAGCCCCTCGGTCTTCCACAGGTCGGTGTGGAGCGGGCCGTGATCGAACGGGTTGATGCCGCGCGCCGCGGCCTCGGGGTTGCGGTAGACGATCAGCTCCATGCCCGCCTCCGCGGCCATGCGGTCGCGCAGCTCGTACATCGCCTTGAACTTCCAGGTCGTGTCGACGTGGAGCAGCGGAAAGGGCGGCGGCGCGGGGAAGAACGCCTTGCGGGCAAGGTGCAGCATCACCGCCGAATCCTTGCCGACTGAATAGAGCATCACCGGCCGCTCCGCCTCCGCCACCACCTCGCGCAGGATATGGATGCTCTCCGATTCCAGGCGCTGGAGGTGGGTCAGGCGCGGGCGGGCCGGTTCGGCATGCGGGATCATGGCCGCGAGGTAACGACGCCGGGCGCGACCACAATCAATAATTTCTTGCCGGCGCGATGGCACCCGCACCCGCTAGACGCTGCCGCAGGATCCGGATTCGGCCGAGTTGCACGAGCCGCTGGCGGCGCGCGGCGAGCGGATGTTGTCGCGTTCGCGCTCCCACTCGCGCTTGCCCTTGCAGGTCCGGTAACCCTTGACGAGCGAGCCGGTCTCGATGAACCGCTTGCAGATCATCCGCTCCTGCGGATCGCTGGCGCGCTCGGCGGTATCGAGGTTGCGTTGCGGCGCCTGCGCGTCCGCGCCCGCCGCCAGCGCGCACGCGACCCTGCCAAGAGCAACCGCCGCACCCCGGATCCGCCCATCGCCTTGCCCCCCGATCGAAGCGCACGAGCCTGTCGCGGATCCGCCCGCGAGCAAAGCGCGGCTAGACGAGTTCGAGCGCCACCGCCGTCGCCTCGCCGCCGCCGATGCACAAAGCCGCGACGCCGCGACGCAGGCCGCGCAGACGCAGCGCCGCGATCAGCGTGGCCATGATCCGCGCGCCCGATGCGCCGATCGGGTGGCCGAGCGCGCAGGCGCCGCCATGGACGTTGAGCTTCTCGTGGGGGATGGCGAGATCGCGCATGGCGATCATCGCGACCGCGGCGAACGCCTCGTTGACCTCGAACAGGTCGACGTCGGCGATGTCCCAGGCCGCCTTTGCCAGCACCTTGCGGATCGCCGGCACCGGCGCGGTCGTGAAGAGCCCGGGGGCGTGGGCGTGGGCGGCATGCGCGACGAGGCGGGCCTCGATCGCCAGGCCGTTCGCTTCGGCGACGGCGGCGCGCGTCATCACCAGCGCCGCCGCACCGTCCGAGATCGAGGAAGCGTTGGCGGCGGTGATCGTGCCGTCCTTGGCGAAGGCTGGCTTGAGCGTGAGGATCCGCTCCGGCCGTGCCTTGCCGGGCTGCTCGTCGGTGCTCACCGCGCCGGCGCGCGTCGCGACCGGCACGATCTCGGCGGCGAAGGCGCCGCTGGCGATGGCGGCGTTGGCGCGGGCCAGGCTCTCGATCGCGAAGGCGTCCTGCGCCTCGCGGGTGAGCTGATAGTCGCGGGCGGAGTCCTCGGCGAACGCGCCCATCAGCTTGCCGGCATCGTAGGCATCCTCCAGGCCGTCGAGGAACATCGAATCCTTGACGACGTCGTGACCGATGCGGGCGCCGCCGCGATGCTTGGGGAGCAGATAGGGAGCGTTCGACATGCTCTCCATGCCGCCGGCGACGATGATGTCCGCCGCGCCGGCGGCGATCGCCTCGGCGGCCATGATCGCCGCCTGCATGCCGGATCCGCACATCTTGTTGACCGTGGCCGCCTCGACCGAGTTGGGCAGCCCGCCGCCGAGCGCCGCCTGCCGCGCCGGCGCCTGGCCAAGCCCGGCCGGCAGCACGCAGCCCATGTAGATGCGCTCGACCGCGTCCGGCGCGACGCCGGACCGCTCGACCGCGGCGCGCACCGCAGCGGCGCCGAGCGCGGTCGCGCTCTCGCCGGCGAGCGCGCCCTGGAAG
>CAXTUG010000151.1:0-7744 GCA_964247375.1 uncultured Sphingomonadaceae bacterium
GGTCGCGGGTGCCCAAGTCCGATCCGCGCATCGCCGCGATGGGCGACGTCGACGAGGCCAATTGCGCGATCGGCGTCGCGCAGGCACTGCTGGACGACGGCCCCGAGTTCGAGATGCTGACCCGCATCCAGAACGAGCTGTTCGACCTCGGCGCCGATCTGGCGACCCCTGGCGACGACTTCACGCCGGCCGACACCGCGCTGCGCATCACGGCCCAGCAGGTCGCGCGGCTGGAGCAGGAGATCGATCGGATGAACGAGGCGCTGACGCCGCTGACCTCCTTCATCCTGCCGGGCGGCCAGCCCGCCGCCGCGCAGCTGCATCTCGCCCGTGCCATCGTGCGCCGGGCCGAGCGCAGCGCCGTCACGGCGACGGCGCAGATCGCGCTCAACCCGCAGGCGCTCAACTATCTGAACCGACTGTCGGATCATCTGTTCGTGCTGGCCCGGCTGCTGAACGTGGCGGCGGGCGGCGACAAACTTTGGGTGCCCGGCGCAACGCGGGGATGATCGACGCGTTGACGTAACGATCAGGGGGAATACACGCGATTGTCATTGCGGGCGTAGCGAAGCAGTCCAGCGGCCATTCCAAAATGGATTGCTGCGCTGCGCGCGCAATGAAGGCGTGAGACAGGGGAGGCTGTTCGATGGCCGCACGTCCGCAACTCGTAGCCGATGAGGCAGGCCTGGCGTCCGCCTTTCAGGTGACCCGCGACCTCACGGTCGCGCTGGCCGCGCCCCTGTCCGACGCCGATGCGACCCTCCAGCCGCACCCCGATGCATCGCCCGCCAAGTGGCATCTGGCGCACACGACCTGGTTCTTCGAAACGTTCCTGCTGCGCGATCACGTGCCGGGCCACCGCCGCTACGACGAGCGCTGGGCCTATCTGTTCAACAGCTATTACGAGGCCGAGGGCGCGCGCCACGCCCGCGACCGGCGCGGCATGCTCGCCCGGCCGAGCCTGAGCGAGATCCTGGCGTGGCGCCAGGCCGTGGACGAGCAGGTCGCCGCCGCCCTGCCCGCGCTGCCGCCTGCCGCACGCGACCTGGTCACGCTCGGCATCAATCACGAGCAGCAGCACCAGGAATTGATGCTGACCGACATGCTGGCCGCCTTCGCCGCCAATCCGCTCGACCCGGCGGTGTGGCAGCAGCCGCGCAACCGGCCGGCGCCGATGCGCGAGATGGGCTGGCGGGAAGGGCGCGACGGCGTGGTGGAGATCGGCCACGACGGACGCGGTTTTGCCTTCGACAGCGAGGGGCCGCGCCATCGCGCGCTGCTGACGCCGCATGCGCTGGCCGATCGCGCGGTGACCAATGCGGAGTGGCAGGTCTTCATCGCCGACGGCGGCTACCGCGCCCCCGAGCACTGGCTTGCCGACGGCTGGGCCTGGGTGAAGCGGGAGAACATCGAGGCGCCGCTCTACTGGCGGGGCGACGGCGAAGGCGGCTGGCTGGCCTTCGCGCTCGACGGACTGCATCCGCTCCACCCCGCCGCGCCGGTGACGCACGTCTCGCACTACGAGGCCGACGCTTTCGCCCGCTGGGCCGGCGCGCGGTTGCCGACGGAGGCGGAGTGGGAGAGTGCCGCGCAGGACCTGGATGCCGCCGCCGGCACGCAGCTCGACCAGGCCGGACCGGTGCGACCGCGCGCCGTCAACTGGAGCAGCTCGCCCGGCCAGATGTTCGGCGACGTGTGGGAATGGACCGGCAGCGTCTTCCTGCCCTATCCCGGCTTCCGCCCCGTCGAGGGCGCGGTCGGCGAATATAACGGCAAATTCATGAGCGGGCAGGCGGTGCTGAAGGGCGCCAGCTGCGCCACGCCGCGCGGGCACAGCCGCGCCTCCTACCGCAACTTTTTCTACCCCTGGCAGCGCTGGCAGTTCACCGGCGTCCGGCTGGCCAAGGATCTGTGATGCTGCGCAGCGAGACCATCGACGAGACCGTGCTGCAGGCCGATCCGGCCTTCCTGGCCGACGTGCTGAACGGCCTGGCCCAGTCGCGCAAGGCGATCCCCGCGCGCTGGTTCTACGATCGTCGCGGATCGGAGCTGTTCGAGGAGATTACGCGGCTCTCCGAATATTACCCGACGCGGATCGAGACGGCGCTGCTCGCGGAACATAGCGACGAGGTCGGCCTGATCGCCGGCAAGGGGCGTGCGGTGGTGGAGTTCGGCTCCGGCTCGTCGCTCAAGACGCCGCGCCTGCTCTCCTGCGTGGCGCCGTCCGCCTATGTGCCGATCGACATTTCCGGCGATTTCCTGCGCGATTCGGCGGCCGCCCTGCAGGAGGACTTTCCCGAATTGTCGATCCTGCCGGTCGAGGCCAATTTCATGCATCCGGTGCCGCTGCCGCCGGCGGTCGCGAACCTGTCCAAGCTCGGCTTCTTTCCCGGGTCTACGATCGGCAACCTGGTGCCGCGCTCCGGCGTGAACCTGCTGCGCGACATGATCGAGACGATGGGCGTCGACGCGATGCTGCTGATCGGCATGGACCAAGTGAAGGACACGGACGTGCTGGTCCGCGCCTATGACGATGCGGCCGGCGTCACGGCCGCCTTCAATCTCAACCTGCTCGAGCGGATCAACCGCGAGTTGGGCGCCGACGTGCCGGTGGAGGCATTCCGCCACCGCGCCGTGTGGAACGACACCTGGTCGCGGATCGAGATGCACCTGGCCGCCACGCGCGACCTGTCCTTCACGATCGCCGGCCAGCGCTTTCACGTGGCCGAAGGCGAGACGATCCACACCGAGAACAGCCACAAATACACGCCCCGCAGCGGCCGCCAACTGCTCGCGGCGGGCGGATGGACGCCGCTGCGCGAATGGTCGGACGCCGACGCGATGTTCTCGCTGATCCTGGCCGAGGCCCGGCCGGAGCCGGTGGCGCCGTAGCACCGGCTTCCCTTTCTTCGTCATTCCCGCGAAAGCGGTAATGACGCTGCCTTGGATTAGGAAGCTGGATTCCCGCGTTCGCGGGAATGACGATTGTTGGAGAGCAGAATGAACACGATCGGCGTTATCGGCGCGGGACAGATGGGTGCGGGGATCGCGCAGGTGGCGGCGCAGTCCGGCTACCGCGTGCTCCTGTCCGACATCGGACTGGCGCAGGCGGAGAAAGGCAAGGCCGGCATTGCCAAGCGCCTCGCCCGCGCCGCCGAGAAGGAGCAGATCGACGCCGCCGACGCCGACGCCGCGCGCGACCGGATCGAGCCGCAGGGCGACTATGCCGCTTTCGCCGAGGCCGACATCGTGATCGAGGCCGCGACCGAGCGCGAGGCGGTCAAGCGCACCATCTTCGCCGACGTGGGTCAGGTGCTGCGGGCGGACGCGATCCTCGCCTCCAACACCTCCTCGATCCCGATCACGCGGCTGGCGCAGGCCACGCCCGATCCGGCGCGCTTCATGGGCGTGCACTTCTTCAACCCGGTGCCGGTGATGAAGCCGATCGAGCTGATCCGCGGTCTCGCCACCTCGAACGAGACGGTCGCCCGCGTCGAAGCCTTCGCGCAGAGCCTCGGCAAGACGGTGGTCCACGCCAACGACGCGCCCGGCTTCATCGTCAACCGCGTGCTGCTGCCGATGCTGAACGAGGCGATCTTCGCGCTGGGCGAGGGCGTCGCCACGGTGAAGGACATCGATGCCGCGGTGAGCCTCGGCCTCAATCACCCGATGGGACCGCTGACGCTGGCCGACTTCATCGGCCTCGACACCTGCCTGGAGATCGCCCGCGTCCTGCACGAGGGCACGGGCGATCCCAAGTTCCGTCCCGCCCCGCTGCTCGTCAAATATGTCGAGGCGGGCTGGCTAGGGCGGAAGAGCGGCCGCGGCTTCTACGACTATTCCGGCGCGGAGCCGGTACCCACGCGGTAGCTCCAACCGTCATCCCGGACTTGTTCCGGCAGCCACGGCGCCGCACTCGCGGGGTGTGAGGGTGAGTGGACCCCGGACCAAGTCCGGGGCGACCGAGGGTCAGAAATCTTGATGACAGTGCTCCAAACGGCGCTACGCACGAGAGCCATGGACACTCCTGCCCCCGCACTTCCCAAATCCTTGTTCGTCTTCTCGATCTTCTACGGAGGAATGGTGTGCGTCGCGGGCGTGCTCGGCAACAAGCTGGTGGCGCTCGGGCCGCTGTCGAATCTGGGGTTTGCGCTTGGGCTCGGGCCGCTCGGGATCGAGGCGGGGATCTGCGCCTTTCTGCTGCTCGTCATCCTGTCGAGCGCGATCGCGGAGCTGCATGGCGGCGCGGTCGCGACGGGGCTGGTGCGCTGGGGCTTCCTGCCGCTGATCGTCACCATGGCGCTGATCGAGCTGGTGCTGCGCCTGCCCGCGGCGGCGGCGATGGATGCAGCGCGGCTGGCGGCGTTCGAGACGATCCTGGGCCAGAGCGCACGGCTGATGCTGGCCGGGCTGATCGCCTACGGCACGTCGCAGACGCTGAACGTCACCATCTTCGCAGCGCTGAAAGGACGCGAGGGCGCGCATCTGCTGTGGCTGCGCGCGGGTATCGCCAGCATATTGTCGCAGATCGTCGACACGTTGCTGTTCATTACGATCAGCTTCTACGGCATATTCCCGATCGGCGGGCTGCTGATCGGGCAGATGATCGTCAAGGTCGTGCTGTCGGCGCTGCTGGTGCCGCCGATGGTGTACCTGTTCGTCGCGCTGGGGCGGCGATTGGACCGCTAACTCGCGTTCCCCGTCCTCACGCCCCCAAACGCGAATGTGCCAAGCCAGCTTCCGCTGGCATGACGCGGCCGCTAAAGGCGCGCGCATGACCGACCATGCGCCCGATCCTGCCGTGCTGTTCAAGGCGGAGACGCTGGCCGAGGCGCTGCCCTACATGCAGCGCTACGCCGGCAGCACCTTCGTCGTGAAATATGGCGGGCACGCCATGGGCGACGCCGAGGCGGCGGAGGACTTCGCCGAGGATGTCGTGCTGCTGAAGGCGGTCGGGATCAATCCGATCGTGGTGCATGGCGGCGGCCCGCAGATCGGCGCGGCGCTGAAGGCGCAGGGGCTCGAGAGCCGCTTCGTCGACGGCCTGCGCGTCACCGACGCGGCGACGATGAAGGTCGCCGAGATGGTCCTGTCCGGCGCGATCAACAAGGAGATCGTGTCGTGGATCGCCGCCGAGGGCGGGCGCGCGGTCGGCATATCCGGCAAGGACGGGCGGCTGGTCACCGCCGTCAAGGTACAAAGCGAGCATGACCTGGGCTTCGTCGGCGAACCCGACGATATCGACACCCGCATCCTCGACACGATCAGCAAGGCCGGCATGATCCCGGTGGTGGCGCCGATCGGCGTCGGCACCGACGGCCAAACCTACAATATCAACGCCGACACGATGGCCGGCGCGATCGCGATCGCGACGGGGGCCGAGCGCCTGTTCCTGCTGACCGACGTACCGGGCGTGCTGGACAAGGACAGGCGCCTGCTGAGCGACCTGACCCCGGCCGCGATCACGCGGCTGCAGACTGACGGCACCATCTACGGCGGCATGATCCCCAAGCTGCAGACCTGCATCGACGCGGTCGAAGGCGGAGTCGATGCGGCGGTGATCCTCGACGGGCGCGTGCCGCATGCGATGCTGATCGAGATTTTCACGCGGCAGGGCGCCGGTACGCTGGTGCGTCAAGGCTGACGTGGCGCGGCACCATCGCTTCGGCTAGGATGCGGCGAATTCGGACGGACGGACGATCCCAATATGCTGATGTTTCTCGATATCCTGCAATTACTGCTCCGCGTGGCGACGTGGGTCATCATCATCCAGGCAATCCTATCCTGGCTGGTGGCGTTCAACGTGGTGAACACGCACAATGATTTCGTGCGGCAACTGCTCTACGCCTTGAGCCGGATGACGGAGCCGCTCTATCGGCCGATCCGGCGGATCATGCCTGATTTCGGCGCGCTCGACTTCTCGCCGCTCGTCGTGCTGCTGCTGATCCAGATCCTCTCCGGCGTCGTCATCCCTCATATCGAAGCCAGCATCATTCTGGCGGGCGCATGAGTGCGATCGTCATCGACGGCAAGGCATTTGCGGAGACGTTGCGCGACCGCGTCGCGGTGCTGGCCGCAGACTTCGCGACCAAGGCCGGCCGCAAGCCCGGGCTGACCGTCATACTGGTGGGCGAGGACCCGGCCAGTGCGGTCTACGTGCGGTCGAAAGGCAAGGCGACGGACGCCGCCGGCATGAAGAGCGACACGATCCGCCTGCCTGCCGAGACCAGCCAGGATGCGCTGCTCGACCTGGTCCGCACGCTGAATGCGGACGGGACGGTCGACGGCATCCTCGTGCAGCTGCCGCTGCCCAAGCAGATCGACGAGAATGCGGTTATCGCCGCGATCGATCCTGCCAAGGATGTCGACGGTTTTCACCCGATCAATGCCGGACGGCTGGCGACGGGACTGCCGGGCTTCGTGCCGTGCACGCCGCTCGGCTGCCTGATGCTGCTCAAGGATCAATTGGGCGACCTGTCCGGCCTGCAGGCGGTGGTGATCGGCCGGTCCAACATCGTCGGCAAGCCGATGGCGCAGCTGCTGCTGGGTGAGAGCTGCACCGTCACGATCGCGCATTCCCGCACGCGCGACCTGCCGGAGGTGGTGCGCCGCGCCGACATCGTCGTGGCGGCGGTCGGACGACCGGAGATGGTGCAGGCCGACTGGATCAAGCCAGGGGCGACGGTAATCGACGTCGGCATCAACCGGATCGATATCGGCGATGGCAGGACGCGCCTGGTCGGCGATGTCGCGTTCGACGCGGTCAAGGAGGTTGCCGGCGCGATCACGCCGGTGCCGGGGGGCGTCGGGCCGATGACGATCGCCGTGCTGCTGCGCAACACGCTGGTGGCGGCGCACCGCAACGAGAGCCTGCCGCTGACCCGCGACGCGATATGATGCTCCTGCTGCTCGCCGCCACTGCCGCAGCGCCGGTCGAGCAGGCCGAACGTGCGTTCGCGGCGATGGCGCAGACCGAGGGCCAGTGGACGGCGTTCCGCGCCTTCGCCGCGCCGGATGCCATCATGCTGCTCGATGGGCCGAAGCCTGCCGCGCCGTTCCTCGATCACCGCGCCGATCCGCCGCAATCGGTCATGTGGTGGCCGGCGCGTACGATTACCTCGTGCGACGGCAAGCTCGCTTTCTCGACGGGACCGTGGCGCGGCCGGGGCGGTACCCAGACCGGGCGCTATATGACGGTGTGGCGGAAGGATGCGGACGGCTGGCGCTGGCTCTACGACGGCGGCTCCGAGGATCGCGGATCGCCGGCGGGCGACACGGTGGTTGCGGTGCGCGCCGCCTGCGGCGATGCGCGGAACGTGCCTTCCATTCAGGATATGATCGCCGGCGGCACATCCCCCGACGGCAGCCTGCGCTGGGGCCTCAGCAAGCTCGACGGCGATCAGTATCGGCTGACCGTCACCTATCGCGGCATGGCCGGCTGGAAGAGCGAGAGCGCAGTCGTCGGCTGATGCTGGTATCGCTGTTCCTCTCCGCCTTCGTCACCTTCTTCGTCGTGATCGATCCGCCCGGCTGCGCGCCGATCTTCGCCAGCCTGACCCGCGGCGGCAGCGAGGCGCACCGCCGCGCAATGGCGCTGCGCTCGACCGGGATCGCGACCGGCATCCTGATCCTGTTCGCGCTGGTCGGCGAGCCGCTGCTGACCAGCCTCGGCATCAGCCTGGACGCCTTCCGCATCGCCGGCGGCATCATGGAATTCCTGATCGCGCTGGAGATGGTGTTCGAG
>CAXTUG010000152.1:0-1406 GCA_964247375.1 uncultured Sphingomonadaceae bacterium
GTGATGGGCGCCTATGCGGCGTCGAAGCACGCCGTACGCGGCTTCATCAACTCGCTGCGGATCGAGCTGACGACGCAGCAGGCGCCCGTCTCCGTCACCTTGGTCAAGCCGTCCGGTATCGACACGCCGATCGGGCGCAATGCCGCCAACCATCGTGATGGCGAGGCGATGATCCCGCCGCCCGTCTACGATCCGGCGATCGTGGCCGACACGATCCTCCATGTGGCGCAGCATCCGCGGCGGGAAATCACGGTTGGCGGCATCGGCCGTGCGCAGGTGCTGGTGAGCACGCACTTCCCGCAGCTGCTGGACTATCTCGCCGGCGTCATGATCCCGCTGCTCAACGATCCCCGGCGGAGGCCGACGCCGGTCGACAACCTCTTCTCGCCTGCGGTCGACGGCGAGGAACGGTCGGGCATAAAATCCGGTCGCAGCTTCAGTCTCTATACCACGGCTCAGCGGCATCGCGTCCTGTTGAGTATTGCCGCGGCGGGGTTGGCCGGCGGGGGACTGGCCTGGTGGCGGCGACGCTCGCTTCAGTTCCAGAGCTGAGGCATCGAACTGCCCAAAGACGCAGGAAGTCCCAACAGCGAGCGGGTTCAAACCTCGGGCGATCCGCCGCCCTTGAAACCCTGCGCGATCACATACCACTCGGACGAATCCTTGCGGCTCGCCGGCGGCTTGGCATGTTTGACGGTCGTGAACATGCGCTTGAGCAGCGCGACCAGATCATGGTCGGCGCCGCCCGCCAGCACCTTGGCGACGAAGGCGCCGCCGGGCGCCAGCATTTCACAGGCGAAGTCGCTGGCCGCCTCGACCAACCCCATGGTGCGCAGGTGGTCGGTCTGCTGGTGGCCGACCGTGTTGGCCGCCATGTCGGACAGGACGAGGTCGGCCTTGCCGCCCAGCTCCTCGGCCAGCCGCGCCGGCGCGGCCTCGTCCATGAAGTCCATCTGCAGGATGACGACGTCTTCGATCGGATCGGTCGGCAGCAGGTCGATGCCGACAATCCGCGCGGCGGGTATGCGGCGGCGGACGACCTGGCTCCAGCCGCCCGGCGCGATGCCGAGGTCGATCACGCGCCTGACGCCCCGCAGCAGGCCGAAGCGCTCGTCCAGTTCCAGCAGCTTGTAGGCGGCGCGGCTGCGATAGCCTTCCGCCTTGGCGCGGCGGACGTAAGGATCATTCAGCTGCCGCTCGAGCCAGCGCTGCGAGGCGGCGGTGCGCCCGCGCGCGGTGCGGACGCGCTGGCGCCCGCCGGAACCGCCGCGGCTCATCCGCGCAACTCGTGCGCCATCAGCGTGCGCAGAATGCCTTCGCGAATACCGCGGTCGGCGACGCTCAGCCGGGCGGCCGGCCAGATATCCAGGATCGATTCGAGGATGGCGCAGCCCGCCACCACCAGA
>CAXTUG010000152.1:1416-7730 GCA_964247375.1 uncultured Sphingomonadaceae bacterium
CGGCCATGCGGGCGAGCCGCTGGCTGAGCGCACGCATCGCCGGCGCCGGCACGATCAGGCCGTCGACGGCGCGCCGGTCGTAACTGGGCAAATCGAGGTGGAGGCTGGCGAGCGTGGTGACGGTGCCGCTGGTGCCGAGCAGCCTCCCGCCCTCCTCGACGCCGCGCGTGCGCAGGGCGGCCGCGAAGGGCGCGAACGCCTCGGTCACGCGCGCCCGCATGCGTCCGTAGGCGTCCCGCAGCGCTGGTTCGCTGGCGCCGACGTGCGGTTCGCTCTCGCTCAGCGAGACGACGCCCCACGGCGCCGAGAACCAGTCGCCGACATGCGGTGCGCCCTCCTCCTCGCCGTCCAGCAGCACGAGCTCGGTCGAGCCCCCGCCGATGTCGAACACCATGGCGGGGCCGGTGCCGGGCTCCAGCAGCGCGTGGCAGCCCATCACCGCCAGCCGCGCCTCCTGCTCGGCCGTGATGATCTGCAGCCGGATGCCGGTCTCGGCGAGCACGCGCGCCACGAACTCGCGGCCGTTCGCCGCCCGGCGGCACGCCTCGGTCGCGACCGATCGGACCAGCGTGACGTTGCGCCGCCGCAGCTTGTCCGCGCAGATCGACAGGGCGGCAACCGCGCGGTCCATGGCGGCGTCACTCAGCCGGCCGCTGCCCGCCAATCCTTCGCCGAGCCGGACGATGCGGGAGAAGGCGTCGATCACGACGAAGCCGTCATTGGCGGGCCTGGCGATCAGCAACCGGCAATTGTTGGTGCCGAGGTCCAGCGCGGCATAGGTGCCGCGCATCGGCGCAGCCCGTCCGGTGCGGGGCGGAGGCGCCGCACCGGCGCGGCTCCTGCCGGACGCCTGCGGCGCGGGATGCGCGCGCTCTGCCATCTGCCGTCTCTTATGTTCTCCGGCACGGCCATGGCGACCGCCGGTACTTGCCGCCTGATTAGTCCGGAAAGGGGAGCAGCGGCAAGAGCGCGCGGCAGTGCGTTGACAGGGTGCGGCGCCTTGCCTATCTCGCCCGCCTTCGCTGCTGCCCCGTCGTCTAAAGGTAAGACTACGGACTCTGACTCCGTCAATTGAGGTTCGAATCCTCACGGGGCATCCAGCAACAACAGTCTCCGGACAACCAGCACTTCATCATTGGCGGATGGCTGCTTAACCCATTGTCGTTGCTGACCCCGTGCGCCGCGAGAGCATCCCGGCGGCGGTTCCGTCATGCGATGGCGCGTTGCCGTCAGCAATGCCGACTGGTCAGCTCCGCAAGTCCACGAAGTTCGGCGATGCTCCAGTGATACGCCGGATCCAGGCTGAGAGCCTGCTGGAAGCTGTCGATGGCCGCCGCCGTTTGGCCGAGCGTCCGCAAGCAGACGCCCCGATTGTGGTGGACCACGGCCCGGCCGGCATCGATCGCCAGGGAGCGGCCGTATAATAGCAGGGCCTCGTGATAGCGTCCGTCATCGTAGCAGACGTTCGCCCACTCGTTCAGTCCGGGAGCGTAGGTCGGGTCGAGTGCCAGGCAGACGCGGAACGCGGCTTCCGCCTCCTGGAATTGCCCCAGGTCGCGAAACACGAGGCCGAGATTGCCCCAGTTCATGCTGCTCCAGGGTTTCAGGTGCAAGGCCGTCTGGTAGCAGGACAGGCATCGCACGAAATCGCCCCGGCTCCAGAAGACGTTGCCAAGCCCTCGCCAGCCGTCGGCATCCTCCGGCTGCAGACGAGTCCACGCCTCGAACAGTTCCTGCGCACGGTCGAGGTTGCCGGAGCGCCACAGGTCGTAAGCGGGGCGCAGCGCTTCGGCCCGTGGCGGCCAATCACCCCATTGCATCGTCCGCTCCGGGATGCTCGGCCAGCGCGTAGCACGCCGCGAGCATCGCCAGTCGTTCGCCGTCGGCGAGCGGCGGGCGCAAATGCGCCAGGTGCGCGCCGTTGAGCAGGACGACGCGGTTTGCCCGGCTGGTGATGCGCAGCCGCAGCGGCGTCGCCGCATTGTCGCCCTCGAATATGTGCAACATCAGGCCGGCGCCGGGAGGCGCGCCGTCCGGCCATTCCGACTCCAGATAAACCAGCATCGCGATGCGGCAGGCTTCGAATTTATCGCAATGTTCGCCCATGTGCTGACCGGGACCCGTGTAGAAGGTATAGCAGCTTGCGCTCCAGCTCGGCTTCAGCGCCAGGCCGGTGGTCCGCCGCAGCAGCGTCAGGACCTCCGACGATGCCAGGAGGTCGCGGGCGATCGGCCCCAGGAAGGCGCGGCGATTGTTCTGGCCGATTTCGCCGGCGGCCTGCTCGCCGGTAAGAGCCCAGCTTGCATCCCGGCTCTGCGCCCATGCTTCTTCTACCAGCGCGGCGTGCAGCCCCGGTGCAAGCGCGGGCGGGCCAAGCACCGCGGCGCCTTGGAGCCGGAAGCCTGCGAGATCCTGCGGATCGATCGCGGGAAAGATCCCGGCAGGCGGGAAGACGGGCGCGTTCACAGCGCCGCAACCTCCCGCTCGAATTCGGCGAAGAGCATCGTGCCAAGATCGGTCGGCAATGCCTCGCGCCTGAGGCTGAGCCACGCGGTGCGGACATTGCGAGCCTGTCGCGCATAAATCGTCTCGGATCCCGATCCGGGAAAGCGCTCCGCCAGCCGGCGGTGGAACGCACAGACGTTGAGGAAAGCATGAACGCCGTCGATCAGCCCTCGAAGCGGCCGAAGATCGGGTCGCCACGGGGATACGAAACCCTCCGCTTCCGCGATCGGGCGTGCCGGGCGGGCGATCGGATCGAAGCGGCGGAAGGCGTTCATCCGCACGTGGCTTGCCTCATGACAGAGGACATCGGCCAGTTGCTCCGGCGAGTCGACCGTCGTGATGATCGCGCCATCCAGTTCCGGCGGACTATGACTGCGGACGTGACCGCGCGTCCGCAGCAGCAGGAGGCCGCGCAGGTGGCGCGCGGCCGCAGCGCGGGCCGTCGGCCAGAGTTCCGCAAGAAGATCGAAGCTGTCGGAGATGATGCCGCCGGCCATAGGGAATGCTCCCTCGCCCGCAGGGTTCAGGCCCGCCGCCAGGGCCTCGAAGGGCCCGATACCGTTCAGGACGGGCAGGCCGGCCGCCATGGGCAGCAGCCTGAACCGATCGATCGAGCTTCGCGGATCCAGCGGCGCGCCGTCATTGGGCAAGGTCAGCGCGGCGCCGTCGCTCCAGACGAGCCTCGTCAGTCCGTCCTCCTGCACGATCGCCAGGGTCGTCGTTCCGGAAGGCCGCGCCAGCAGCGCGTGGGCATGCGGCAGATAGATTTCATGATCGGCGCCGAAATCGGCCGCGGTGAGCGCCAGCGCTATCGGCTCCACGCCCGGACTCCTTACCATGTGTCGCGTCATGCGCAGACCGATCGCGGCGGTCGGCGCGGTGTCTCCGTCCAGATCGAGCGATGCGGCGGCCGTGCCGAACATCCGTGCGCGGTCGATCGGCGGAAGGGCGCTCAGCAGCGCGGCGACCCGCTCGATCAGCGGCCGGCGGTCCGGCACTGCGGAGGCTGCTGCCGATCGGCAGAGGTCGAGCGCGTGGCCGGCGCGCGCGAGAGCCTGCGCCCGCATCGCCAGCTCGATGGTCGACCCGGGCGGCTGCGGATAGCACACCCCCTGGCAATCTGTCGGGCGGAAGGCTGCTGCCGCACTCACGCCCGTCCTTCCGGCAGGAAAGCGCGCTCGAAGCGGATGCCTTCGCCCGAGAGATAGGAGCAGTTGTTGAGGTGGTCGAACGCCGCACCGTCGCCGGACAGCCATGTCATCAGTTCCGGATAGAGCGTCTTGTAAAAGGCGCATTCCGGCGTCTTGGCGCGTACCGTGCCATATCGTTCCCACGCCTGGGCAGGGCAGCCGGCCTGGCACAGCTGGCGATAGTCACACTGCGCGCAATCGTCGAAATCCGCCGGCCGTCGGGCCCGTATCTCGCCGACAATGGCGTGGCGGCGGGCGGGTGCCGACAGGCTTTCCAGATCGGGCTCCAGAACGTTGCCCATCTTGAGGCCCGGCGACTGGGTGGCGCGCCCGCAAGGATAGATGTCTCCGCTGGACGCAACGGCCTGGAACGTGTCGCCGGCGCCGCAGGCGCTGCGCATGCAGCGGGTCCGGCGCTGCTTGCTGGTGAGGAAGTCCAGCATGCTGCGGACATTGTCCTCCAGAAGAAGGAGCCGCCGATCCGTGATCACGGTCATCAGCTCGCGGAAATAGGCGATGACCTCCTCCTGGCTCACGCCCACACGGTCCCAATTGCCGCGCGCCTCGCCCAGGTAGGTGACCGGGTTGAGGCGAAATCCGTGCACCCCGATCGACAGCAGGAAGTCGGCCAATGCCGCGGGGGAGTCGAGGTTGGCACGGTTGAGGACCACCAGGGCGCCGAAGGAGACGTCGAACCGGTGCAGCAGCTCCACGCCGTGCATCAGCTTGCTGAACGACTCGCCGCCATTCACCTGCGGCCGGCTGGTATTCTGGTTTCGCGCGCCGCCGTCGAGCGAGATGCCGACCCGTACGTCGTGCTCCTTGAGCCAGCGCACGCGGTCCTCGTCCAGCAGCGTGGCGTTCGTCTGAACGCTGAGGAAGATGCGGCGATCGCGGCGGCGCGGGTGATGCTCGATATATTCCGCCAGTCTCCGCATGAGCGGGAAACGGAGGAAGGGCTCGCCTCCGGCGAATTCGAAAGCCAGGACTTCGGCCTCCTCCATCGCGAAGGCCAGGTCGACGGCGCGCCGGCCAATCGTATCGTCCATATGCGGCATGGATTGGTTGGCGCCGGCAAGGCAGTAGGAACAGGCGAGATTGCACTTCTCGCTGACGAGCAGCTCGATCAGATTTCCCTCGTCGTAATTGGGGCCGTCGGCGAACATGCGTTCATCGACGGCCGTGCGGCCGTTGAGGCGCAGCAGGCCGCGACGATAGAGGTGGGCGACGAAGTCGATGGCCCCGACCGGGGCTGTGGCCGGCCAGGCGGCATCCAATGCACCGAAGTCGCGATGATCCAGCCAGCGGAGCATCTCGGCCTCGCACCGGTCGAGAATAGCCCAGCTCGCGCTTTCCGGTGCGATCGCGAGCGTGTCGGTGCCTCGCGCGACCAGCGTTACGTCGGCGGTGTCCATGCGCACGTCGGGCGTGAGGCCGAGCGTACCGAACGGCTCGAACACCTTGTCATGGACGGCGGCGAGATAGCCGGACTCCATCGCCTCGCGCTGCGGCCGGCTAAAGTAGCGCATCGCAGCCCTCCTCGACGTGCGTCGCGGCGTCCTCGAAGAGCAGCAGCCGCGCCGGCCAGGCGCGACCACCCATGTGCCAGCCACCGGAGTCCAGCACGGCCTCGCCGCGCGACGCCAGCATTGCCGCCAGCGGCTCCTGGGCCAGGATGCGGGCGCGAGCGGGATCGAAGGTGAGGCGGCCGCCGGCGCCTGCTCGTGCCAGGCGGGCGCCGGGGAACAGACCGCTCCAACTCTCCGCACCGATCAGAATAGGTGCTTTCAGCTGCTCCTGCAGGTCGGCCGCGTCCGACGGCCAGAAGATTTGCAGCGCCTGAATGTGGCGGTGCGCCAGTTGCCGCGTAGCGGCGCAATTCGGACGACAGGGAAAATGCTGGATCAGCTCGAAACCGAAATAGCGGGCGTAGACATTGGCTTCCCACGGTATCGCCGCGATGGTGCCCGTCTCGTCTTCGGCGATGCGCATCAGCGCGGGATCGCCCGCGAAATCACGCCGGGCGCGAGGCCAGTCACGGGCGAATGACTCGGCGCAGCAGGGCGGATAGCCCAGGAGCCGTCCGAGCGGCCCATCCCAGCCGAACAGCAGGCACAGCCAGCCGAGCTCCGCCGATCGTGGATCGGCCGACGCCACGAGGCCGCGCCATGCACCGGAGCCGGAAACCGCGGGCGCGATAGCGCACGCCCGATTGCTGTAGCGTCCGCGCCCGGCATCCAGCTCCGGCATGAACTGGAAAGGCGATAACAGCGCCGTGAAGCCACGCGCGCGCAGCCACGCTCCGGCGGCTGCCAAGTCTCGCTCCGGGCCGTGAATGAGCACCAGGGGTTTGATCCCGGCAAGCAGCAGGCGGCTCTCTACGCTGGCGACAACTTCGTTCGCATCATCCAGGCGCCAGTCGGCCGGGCCGAACAGCGTGCTTTCGTCGACGTTCATCGACAGCGGCGTCTCCGGCGGGGGCAGCGGCTCCACGCCCTCCGCCTCGTAGCCGAAGCGGAGGAGCGCTGCGCGCGGCCGATCAACGAGGTCCGCGCGGAAATCGCGGTCGACGAAGGCAGCGTTCATGAAGGCGAGCAAAGCCGCCGGTGCGGCGGCACC
>CAXTUG010000153.1:0-1241 GCA_964247375.1 uncultured Sphingomonadaceae bacterium
CGCCCGGGGGGGGCGCGCGGGCGGGCCCGCCGCGCAGATCCTCCATGACGGGATCCTCGAGGATCGGCGCGGAAAAGCGGAACGCCATGTCCGCTCTCTCCCTGAGCTCGGCGGTGACGCGTCCGTTTTCCACTTTCAGCTCCTTCCAGAGACCTTCGCTGGCGCTGGCGGCGATGGTGTTCGTGCCCGGACCCTCCGCGTCGCGGTCAAGCACGGTGACGACCATCTCCTGCGGCCTGGCGGCAGTGAAATCGAGCAGCAGGCCGTGCAGCTGCCCCGCTTTCGCCATCGCGAGCACGGGAGGAAAGGCTCCTCCTTCGAGCGTCTCGATGCCGACCTCGGCGTCGCTCAGCAGCACCCGCAAGCCGGGTCCGCTGTCGCGCATCCGCTCGGCATCGTCCTGCATCAACGCCAGGGCATGGGTGAGGACCATCGTTCTCCCGTCCTGCTGATAGCGCCCGTCCGCGGCGGCGGCGCCTCCTGTCGGGGTCGCAAGCATCAACATGGCGACGATCATTCCACGCATCGTTCATCTCCCTCGCATCAAGGGTGGAAATAGTTGCGCGATCGCATCGCGCCGGTCGGGGTCGGCTGGGGGACGTCAGTGGGCCGGCTGCGTGACCCTGGGCCTCGCCGGTGCGATCACCGGATCGGTCATCACCCGCGTCAGGATCAGCGCGCCGCGCCGCCGCGCCGTCGCCTCGTCGCACCTGCCGCCGAGCCGGGGCGCGGTCCGCAGCAGAGCCTCGCGGCTGAGAAGGTCGCGCCAGCGGGTACGCGCGACGCACACCGCGCCGTCCGGCCCCCATCCCGCCTCGAACGCGAAGCGGGCGTCGGCGCGCGTGTCGAAGGTCGTGACGGCGAGGACGTCGGCGACGTCGATGGTCGTGCCGTCCTTGGTATGCGCCGCGCCGGTGCCGTCGTAATTGGCTCGGACGGTGAACTGGCAGGCCTGGTAGAAGGGCGCGAGGTCCTCGCCGTTCGGGCCCCGCCCCCACGGGTCGTAGCCCCACAGGATGCACTTGCCCTGGCTGCCCGACGTGCACGTCAGGAACCATGCATCCGGATCCTTGACGAAGCGGCCGCGCTCGTCCCAGCGCCCGGCGACGGGGAAGGCTTCCTGCCGGCCGTAGGCGTCGGGGTGGCACAGGGGTCGCCAGCCCGCATCCGTGCGCTCGCTGATGGTATGCAGCAGCACGGAGGGCCGATCGGCCGCCGGCGCCACCCGTTCGATCCGGATC
>CAXTUG010000153.1:1251-2944 GCA_964247375.1 uncultured Sphingomonadaceae bacterium
GCCCCGTCCAGCCCGGATCAGGTCACCCGCGTGCCGTCGGGCATGGTCAGCTCGAAGCGCTGGTTCTCGACCCTGAGCGACGCGGCAGGTTGCGCCGAAGCCGGCGCGGCACCGGCGAGCATCAGCCATAGAAGGGTGCGGGCAGTGGTGGCGATCATGCTGGTTTTCCCCTGGAAGAGCGCCCTCCGCACCATCGTCCGGAGGGCGTCCGGACCTCGACGAGCCGGCGTCAGCGGAACAGCACCACCCGGCCATCGGCGAGCCGCGCGATAGCCACGGTCGGAACGATCGCCCGCGGCTCGTCCGTGCCGTCCGCCACGTTCCCGCCCAGCTCCTCGCTGGATCGGCCGTGCTCCTGGACACCCTGATGCGAGATGCCCTGATGCGAGATGCCCTGGTGCGAGATGCCCTGGTGCGAGATGCCGTTCTGGAACTGGCCGTTCTGGAACTGGCCGTTCTGGAACTGGCCGTTCTGGAACTGACCGTTCTTCGTGATCCCGGCAGAAGCGGCCGAGGCGGCGGCGAGCGCGGCCGCGGCGGTGATCAGAAGCAGTTTCATCGTCTTCGTCCTTTCCGAGCGGGCGGCCCCTCGCCTCCCGACGGCCGGGCTTTGACCACAACCCGGCAGCGGCCGCGCTCCCGTCACCGCCGCCGCGCTCCGCCCACCGCCAGAATCGATGCGGCTTGCCACGACCATCCATCACCGCCATCAGCGCCAGCGTCTCTGCCGTCTCCGGCACCGGCGCATGATAGAAGCAGACCGGCTGATCGCCCCAACCGGCACTGCGCCGCAATCGACAGGCGGGCGTTCTCCCGCTCGATCATCTACCGCCGCCGCTCGACGCTCATCGCGCGAACCCCTTCGACAAATCCCGCTCCACCGCCAGTTGCCCGATCTTCGCGTGCAGCTTCTCGACCCCGGCATCGCCCGCAGCCTCGGCCGCGTCACCTGCACCCGAGAAGGTCGCCGCCATGCCCTCGATCGCCTGCCGCTGCCACGTCACGATATCGTTCTGAAACAAGAGGTCTGGCGGAGCGGAGTCCGTGGAAGCTATCTGTGCGCCAACGTTCGCGAAAGACCGTCAGAGTGTATGACGCGTTGAGGAAGCTGTACTTCTGGCTAGGGCTTATGGCAGCAGCTGTGCGCGATATCGCTGACGTTCGCCTGAAGCCGTACTGGAAGTGGGCATCAGGTCGCCGCTGATCTGGTATTCCCGTGTGGGATTCGGACATGGCACGCACGCTCAACCGCCTCACAACGCGGCAGGTGTCCGCCCCTTAAGGAGCCCGGCAGGCACGCCGACGGCGGCGGGCTTTACCTGCGGATCACCCCAGCTGGGGCCCGCGCCGGGGTCTCATGTCGGTAACGGGCGGCATACGTGCGGAGGTCGGCCCGGTAGCGGCGACTGCGGTATCGCTCGCAACTGCCCGGCGGCTGGCGGGCGAGATGAGGGAGGCAGTGGCAGCAGGCGCGACCCTCGCTCGGTGACGTGCCATGGCGGGTATAGTCATGGCTGCGGCGTGCGACCTGGCCAAGCCGCATCGACAGCATCGGCTGGCTGCGGTCGAGCGCCTGGATCTGCGCCTTCTCGTCCACGCACAGCACCACCGCGCGCTCGGGCGGGCTGATATATAAAGGCCCACGACATCGCGCACCTTGTCGACGAAGTCGGGATCGGTCGACAGCTTGAAC
>CAXTUG010000153.1:2981-7693 GCA_964247375.1 uncultured Sphingomonadaceae bacterium
ATGCGGTGCGGCTGGAGACCGAAGGCGCGCCAGATACGCTGAACCGCCGAGGTCGACAGGCCGCTCGCCTTGGCCATGCCGCGCGAACTCCAGTGGGTCGCGTCTGGCGGCAGGCTCTCCAGCGTTCGCGTGATTACCGCCTCGATCCGAATGTCGTCGATCGTGCGCGGTGCTCCCGATCGTGGTTCGTCGCGCAGTCCCTCCAGCCGCTCCGCCAGGAAGCGGCGGCGCCACTTGGTCACCGTCGTCGTGCTCACCCCGAGCCGCATCGCTACCTGCTTGTTCTGCTCGCCCGCCGCGCAGCCAAGCACGATCCGCGCCCGCAGCGCCAATCCCTTTGCCGTCCGGCGGCGAGCCGCCAAGCCCGTCAGCTCATTGCGCTCCGCCGCAGTCAGCTCCAAAACCGGCAATCGTCGTCCAGCCATCGGCCGCCTCCTCCAGCGAGCAGACCTCCAACATCATTGAGCCAAAACTATAGCCAACTTCACACTCAGGACACTAGCTGGCTTTAACGTAATCGGCGCCCTCCTGGAGACTGCCACGCGTGAACGACGCCTATTCTGCCCGATGTCGCGATGGTCATAGTATCTTCCTTAGCGATCATACGCGTCTTGTGCTCGCTCGATGGTATCCCAGTTGGTATCGATCCACTCCTGAAGTATTCAGAGGATATTCAGCGTGAGGAAGAGCCTGAGGACGACCTGACGATCCATACCGTTGGCGGTCAGTACAATGGCGACGTGCTTCCCAGCCCCGCACCGCGCTGTTAGCCTCGCACCCGGCTCGGCGGTCCCGCCAAGCGAAAGGAGATCGGCATGTCGACGAAGAAGTCCGTGGTCGCCATCGCCGGCCTGCTTGTCGCCCAGGCGTTGCCGGCGCAGACCGACTCTAGCAATTTCCTCGAATTCCCGATGGCCACGGAGGTCAGCGCCGCCAAGGTGCCGGCGTTTGCCTGGCTGATGCGCCAGGGCGAGATGACGAGCTTGATGTATGCGGATGCGCCCAACTTCAAGCCAGTCAGGCTATTCCTGCAGTCCGACGTCGACGGACAGCCGATCACCAGTATCGCCATCGCGCCCGACGGCAAGTTCGTCGCGTTCCAGACGGGCGCGCCGTTCGGCGGGAGCGGAGAGGGCTTCAATCCCGCCAGCCTGCTGGAGCCGCCGAAGGTGACGCTTTGGCTGGTCGCTACCGGTGCCGGGGCAAAGCCTATCAGGATCGGCGGCGGCGGCGGCCCGAACTTCTCGCCGGACGGCAAGCGGATGGTCTATCGCCAGGGGCGTGACCTGTGGTCCGTCGACCTCGCCGATCTCGCGGCGAAGCCGACGATGCTGGTGCCGGGCGGGGCAGGATTCGCACGGGTCTGGACCAAGGACGGCAAGACCCTGATCTTCGCGCAGGATCGCGGCGGCTGGTCGTTCCTCGGCCGGTACACGCTGGGCGAGGACCGCGTGCGGTGGCTGGTCACGGGCGCGGACCGGCTGAGCTCGCCTGTGCTGTCGCCCGACGGTAAGACCGTGGCCTATCTGCGCTGGCCCGGCCGCGAGCATACGGCCACCTACGATCTGACCGAAAACCAGCCCTTCGCCGTCGATGCGGTCGACATCGCCACCGGCCAGATCCGCACGCTGTACGAGGCGACCGGCAAGGCCGGCTCGCAGTCGTCCGACGACCCCGAGGGCAACCTGCGCTGGGCCGACGATCGCACCGTCGTCTTCCGGTCGGAACAGGACGGCTGGGCGCGGCTCTATGCGGTCCCACGAGCGGGCGGCGCGCCGCGCCCGCTGACGCCGGCCAACTGCGAGGTGGCCGAGAGCGAGCTGGCCGGCCCGGACGCGCTGTTCGTCGTCCACAATTGCCGCGACATCGATACGCGCCAGCTTTCCGTCATCACCGTCTCGGCCGGGCGGGAACGGGCGATCGCCAGCGACGACGTGGTGATGGGCGTCGCCGGCGCGGTGGGCGACGGACGCTATGTCGCGCTCACCGGCAGCAATGCGCAGGACGCGCCGTTGCTGCGGATCATCGACCTGAGCAAAAGCAAGCCGGCGTTCGTCCAGCGGCCGTCCGACTACGGCTATGCGCGCCGGTTCACCGCGCCTGCGCCGCAGGTGGTGCGGCTAAAGGCCAGCGACGGCGGCACGGTGCCGGCACAGCTGTTCCTGCCGCCGACCAAGGGGCGGCACCCGGCGCTCGTCTATGTCCATGGCGGGCCGCCGCGGCAGATGTTCCCCGCCTTCCATTTCGGCGGCTATTACGCCAACGACTTCGCAGTGAACCGGCATTTGGCCGAGCTCGGCTATGTCGTGGTCAGCATCAACTACCGCTCCGGCGTCGGCTACGGACGCGCGTTCCGCGAGGCGCCGAAACGCGCCTGGCGCGGCGCCTCCGAATATGCCGACGTGCTCGGCGCCGGACGCTGGCTGGCGCAGCGCGACGATGTCGATCGCAAGCGGATCGGGATCTGGGGCGGCTCCTATGGCGGACTCCTGACCGGGCTAGCGCTGGCGCGCGATTCGAGCCTGTTCGCCGCCGGCATCGCGGTGCACGGCGTCTATGACTGGAGCTGGCCTTCGCCGACCGCGGGCCACCAGAATCCGAGCAGGCTGTTCGGCGTAAGCGAGGCGGACAAGCCGCTCGCCTTCCAGTCGTCGACGCTCGGCGCGATCGACGGGTGGAAGTCGCCGGTGCTCCTGTTCAGCGGCGATCGCGACATGAACGTGGACGTGCTCGAGACGGTCGACCTGCACCAGAAGTTGCGGGCTAGGGGCGTCGACGTCCGCACCGTGATCGTGCCGGGCGAGGCGCACGACATGATCCGCCATTCCAGCTGGCTGCAGCTATGGGACGAGAGCCGCCGCTTCCTTCGCGACAAGCTGAGTCATTAGGGCGCGCCCGTCGGAGTGCCGGCCGCAGCGCGCTATCGCGGGGTCATTTCACCTCGGTGTAGACATATTCGTGCTGAGCGTCCCGCACCGTCAGCGTTCGCGCGCCCGGCGCGCCGCCCACGACCGCCTCGAAGCCGATCGCGCCCGGCCCGACGGAAAGCAGCGACACGCTGCCGTCCGCGTTGCGGCGGGTCGCGAGGGGACCCTCGATCGAGCCGGCGGTGATCCGCATCTGCCCGCCGTCGCTCCGCATCACCACGTCGCCCACCCCCGGGCTGCGATAATGGCGGGCGAGGTTCGCCAGCACCGTCGGGTCGCCCGGATGGGTCAGCCGCTTGCGACGCTCCGCGGCCAGCGCCTTGGTGCGCGCCGCCGCCGCGGCGACGTCGGCGGCCGCCTCAGGCTCACCGTCATAGACCACCTCGAGCAACCGGCGCAGGAACGGATCGAGCAACGCCGCGCCGTCGTCGGCGTTGGTCAGCAGCACCGCGGCGATGCCCGCTTCCGGCAGCACCCAGAAGTTGCTGCGGTAGCCGACCAAAGTGCCGCCATGATCGACAACCTGAACGCCCGAGACGATCTGGTTGAACAGGCCCATGCCGTACCAATTGTCCTCGCCCGCCTGCACGCCGCGCCGGCGCCGCTCGAGCAGGTTCGCCTCCGACACCAGCCGCTTGCCTTCGGGCGTCATGCCCTTGGACAGTTCCAGCCGGGCATAGCGCGCCATGTCCGCGGCGCTCGACCAGGCTGCGCCCGCCGGCCGGTACGGATGAACCGTCTCGTTGAAGCGATTGGACATCTCGACGACCTTGCCGTCGACGTCGCGGCCGTGCGGCCGCGCCCAGTCGCCGGTCATCGCGCGCGCATTGTCGAAGCCGGAATCGCGCATCCCGAGCGGCGCGAAGATCCGCTCCTCCATCGCCCGATCGTAAGCGGCCCCGAGCTCCATCTTGGGGTAGAGCAGCGAGCCGCCCAGATAACCCGCGGCGGATGCCATCAGGTTGTTGTACTGGAACAATTCCCCGAACTTGCTGGTCGGCTGGGTCGTCGCAAGCTGGCGGAAGGTCTCGGTCGCGGGCAGGCCCGGGTCGGCGAGGATGAAGCTGAAGTCCTTGCGCGGCAAGCCAGTGCAGGCGCACACGAGATGCCGCACCAGCGTCGCCCGCGTCGTCGCGTCGTCACCCAGCCGGAAGGCCGGATAGAGCTCGGTGACGGGCTGGTCCCAGCGCAGCTTGCCTTCGTCGGCCAGGATCGAGAGCAGCAGCGTCGACATGCCCTTGGTGTTCGAGGCGATCATGAAGCGGCTGTGGGCGGTGACCGGCTCCGGCGAGCCCAGGCGGCGCACGCCGACGCCGCCTTGCCAGACGACCTTGCCCTGATCGATCAGCGCGACGCCGACGCCCGGCACCTCCAGCTCGCGGATCCCCTGCTCCAGGAACTGGCGGAGCAGCGCGATGCGCTCCGGCGTCAGCCGGTGAGCAGTCCGGCCGGCGAAGGTCTCCTTCTGATAGCCCGACGGCCGCAGGCTCTGCTGGATCAACGCTGCGGCGACGGCGCGCTTGGCGAAGGTCGATTCCGCGCCGTCGGCGATCACCACCGTCCAGGCGCTGCCCTTGCGCAGCGCCATCGCCGAGGCTGCCAGCTTGGCGCTGGGCGGCGTCTCATAGGCAAAGCTCACCCGCTCCTCCCAGCCTGACCGCGGCGCGGCGGGGCTGGCCAGCCGCAACACGGGCGCGGCGCCCGGGCGATAGGTGGACCAGGCGCGCGCGGTCGCCTCCTGCGCGCTGGCGGCGGGGCCGACCTCGACCACGGCCAGGGTGAGGT
>CAXTUG010000154.1:0-7692 GCA_964247375.1 uncultured Sphingomonadaceae bacterium
AGGCGGAGCGTCGTGCTGCGGCTGATCAGGCCTGCAGTACGCGATGTACGTACACGGTTTGTTCCGGATTGTCAAGAGCGGCTCGCTGAGTGGAGAGGCACCACCCCAACCCCTCCTCTGAAGAGGAGGGGCTTTCTTCCGACCATTCCGTCATGCCCGCGCGGGCGGGCATCCCGCTTCTTATACGTCTCAAGGCAGCGGGGTTCCGGCGGGCGCGGGAACGACGGGAGCTTCAGTGCGGGGCGGCGGGCTTGCCGGCGAGGATCGCGGCGAGCATCGTGTCCCAGTTGCCGGCGAACCAGCGCGTCGGGTCCTCGACGCTCAGCGCCTGATCGTCGGAGAGACTGTCGCTGAGCGCGGCGTCGGCATAGTCGATGAAGCGGGTCTCGACGGTGGAGTAGAAGGCGCGCACCGTCGTGCGCCGGTCGTCGCCCTGCGACGGCAGCACGATCGCCAGCCGGTTCGAGCGGAGGCGGACGACCATCTCCGGCGGAAAGACGCCGATGGAGCGCATGAACCTGAACAGCAAGGCGCCGTCCAGCGCCTGATCCATGGCATGCATGGCGGTGACGGCCTCTGCGGCGCTCAGCCCCTTGCGCCCGCCCGTGGCCGACGTGAGCGTTTCGAACGTGTCGCAGGTCGCCGCCATGCGCGCTGCCTGGCTGATCGCCTCACCTTTGTGGGCGAACGGATAGCCCGACCCGTCGAGCCGCTCCTGATGATGCACCACCACGTCGCGCGCCACCTGGGGCAGGCCGGCTTCGTCCCGGAGCAGATCATAGCCGATCTGCGGGTAGCGGCGCAGCTCGACCCGCTCGGCAGCGGTCAGATCGTCGCCCTTCTGCAGGAGCGCGTCGTCGATCCGCACCTTGCCCACGTCGTGCAGCAGGCCCGCGATGCCGAGCGCCTCGACCTCGGCCGGGGGCAGGCCGAGCTCCCGCGCGAGCCCGATCATCATCGCGCAGACGGCGACCGAATGGGTGTAGAGCGCGTCGTTCTTCGACTTGAGGCGGGTCACGTTGATGAAGGCGGAGCTGTTCTGCTCCAGCGTGCCGGCGATATCGCCGACGACCGACAATATCTGTCCGGCCGGCGCGCTGCCGCCGGTCAGGCAATCCTTGAACAGCGCTTTGACCACCTGGGTAGACCGCTGCGCCAGCGCCTGCGCGCGCACCTTGTCGGCCTTGCCGAACGCGGCCGGGGCGACGAGCTTCCTGACCGGGCCGGCGTGGGGAGCGGCGGTCCAGGCGGGCGGTTCGGCAGGAGCCGACTGATAGGTGTAGGATGGTTTGGGGCGCGGCTGGGGCTGGCGCGTGAAGGCGGCCGGCATCGGTAAGGAAGCGGAGGCTGGTTGGGCTTCATCGACCAGATCGATGCCGCGCGCGCTGTCGATCCACAGGTCGAGGCCGCTGTCGCGGACGCGGTGGAGCCGTCTGTCGGTGTCGACGACGAAGCGGGCCCACCAGAAAGGGTGGTGCAGCCAACTGCCTTCGAACTTGCGGACGTACATGCCCAGTTCGACCTGGTCCGCATTGATACGTTTCAGCACGGCACACCGTCAGAGAACAGGCCGCTCGATCGCGGTATGAGGCGGCGTAGCCGACAGTGGTTTACATATTCCTAGCTCAGGTGGGCGCGCTCCGCGGTTCTGCGATTGTCGTGGTCTTAGGCCGAGTGCGGCCAGGGGCGGCTGCGCCCGGAGTTCGGCTGAGAGATGATCCGCGCCCTACCGGATGTGCAACTTTTCCGCTTCGCGGGCGCAATCATATTGCAGATGCTCCTCCGCGCAGAAGTCGGGCCAGCTCCTGCGTGCGACCCACCGGCGCACGAGTCCAAGATCAGCCATCTTGCGGAAAAAGGCGGGCTCTGTCCGGAGACCGGCGGCGTCGGGCCAGAAGAGGAGGGACGATTGCTGGAGCGTGTTCTTGACCGGTGCGCGGGCCAGCCACATGCGCGCTGCAGGCCGATTGCCCGTTCGTTCAAATAGGCGGGCCAGCATATAAGCCACGTCGGGATTTGCCGGATATTCCCGCTCATATTTTCGGATAGTGGCAATATCTGCCGCGCGGCGACGAGCATTGTCGGTGATGATTTGCAGTCCGGTGGAGATGACTTGCGGATGGCCAGGCCATAAGCGTTCAGTTGCGGCCTGAAGTTGCAGCGCTTCTTCGATCTGGCCCGCCGACGCCAGTCTGCGTACCGCGATTCCCCGACCGCCGAACGAGCTGGGGTCACTTCGCAGCGAATTCATGGCGTCCGTAACGGCGGCTTTCACGTAGCCGAGGTTGAACAGGACCACGCTGCGGTTATTCAGGAGCGAAGGATTGTCGGGATGCCGGCGCAGCGCTGCATCGATAATCGGGAGCGCAGGTGGCCCCGTCGGGCCTTCGCCGCTCGCCGCGGCCCGCGCCAGCCAGGTGGCGACATTGTCAGGTGCGATCGCCGCCGCGCGCCGGCTGTTGGCGACTGCCTGCGATTGCAGGCCGGCATTGCCCTCTCCCAGCATATCGCCCTGGATCAACGCCAGCATGGCCCATCCCAGCGCGAGATCGGGATGCGCGCGGGTAAGGCGCCGCGCGCGTGCCTGGGCTCCAGCCAGGTCGTCCTCTTCGAAACTCTGGCAAATAGCCATGAGCTGTTCGAGATCGCCAGGTTGCGCCTTGTGCCGTTCGTCTTCCAGGCCGCCGAAGCTGCAGCGCAGGACGCCAATGATGTTCGCGGCAACCTGTTCGCGTAGCGCCGACAGGGCCGGACCCGACTGCTCGAACCGGCGCGACCAGATCACCTGGCCGGGTTGAACGGCGATGACCTGCGCGTTCGCGATCAGCTTGCCGTTCGCACGTTCGATCCCTGTGCGCACGACATATTGGGTTTCGGGCGCAGTGCCGGCCTCGCGTTCGAAGACCGCCAGATCGGGACTGGCGTTGGCGAAGCGCGCGAGATCGCCGTTGAGGTTGCGGGCAAACTCGCGCGTATCGCGGTTGGCGGCGGGAAACGCGACCGCAGCCAGACTTACGGGAGCATCGGCCGACGCCGAACGACGGAGCGACAGCAGGACCGGCAAGGAGATGACGAGCACGGAGGCGACCAGGGCGGCAACCAGCGCGCCGTTCCACCTGAAACGCCGCTGGCGCGGGATCGGTGGTTCGGCTTCGACCACCGCGATATCCGAGCCGGTTGCATCATTGCGATCGCTCGACAGCCATGTCTCAAGTTCGGACCTGATCGCATAGACCGTGCCGGTCCGGCCGCCGGGCACGCGATGAACCGGCAGACCGCGCTCGTTTGCCCAGCGGATTGCCGTAGTCCGCTCGCGTCCGAGGAAGTTAGCGATTGCTTTCCATCCGTCGAGGCGCTGGTCGTTCGAAATCCTGTCGCTCCCGGGCTGCGGATTTCAACAATTTGCTACGATTTACGACACGACGCGAGCGAGTTTTTCCCGGAGCTTATCGTCGAGTGAGCAGGCCGTTCACCACAAGGGGAGCTGCGGGATATGCGCTTGATTCATCACACCAAGATTAGCCGCCTTGCTCTGACTACGTCATGCCTGCTTGCCGCGACCATGTTGGGGGCCACGTCCGCATCCGCTGCCATTTCCGTGACGAGCGACCCGATCCTTTACTGGAACGATGTCGCGATAAACAACGTCGTGACGAATGCGCCGGCGCAGACGCGCATCTTCGCAATGGCCAACATCGCCATGCACGACGCCGTCAATGCGACCTTGGGTGGACCGAACAGGGGTTACCTCTCGGGGGTGAGCAACGCAGGCGGCGACAGCCGGGCAGCCGCAGCGCAAGCCGCGCACGACGTTCTCGTCGCGCTGAATCCGGCCAATGCGGGCACCTATGGAACGGCTCTGACGGACAGCCTGGCGCTGATCGGCGACGGTTCTGCCAAGGCGAAAGGGGTGGCGACGGGAGCAGCCTATGCCGCCGCCATCCTTGCCAATCGCGCCAATGATGGCTCCAGCGCCGTCGTTCCCTATACGACGACCGGATTGCCCGGCGACTGGCGGCCGACCCCGCCAGGGTTCGGGTCGCCTGCGGTGCCCGGCTGGGGCGACGTGAAGACGTTCGTCCTGTCACCGGGGGATAGTGCTGCGGTCCATCCCGGGCCGCCTCCCGCGCTCGGCAGCGCAGAATATGCCGCCGCCTACAACGAGGTGAAGGAAATCGGTTCCCTGAGCAGCCTGACACGAACCGCGGACCAAACGGCAAGTGCCTTGTTCTGGGATACGGCCAATGGCGGAACCTGGATCAGGGTCGGGCTGACGATCGCCGAGGACGAAGACTACAGCACGCTGCAACTGGCGAGTGCCTTCGCGACCTTGTCGACGGGCCTTGCCGACGCGGCCATCGCCGGCTTCGACGCAAAATATGAATATCGCCTGTGGCGGCCGGTGACGGCGATCCAGCTGGGCGACACGGACGGGAATGCCGCAACGATCGCCGATCCGGCCTGGGCGTCGCTCTTTCCTGCGCCTGCTCATCCGTCCTACATATCGACGCATTCGGACTTCTCGGGTGCAGGCGCTTCGATCCTTTCGGCCTTCTTCGGTGACGATGAAGGCTTCACATTTTCGATCGGCGGCGACTCGCGCATGTTCACCGGCCTGAGTCAGGCTGAACAGGACGCCGCCAACAGCCGGCTGTGGGGAGGCATCCACTTCCGGTTCGACAACGAAGCGGGTCTGGCGATGGGCCATGAGGTCGGCTCACGCGTGCTTTCCGCGGGCATATTCCAGGCAGTGCCCGAACCAGCGAGCTGGGCGATGATGGTCGCAGGCTTTGCTGGCGTCGGCATGGCGTTGAGGACGCGGAGGCAAGCCTTCAGGTTCGGTTCCAGCTAAGGGTACGCGCTGGAACGGGCTGCGCACCCTTGGACGTCTTTGTCCATGTGCGGCTCTGACTTGCCATCCATCCGAATGCCGCGCCGAGCGTCCATTCCTGCGCGCTTTCCTCCCACTCCGCCCATGCATCAAGCGTAGCGGATTTGTTGCCGCACACCTGGCAGATATAGATGACTTTCATGCGACCATGTCCTTGATCGTGGATCCGATTGGATCCACGCAAAGCGGGACAGGTCAAGCGGATCGGGGACGCGGACGGAGCGATGGCGACGTGGACGGAGGCGGTGACGAATGCCGTCCTGCGGCTGGTCGCCCGCACCGGCTCGCCGCTCTTCACGCGTCAGGCGCTGCTCGACGCCGAGTTGGATGCGATGGTCGCGGAGGTCGGCTCCGCCGGCAGCACGCCATCGCAGACGATCAGCCGCGAGTTGCAGCAGTTGCGCGATGCCGGCGCGATCGCGTTCGTGGATCAGGGTGTCTATCGCTGGCTCGGTTTGCCCGCGGAAATGGTGCGGCAGGGGACGAGCAAGGGCGTGTTCGTCATCGGATCGCACTCGATCTACCGGGACGAGCCGGAACGCTTCTATCGCTTTCCGACGCGATGGATGGCGAACGCGGCCAAGGTGGTCGGCAACTGGATCATCTATCAGGAGCCGCGACGCGCCGGACCGCGCGGTTACTATGCGGTGGCGAAGGTCGAGCGCATCGTGCCCGATCCGGCGACCGAGGACATGTATCTCGCGCTGATCGAGTCCGGCACCTATCTGGAGTTCGGGCGCGACGTGCCGTTCCAGCTGGACGGGCAGGCGATCGAGAGCGGGCTGCTCGACGCGAACGGACGGCTGAACAATGGCCGCGCCATCCAGTCGATCCGGCCGATCTCCGACGCCGACTTCAACCGCATCGTCGATATGGGCCTGATCGACGGGGACGAGCTGCTGCCGCGGATCGACGAGGACGCGCCGGTGCCGGCGCATGTCGCGGAGGAGCAGGCGCCCTGGACCGGGCCGATCGACCGGACGAAGATGCTGGTGAACCGCACGGTGCGCGACCGGCAGTTCCGCAAGCGCGTGCTCGACGTTTATGATCGCCGTTGCGCGCTGACGGGCATGAAGCTGATCAACGGCGGCGACCGGGCTGAGGTGCAGGCGGCGCACATCATGAGCGTCAAGGCGGGCGGACCGGACGTGGTGAACAACGGCATCGCGCTGTCAGGCACGGTGCACTGGATGTTCGATCGCGGGCTGATCTCGCTGAGCGATGAGGGCGACATCCTGCTGTCGCGCAAGATCAACGATGTCGAGGGTGTGGAGCGGCTGATCTATCCCGACCGTAAGGTACGGTGGCCATTCCCAGACTTCCATCGTCCTCATCAGCGTTATTTGCGGTGGCATAGAAGCGAATGCTTCTATCAATAAAGCAAATGCTACAAAGCTATTGCTGCAGCAGCTTGATTATTTGATTAAGCTTATCATTGATCTCGGCAAAACGTCTATGCTCTAACTCAATGGCTTGGCGTTGCTCCTTTTGAAATTGAAGATGATTTCGCCAAATCTCACGAATCATGTCCCGTGTTTCTCTCCAAATCAAGGGAGCAATGAACGCAACCAAAACTGCAGCAATTGCCCACAGCAATCCCTCCTTCCCCGATATCATTCAGCTTCCTTCAATAAGATCTTATCGTTTTGGTGGAGGTGGTGGTGCTGAAGGTGGCACAGAACGCCCACCGTCTTTGTATCCGGGATAACTTGGTTGCGGCGGCGGTGGAGATGGACGAGGCGGCGGCGAGGGAGTTGATTTATCCGACATTGTAACCGGCTCTCCTATTTTCCAAATCCCCATTCCAGACGAAAATACACCAGCTGCAAAAAACGCAAACGCAAATGTTTGACTCAAGCGCAACCAGTTGGAAAATTTCTCATCTGAAGTAACGGTGCTCTTCTGTTGGTAGTAATCCACCGAAATTTTAATCTGTCGATCATAGGCTTTAGAACTAAGAAACTGCTCTAGCATGGCTGTTAACAACGAAAAAACAAATAGCATAGCTCCGACTCTAAGCCATTCATTCATCATAGACGCAATTGTTGCGTCCTTTGCAAAGAGCAGACCGGGTATTAACAACAGGCTAGCAGAAGATAATTTTATTAAAGTTCTAATAAGTTCGTCTTCAGTTTCCCTCTTAGCAGTGATGAGGGCGGTACGCTCCGCCATCATAACGTCGTAGCATTTATCCAAATCGGCACCCTTGAGCGGGTGCGGAGGATCGGATTCTGCCACTTTTTACTCCGCCGCCACCCCGGCATGTCCGAACAGCCCGGCCTCGCCGCTGGCATCCTCGTTCGCTGCTTCTGACGCTGCCCTGGCCGACTTTCTCCGGTCGAAGCTGTCCCACACTTCGCTCCAGTCGCCGCGGGTCGCCGCCTTCGAATACTCCGTCGCGCGGGTTTCGAAGAAGTTGGCGTGCTCGACGCCGTTGAGCAGCGGGGCGAGCCAAGGGAGGGGGTGGTCCTCGATCATGTAGATCGGTTTCAGGCCGAGCTGGCCCAGGCGCCAGTCGGCGATGAAGCGGACGTAGCGCTTGATGTCCTTGGGCGTCATGCCGTTGACCGGCCCCATCTCGAACACCAGGTCGATGAACGCGTCCTCGATCCGCACCGTCTTCTGGCACATGTCGAGGATGTCGTCCTTGACGCTGGCGGTCAGGCAGTTCCGCTCCTTGGTGAAGGCGTGGAACAGCTTGATGATGCCTTCGCAGTGCAAGGTCTCGTCGCGCACCGACCAGGACACGATCTGGCCCATGCCCTTCATCTTGTTGAAGCGCGGGAAGTTCATCAGCATGG
>CAXTUG010000155.1:0-7627 GCA_964247375.1 uncultured Sphingomonadaceae bacterium
GCGTCGCGCTGATGATGCCCAACGTGCTGCAATATCCGGTATCGACCGCCGCGGTGCTGCGCGCGGGATATGCGGTGGTGAACGTCAACCCGCTCTATACGCCGCGCGAACTCGAACATCAGTTGAAGGATTCCGGCGCCGAGGCGATCATCAGGCTGCTGGTCGCCAGCGGCGAGGCAGTGGCGTACGGCCCGCCGCTGCTGGTCGCGCAGACGGCGGGCTCGACCCCGTTCCGACTGTCCACCCACGTCGGCGATGTCGGCCATATGATGGTGGTCGGTCCGACCGGGGCAGGCAAGTCGGTGCTGCTGGCGCTGATCGCGCTCCAGTTCCGGCGCTACCCGCAGAGCCAGCTCTACATATTCGATAAGGGCCTGTCCGCCCGTGCCGCGGTGCTGGCGATGGGCGGGGCGCATCACGCGCTCGGTGCCGTCGACGACGGCGAAGCGCTCGCATTCCAGCCGCTGCGCGACATCGACATCCCCGCCGAGCGCGCTTGGGCGCTGGAGTGGATCGTCGCCCTGCTCGCGGGTGAGAAGGTCACGGTCAGCCGACCGCCACGCGGAGGGCGTCGTGACCGACAGCGCCGTCGCCCCGCTGCCCAAGCTCGATCCGGAGACGCTGGCGATCCGCACCCGGCCGCCCCGCGCGATCCGGTTCAAGCGCGGCGTCATCATCGCCATCGCGGCGATCGGCTCGGTCAGTATGACCGCGGTGACCTGGATGGCGCTGAAGCCGCGCCTATTCCACCGAACTGACGCGCAGGAGGAGCTGTCGCAACCCAACGTCCGCCCGACCAGCGATGCGCTGAGCGGCGCACCGCCGACCTATAGTGACGTGCCGCGGCTCGGACCGCCGCTGCCCGGTGATCTTGGCAAGCCGATCCTCGAGCATCAGCAAGCGACCGTCGCGGCGGTCGAGCCGACCGGGCAGGCACTCCAGCAGGCCCAGGCTGCGGAGCGGGAGCGGCAGCTTGCCGAGCTGAAAGCGGCGCGCGAGTCGGGCGTGCTGGTGCAGAACCGGCAGGGAAGCGGGACGATGGAAGCCGCGACCGGCGCCGCGTCAGCGCCCACGGCCGTCACCACGGATGCGCCCAAGATGTCGCTCGACACCGCCAACGATCCGAACGCGCAAGGCCACAAGGCCGAGTTCGTCGCCAACGTCGATCTACAGGGTGACGCGAACCCCCACGCACTGACGCCACTGCTTTCACCCTATACTCTGTCCGCCGGTAGCGTGATCTCCGCCAGCCTTATCACCGGGCTGCGCTCCGACCTGCCGGGGCTGGTCACCGCCCAGGTGACGGAGAACGTCTACGACAGCGCCACCGGTCGCATCCTGCTCATCCCGCAGGGGGCGCGGCTGATCGGCAGCTACGACAGCGTGGTCGCGTTCGGGCAGAAGCGGGCGCTGATCGTCTGGCAGCGGATCGTCATGCCCGATGGCGCCTCGTTACGCATCGACAACGTGCCGGCGACCGATCCGTCCGGCCATGCCGGGCTTCAGGACAAGGTCGACCTGCATACCTGGCAGCTGCTGAAGGGCATTGCGCTCTCGACGCTGCTTGGGGTCGGATCCGATCTGGCGCTCTCCGGGCAAGGGGATCTCGTCCAGGCTATCCGCCAATCGACGCAGGACAGCATGTCGCGAGTCGGCGACCAGATCACCCAACGCAATCTCGGCGTTCAGCCGACGATCATGATCCGGCCCGGCGTTCCGGTCAGGCTCGTGGTCCACAAGGATCTCGTTTTCGGTCCCGCATTTTCAAGGGAGTGACATCGTGCCTGATCTCAAATTGTCGCAGCTGCCCGACCGGATACCGGTCAAGATGACGATAGCCCTGCTTCCGGACCTTCATCAGCAGCTGACGCGCTACGCAGATCTCTACCGCGAGACATACGGTCGAGAAGAGCCGGTGAGCGAGCTCATCCCCGCCATGCTGCAGGCCTTCTTGGACGGTGATCGCTGCTTCTCGCGCGGTCGATCGACCCCGAGATGAGCGCCGACGAGACCGATCGTTTGCTCAAGCTTGACGAGGTCAAGCGCCGGGTCGGCTTGGGCAAGTCGATGATCTACCAGCTTATTAAAGACGGGAGATTTCCAGCGCCTTACAAGGTCAGGCCGCTTGCCGCCCGGTGGAGCAACGATGAAGTCGTAGCGTGGATCAACGACGTCAAAGATGGCTTTGAGGGCAAGCGGCGCCGATTTTAGCCAAACCGCAGTCCGCGCATGCGGGTCGGAAACCGAAACTCAGGTGCGACCGCCGGGCGACGCACCCTTCGCGACTTTTCTACGGTCTGCCTGGCGGGCAGATCGATCAGCGTGGCCGGCTCGGGCAGGCCTTCACTGAGCTTATCGGCCCAGACCTGCGCGAGTTCGCGCCGCCGCGGCATATAGGCCGCCCGATTATAGGCGCCTTCGACTTTTGCTCTCGGAACGTGGGCCAGCATCAGATCGATCACCTGTCGGTCATGGTCCTTGCCTTCGCGTTCAGCCCACTCGTTCATGATGGTCGAGAAGGCGGCACGGAACCCGTGGGGAACGTGATGACCATGGTAGCCGGCACGATTCAGCAAGTAGCCGATCGCGTTCTCGCTCATTGGCCGGTGCGCATGCCGGCTGCTCGGGAACAGCAACGGTCCATTGCCGGTCAGCGGCCACAGCGCTTTCAGGACCGCGATCGCTTGCGGCGTGAGCGGTACGAGGTGGGCCCCGTTCAATTCCTCCTTGCGGTCGAGATTGCCTTTCATGCGGTCCGCTGGAATGCGCCAGAGCGGCTCCTTGCCGTTCAGATCCTCCAGTTCTTCCCAGCAGGCGCCGCGCAACTCGTTCGGGCGAACCGCGGTGAGCGCCAGCAGGCGGAGTGCCAGGCGGGTAATCGGCCGTGCATAGTCTTGCTCTGAAGCGACGATCATCCGTTGCAGCGGTCGCAGGTCCGTAATAGCGGGTTGCCGGCCCTTGCGCAGCGGCTTGAGCACCGCGCCGAGCTTCTCGGCAGGATCATTCTTCGCGATCCCCTCGGCGATGGCATAGACGAACACGGCAGAGATGCGCTGCCTTACGCGCTTGGCCGTTTCGATCGATCCTCGCGCCTCAATTTCTCGCAAGACCGACAAGATGAGGGGAGGGGTGAGTTGCGCGATCGGGAGGCCGCCGATCGACGGAAATACGTCCCGTTCTAGACTGCGGATGATGTCGGCAGCATGGACTGCGGCCCATTGTCCTTTGGCATTCTCGTGCCAGGCACGTGCCGTGCGTTCGAACGTCTGGCGGCCGGCTTCGCGATTCGCTTCGATTTTCAGCTTCTTGGCGACCGCAGGATCGTGTCCCTCGCAAAGGGTTGAATACGCCTCGTCGCGCTTCGCACGCGCGTCGGCGAGCGCCACCAGCGGATAGGCGCCGAAGGCCATACTCTTCTGTTTGCCGTCATAGTCATAGTTCCAGCGCCAGAGCTTGCCGCCGCTGGGCGTGACAAGGAGGTACAGGCGGTTGGCGTCGACGAGCTTGAAGGCTTTGGGCCTCGGCTTGGCGCCGCGGATCTTCGCATCTGTCAGCAATGTCGGTCTCCTGAAAAGTACCACGTTTTTTGACCGTGCGTACCACGTTTTCGCACCTCCGAATCGCCGGATGGCTGCGGACGAGTATGGACGGTCGGGGCCAAGCTGGCCGGCTAAACGTCCGTTTTCAGGGGAGAAAAGTCGATGGTGGTGGTCTGTTGCGGACCACCGTGGAACGGCCCGTGGCGGAGAGGGTGGGATTCGAACCCACGGTACGGTTGCCCGCACAACGGTTTTCGAGACCGTCCCAATCGACCTCTCTGGCACCTCTCCGTGTAGGGGTCCGGTCGAAGGAGCGGAGCCCCTAACGTACGGAACCGCACTTGCCAAGCGCGGGTTGCACCGCGATGAGCGAACATTAGATTATGCGCATGATCCCAGCCCGTCCGAATCCGCTTCCCTCCGCCGGCCGCGAGGCTCTCCCGTCGATCGCCGAAGCGCGTTTCGGCATCGGCGAGGTGGTGCGCCACCGTCTGTTCGCCTTTCGCGGCGTCATCTTCGACATCGACCCGGTCTTCGCCAACAGCGAGGAATGGTATGCCGCCATCCCGGAGGACGTGCGGCCCGATCGCGATCAGCCCTTCTACCACCTGCTCGCCGAGAATGCGGACAGCAGCTACATCGCCTATGTCAGCCAGCAGAATCTGGAGCATGACGAGAGCGAGGAGCCGATCGACCATCCCGCCATCCCTGGCATGTTCGAGCCGTTCGACGAGGGTCGCTACGCGCTGCGCCGCCAATATCGACACTAGGCGTCCGCGATGCGCCGGACGGTTGTTTGCCGATGAAGCCGGTGCTTTCCCCCATGCGCAAAGCCGCTTAGGCTAGGGGCATGAGGATGCTCGCAAGAATGACGTTTCGCTGGTTCCCCGCTGCCCTGAGCGGGGCGGCCATCATGAGTCTGGCAGCGCCGGCTCAGGCCTATCTGTTCTGGACGCGGCCGACCCTGCAGCGCGGCCCGGTGACGGGCGCCGAACCGGGCATCGCCCTGCCGCTGCCGGGCTCCCAGCCGAAAGAGCTGCAGGCGGGCCTGATCTGGACGATGCGCGCGGGCCTGAACGTCGCTGCGCTGCAATGCCAGTTTGCGCCGGCGCTGCGCACGGTCGAGAATTACAACAACATGCTGCGTCAGCACGCGGCCGAACTGCAGGGCGCCTACAAGACGCTCGGCGGCTACTTCAAGCGCGTGAACGCGAAGACCTGGCAGACCGCGTTCGACGATTATACGACGAAGACCTACAACAGCTTCTCCACGCTGCAGGCGCAAATGATCTTCTGCGAGACCGCCTCCTCGGTCGGTCGTGAGACCCTGGAACAGACGCGCGGCCACCTCGCCGAGGTCGCGTCCGAGCGCATGTTGGAGCTGCGCAAGAGCCTGATCCCGGTCGGCGATCAGGCCTTTGCGCTCCGCGATCCGGCAGTGCCGTTCAACCCGGTCGACGATCCGCGCTGCTATAACAAGCGCGGCAAGGAGATACGCTGCAAGGGTGAGTGAGCGCTTGATGCGAGGGTTAACAGACTTGGAACATCGTGCTTGAGATACGAGCCGGTCGTGCTGAGCGAACCGAGACGATTGAGCACAGTGTTTGCGCTAAGTCGTCGTTGCGAGCGCAACGAAGCAATCCAGCGTCGGGCCATGTGGATTGCTTCGCTGCGCTCGCAATGACTTGCTATGTGTATGAGGCCATCCACCTTTAGGTCAGCGCCGCCACGCGTTCCGCCGCTTCATTGATCAGGGTCATTCGAACGGGCGTCTCGCCGGCGATCTCGCAGAGGCTGATCAGGCTCTGCCGCGCCTGCGCGATCGCGTCCCGCGGATGCTCCGCCTCATGCGCGGTGCGGATGCGCAATTCGGCCAGCAGCTCGATCAGCTGCAGCGACGGTCTGGCATCGTGCGTCAGCGCTTCCTCGAACAACGTCTTCGCCTGCGCCGTCTGGCCGAGCGCCACGTGGGCGTGCCCGAGCGCCTCCGCCACGTGCGGCCGATCGATCCAGCCCTTGGCCCTGATCCACGCTTCGATGGATTGCAACCGCGCGATAAGGTCTGTCCGCCAGCCGTCGAAACGAGTGTCCAGGCCCGCCAGGCCGGTCAGCGATTCGATCTCGGCCCGCGCTTCCGCGGGTGAGCCGTAGCAGAGCGGGGGCGGGGGACGGGTCGGTGCGCCCGCCTCGGTGCTCAACCGCCAGTCGGGCTCGCCATAGCATTGGTAGGCACCCCAGGTCGTGCTGCTGGCGCCGTAGCCGTCATAGGCCACCTCCCGCGCATGGCGCACCGCCTCGCCGAAGCTCTCGCCCGCACCGAGCAGGTCGGAGTAGAAGGTCAGCGCGAAGTCGAGCGCGGGATTGTCGTTCAGCTCCCACCCCGACGCGATCACGGCGCGGCTGCCGAGTGCGATCAGCTCCGCCGCGAAGCTTGCCGCCAGCTCCGGCCGGCCGCTGGCACGTAGCGCCTGCTCGTCGGTCACGTCGATCGTGCCCAGGTCGCAGCAGTTGATGAAGGCCAGGGTCGGCGGATCGGGCATGCTCTGCAGCAGGGCAGGCGACAGCACCATGCACTCGTTCAGCACCACGCCGGTATAGCGGGGTAAGGGCCTGGTCGGGTCGGTCGCCTGCGCGTCGCGGTCGCTGCGGAAGGCATATTCGTACACGCCATGGCCGGCGACGTGGATGATCGTCCAGCCGCCGCGCAATACCGTCTGCACCACCTCCGCCGGCGTGACCGCATCGCCGATCAGGCGCGTGACCATGTAGCCATAGCCTTCCAGCGCCTTGGCTACCTGCTCGGCCTCGGTGCGTGCGCTGGGCAGGGGCGCGAAGCCTATCGCGGGCGTGCCGCCGCAGGGATCGCCGATCACCAGCGCGGAGCATCCGCCGCGGGCGGTGAACTGGATCGGCGCGAAACTCTGCTGGACCAGCTGGCGGATCAACCCGTGCCGCACCGCCGGCGGTTTGAGCTGCCCTTCCGCGTTGTTGGCATGCTCGCCGCGATCGTCCATCAGCTCGAACGGCAGCGTGGCCGCGTCGCCGTCCAGTATCAGGCGCAGGTTGCGGTCCTCGTGGCTGGCCTGTTTCAGGTCGCGCGGCCATACCAGCTCGAACAATGCGCGGGCAGGGGAGGAACCCGGCAGCTGCGACGTCTGTCCGGCGATCGCACCGTCGATGAAGCTGCGCACGAAATTCTGGCCTGATCCGACCAGATAGCCCTCGGTCCGCGCGCGATTGCCGACCGCGGCGAAGCGGAATCCCTGGCTTCCGTCGGCGAGCGTGGCCCGCTCGATCTGGATCGCGCGCCACCGGTCGCCTGCTTCCTCGGGCGCCACGCGCCGCGCCGCGCCGGCCGCGTAGACGACCTCGTCACCGCCGGTGAAGGCGTCGGCGTAGGGCGGTGTCGCCAGCATCCGCCGCAGCGCGTGCCAGACGAGATGCGCGTCATCCTCCATGCGCGACACGATCTGGATCTCGCCGAACGGCGGCAGGCTGCGCTCGTGCAGCCTGCGCTGCACCTCCAGGATGGCGCCGAGCGTCGCCTGCAGCGCATCGCTCACGGAGATGCCGCCGGCCGACGTGCCCAGCAGGGCCAGCGAGATGTCGAGCGGCGTTCCCGCCTCCGGTTTGGCGAGCGGCGACAGCGCCAGTTCCAGCAGGCCGGCGATCATCGCCCGCCGGATCGCGCCGGCATTGAAGCTGGCCATGTCGCCCAGCCCGATCACGACGCCGGGCGGACGGAGCGCGCTCGGATGCGGCTCCACTACGGCGCTGCCGAGTGCGGCGGGATAGACGCCGAGCGCGTATCGCCGGGACAAGGCGCCGCCGAGCGCCCGATCGCATCGTGCCTCGGCTCCCGACAGGGAGTCGCCGGCGAAATGGCCGACCAGGACCGGGAAGGGAGCGAAGGAGAGATCGCCGTTGACGACGCTCAGCCAAACCGGAGCGATCGTCGCGGCATCGCGCATCGAAGAACCGTGCATCAAAGCCCCACCGGCGGCAAACTCGCGCGCGACGCTAGATGTCGGATCGACGGTGATTTTCCCGCCACCGCCTGAAACGGCCATGGCGCCGCGGTCTAGCGG
>CAXTUG010000156.1:0-7620 GCA_964247375.1 uncultured Sphingomonadaceae bacterium
CTCGAAGGCGTCCGCACCGATCTCGATCGCGGCTTCCCGCGCGAGATCGATCCGCCGGTCGGCAATGGCGACGCGTGCGCCGGCGCCGGCCAGGCGCGCCGCCGAGGCGAAGCCGATGCCTCGTGCGCCGCCGGTCACCAACGCCGACGCGCCCGTGAGATCGATCGTCATCCGCCATCTCCCGGCGTCACTGCATCGCCGGAGCAGGCAGGCGCGCGTCGCCTGTGCCTGTCAGCGCAGGGCTGCTCTGCTTTGCCTGGATGGCTCACAACCATATGCCTCTCCGATACCAGATTCTGCAGCGTCAGCGCCAAACGAGCAGGACGGTTAAACCGATTACGACGAGGGCCGGCAGAGCGTGCCCATACTCACGATGGAAGACGAGGGTCGCGACCGCCGCTCCCATGATGCAGATGGCCAGCACGGCGCCGGCCATCCGCGTCATCGGAGAGAGCAGCAGCGCCGCGGTGACGAGCTCGAGCGCGCCGGTCACGAGATGGAACCGGCGCGGATAGCCCCAGCGCACGAAGTCCTCGACGATGGTCCTGGGGCCGATCAAATTGGCGACTCCTCCGAACGCGAAGAACGCGGCCAGAAGCCCGGTGAGCACCAGCGTCGTGGATAAGGTCGGAACCGCCATCGGATCTCCATCACGCGCTGCCGGCAGCGCTGCCTATTTGAACCGCGGCCACACCTTGTTCATGAAGATGTCCAGCTGATCCAGCTGGCGATCGCGCGACGTGTCGGGCGCGACCCAATATTCCCAGATCAGCCATTCGACGTCGCCGTCGTCGCCATGCACGCGCTGCAGCGACTCCAGCTGGCGGCTCACGTCATCCGGCGTGCCGCAGAGCATCTGGCCCTGATCGTACATCCGCTGAGCGCATTCACGATCGCTCGCGAAGGTCACCATCTTGGTGGGGTCGTCCGACGGAATGCGGCTCTGCTCGTTGACGCCCCAGAGGCTGAAATAATTGTTGAACCAATATCCGCCCGTCGCGACCGCCAGTTCGAACGCTTCCTCGAACGTATCGCCGAGATAGACCTTGCGCAGCGGCGCAATGCCTTGGCCGAGCCGCTTGTGCAGCCCCACCTTGGCGGCCTCCGCCTGATAGTCCTCGCACGCCTTGCGGAAGCGCTCCGGCTGCCCGTCGTAGATGATCGTGGTGAACTGGCGCTGCGCCACCTGGATGAGCGTCTCGTAGGAGTGCGTATAGGGTATCCAGATGTCCGGTACCTTTACCGGCTTCGGCACGACGCCGATCCTGTGGACCGTGCCCTCGTCATCGACCTCGCCCTCGCCGCCGAAATCACGCGTCCAGCTGGCGACCGGCCAGTGCGGAATGCCGGTGGCGGGATAGGGCGCCTGGTAATGCTTGCCGTTGTGGTTGAACGTGTCCTCCGTCCAGGCTTTGATGACGACGTCCAGATATTCGTTGAAGATTTCGCGGTTGAGCGCGTTGGCCTCCAGGTCGATCGGTCCGGCGCCGATCCGTTCCCGCTGGGTGAGCGTCTGCATCCAGCGGGTCACGTAACCGCGGGCGAAGCACACGCCGGCGAGCCGGTCGGGAAACATATTGTCGAAGAAGGCGACATTCTCGGCCGCGCGGATCGGATCGTTGGCGGGCAGCACGATCGACAGGGGAATATATTTGAGCCGCTCGGTCTGGGCCGCCAGCTTCGAGTACCAGAGCAGGCTGTTGGGGATCGACTCGTTGCCCTCGGTGTGAAAGTGATGTTCGGTCACGCCGAAGGCGTCCACGCCCTCCTTGTCGCAGGCGAGCGCCAGCATCTCGAGATCCGCCAGCGTCTTGCGATAGGTCTCGACATCGCGGCCGATCGGTCGCTTCGCATGACGCTCCTCCGGAGTCACACGCGCACCGGTGGGAGGAAGCACAACCAGTTTCATATCCGTCTTTCCTTCAAGAGCGCGGCGAGAAATCGACAGTCGCGACCGGAATGCGCCGGCTACGGCGGCACGCCCGAAGCGGAGGGCGCCGGCAGGTCATCCACGATCAAGAAAGCCGTCCGTATGGAACTACCCAAGCCTGTCTCGTCAGCAATAATGGCTGCTGAATCATATTTCGTAAAGACCCGACGTCGCGACAGGTGACAATAGGGCATCCGGTGCACGGTACGTGCGCGATCACTATCGATCCGCGGAGCGGCCCCTTATCACGATGGATCGCCCATGCTCATATCTAAAGTTGACTGATGGACCATTGATCACGCCATCACAGTTTGGTAGTGATGGAAACGCCCGGAGCATGCAGTATACAGCAGAGGTGGTGATGACGTCATACTCCCCGACACGATGGGAAAGCAGCGCCTGGGATTCGATGCAGCCGCAGCGGCAGGCGCTGTGGGAGCAGCAGTGGGCCTATCTGTGGGATCGTTCCACCTTTTACCAAAACAAATTCGCGGCGGCCGGCCTTGATCGTGCCGACATACCCGATCTGCGGGACCTCTCCTCGCTGCCCGTGACCGTCAAGGAGGAGATGCGCGACAGCCTGGATCGTACGCCGCCGCTGGGCGACCACCTGGCTGCGCCCCGCGACACGATCCGGCAGATCCAGACCTCGTCGGGGACCACCGGCCGTCCCATGGCCATCGCCCTGACGGAACACGATGCCGACATGTTCGCCGAGATCCTCCGGCGCGGTTACGTGGCGATCGGGTTCAGGCCGGAGGACACGGTCCTCCACGCCTTTTCCATGAGCCGCGGCTGGATCGGCGGTCTCTGCATGGTGCAGGGCTATCTCAAGCTCGGCTGCACCATCCTGCCCATCGGCGCGGAAGCCGGCCGCGACAAGATCCTCGAGCTCATGCAGATTTTCCGCCCGAGCGGCATCTCGGCGACGCCCGGCTTCCTTATGATGCTCGGCGAGCGCGCGATCGAACTGGGGATCGAGCCCGCATCGCTCGGTCTGCGCCATATGCTTACCGGGGGCGAGCCGGGCGGCGGCATCCCCGAGGTCAAGCAACGGCTCTCATCGATGTGGGGCGCCACCCTGCGCGAGGTCATGGGCGGTACGGACGTGACGCCGATCTGCTGGGCGGAGTGCGAGCACGAGCAGGGTATGCACTTCATCGGCGCCGACGCGGTCTCGTTCGAGATCGTCGACCCCGATACGAACCTTCCCAAGCGGATCGAGGAGGGCGTCGTCGGCGAACTCGTCTACACTCATATCCGGCGCGAAGCGACGCCGGTGGTGCGGTTCAAGCATCGCGACATCGTGCAGGTGACGCGGATGGGCCCGTGCAGTTGCGGCCGGCAGACGCCGCAGGTCCGGTGCATCGGCCGGGCGGACGACATGCTGATCGTGCGCGGGGTCAATCTCTTTCCGTCCGCCGTCCGCGCCATGCTGAGCGACGTGGAGGGCATCGGTCCCGAGTTCCGCATCGTTCGGCCCAAGGGGCAATATACGCTGCCCGGTCCCGTGCGCATCAAGGTCGAGCGGCACCCGCATGCCGCGATCGACCAGAGCGAGCTTGAGCGGCTGCTGCACCACAAGCTCTCCGTCGCCTTCAACGTGGACTTCGTCGCTCCCGGCGCGACATCGAGCGCAACTGCGCACAAATCCAGTTATTTCGAAGATGCCTGATGCGCCTGCTCTGTCCGCCGACGAGCGATCGTCGACGTGTCCCGGTGCGACCGATCGAACCGGCCGTTCTTCGGACCAGGCCGTTCAGGCCGAGACGCTGTTCACCGGCGCCGGCGTTCTGGAGGCGCCCACCTGGGATGGCGCCGGCGGCGTATATTTCACGAACGTCACCGAGGGAGGAGTCTACCGGGCTGACCTCGCAACGGGCGCAATCGACATCGCCGTGCCGCACCGGCGCGGCATCGGTGGCCTCGCGCTTACCGAAACCGGCGACCTGGTGGTCTCGGGCCGCAATGTTGCGGTGAAGCGGACGGACGGCGAGACCCAAGTCGTCCTGGACGGCGACCGCCTTGCCCGCCCCGTCATCGGCTTCAACGATCTGACGGTAGCGCCCGGAGGCGCGGTCGTCGTCGGCGCGCTCGGCCCCGGCTCGATCAACCCGCATGCGATCGACGCCTATGCGCCGGCGCCGCCGACCGGATCCGGGACCGGCGCGTTCATCGAGGTCAGCCGCGGCGGCGCGAGGATCCTCGCCGACGACATCGGCCATCCCAACGGCGTCGCCTACTCACCGGACGGCCGGTCGGTGTTCGTGTCCGACAGCCTGCGCCGCTGCGTCTACCAGTTTACCGCGGGATCCCACGGCTGGTCCGACCGTCGCGTGCTCGCGGAATTCGACGGGGCGCTTCCCGACGGAATGGCGGTGGCATCCGACAGCTCGCTCTGGCTGGCGCTCGCCCTTGCATCCGCGATAGTGGTGATGGAGCCCGACGGGAGTATAAGGACGTGGATGCCGATGCGCGTTCCGCTGACGACCAGCGTTCACTTCGGCGGAGACGGCCTGCGGACGGCGTTCGTCACGTCGGGCAGCCATGCCGGGCAGGAATCGGCAACGCTCGTCGCCCTGCCCGTGCCGGTCGCCGGATTGCCCGTACCGCGAGCCGTCCTGTGATCCCGACACGATCTTCCGGGCGGTTGGCCGGGGTGTGCGGCGCCGGCATCGACCCGATCACGCCGCGGACAAGATAGGCCGAGAGGATCAGCACCATGAACGATATGACACCCATGCCAGCCTTCGCCGACCGCCGTATTCCCGCCGGGGATGATTTCCTGAGCCGCGAAGAGGTAGCCGGGCTTACCCCGGCCGAGCTCGTTCGGCGGGTCAGAGCGTTGCAGCCGCTGATCCTGAGCCGTGCGTCCGAGGCGGAGAAGCTGCGTCGACCCGACGACGAAGTCTGGTCCGCGCTGCGCGCCAGCGGCATCTTCTACATGCTCATCCCCAAGCGCTTCGGCGGCCTGGAAGCGGACTTCGACTCGTTCATCGACGTCGGGCTGGCGATCGCGGAAGCGGACGCATCGACGGCATGGACCGCGACCTTCTGCATCGAGCATAATTGGATGCTCGCCAAGTGGCCGGTCGAGGTGCAGGACGAGCTCTGGAACGGGAAAAATCCCTACGTCATCGCCCCCTACACCGCGAACCCGCCGGGCAGGGCGGTGCCGGTCGAGGGTGGCTATCGCGTATCGGCCCACTGGAAGTGGGGTACCGGCTGCATGCACGCCGACTGGGTGATCGGCCTCGCGCTGCTCGAGCAGGAAGGCGGCGAGCCCGTGCCGCTCTCGGTCGTGGTGCCGGCGTCCGAGGTGGAGGTCCATGACACCTGGTACATGAGCGGGATGGCGGGCACGGGCAGCAACGACATCGTGTTCAACGACGTGTTCGTGCCCGAGCACCATACGGCGCGCGACATCTTCGGCGGCGGCGACGCGACGCGGATGGTGCACGACAATCCGATGTACAGTGTGCCGCTGCTTCCGTTCCTGGGAATGTCGGCGGCGATACCGGTGATCGGCGCGACGCGCGCGATGGTGAAGATCTACCAGGATCGCGTAAAATCGCAGATGCGCACCTTCTCCACGTCGGTTTCCATGGACAAGCCGCAGACCCAGGGCCGCCTCGCCCGCGCGGACCTGATGGCGCGCGCGGCGGAGATCATGCTCCGCGACGCCGCGCGGCGCCTCATGGTCTGGGGCGTGCTGCCGGCGGCCGAGAAACTGGCGGAGCGTCTGGCCATCCGCGCCCAGCTCGCCCAAGCGGTGACGATGTGCCGCGACACGGCCATGCTGCTCGTCGAGGGGGCGGGTACGACCGCGCACGTGTCCGGCAGCCACTTCAACCGCGCCATGCGCGACATCATCACGCTGTCGACCCACCTGGTGTTCGAGTATGACACGTCGATGGAACAGCACGGCCGTGCGCTGGTCGGGCTCGAACCCAATTCGCGAATGATCTGACATCAAGTTGCCGGGCGCGCCGGTAGAGCGTTACTGCAAGATTTACCCGCTCATCCTGAGTAGCGGCGCAGCCGCGTATCGCAGGATCGTCCCCGTGCTTCGATACGAGCCTTCGATACGCCCCTGCGGGGCTACCCGGTCGCTACTCAGCATGAGCGGTGAAAGCTTCAATTTAATCACGGAATGCTGGCGCGTCCGGCGAGGTTGCGACGATCCGGCCGCAACGAGACGCGCGGAGCCGTGAAGTTACTTGTCCTCGGCTACCGCCTGCAGACCCCCGATGATGAACTTCCTGTACGTGGTCGCGACCCAGTCCGGCAGATGGCCGTCGTCCGACGCCAGACTGCGAAAATGCATGGCGATGTAATGCCGTGCGCCCATCAGGATGAGTGCGAGGACGTCGAGTTCCCGGGACGAGTAGCCCGTAATCTCGCCCGCGTTCAGCGCCCGACGCAGCAAGCCGGCATAGCCCTTCGTCACCTGTGCGGTATGCGCCTCGAAGGCGGTCGGCGCAAACACCTCGGCCTCGTACAAGACGCGGTAGAATTCAGGATATTCGTCCAGATAGTCGAAGAAGGCCGTGAACCGCTTTACCTCGCGTTCGAACTCGTTGGCACCGGCCGACCGCTCGGTGATATATTGGAGCATCTCCCGCCCCATGCGCGGCAGGATCTGGTCGAACAGGTCCTGGCGGGATTCGAAGTAATTGTAGAAGGTCCCGTTCGCTACGTCCGCCTTCTGCGTGATCATGAGGATCATCGCGTTCAGATAACCCTGCTCCCCCACCACCTTGGCCGCGGCGTGAAACAGATCGTTCCGTATCTTCTCGGATTTCTCGGCGCGCGTCAGCTTGGGTTTCGCGACCTTCTTCTCGGCGCGAGGGGGGCCGCCAGCACTCCTAGGTTTCTTCAATGCGCGCTCCACGGGTGGCAGCCTCCCGGACAATGACGATAAAGATGGCAGAATGCGTGTCAACTTGAAGCATGTCGATATGACACAAAATGAATGGTGGCGCAGCGTTCTATAATAAACGCCTGCATCTCCCGGTCACGCCCCGTCGTACGGCCGGGATGCCGCGCGTGCGCCGTAGCATCAACCCTTCTGTGCGGCGACCTTGTCGCTGCGGCGCAGCTCGCGGAGCAGCTCCGCTGCAGCCCGCTCGGCGCGGCCGAGCCGCTCCTCTTCAGGCGTCCCGCCCAGGCCCAGCAGCACCCGCAGGATGTCCGTGCCGACCAGTTGATCCAGGAACGTCGTACTGAGCCTGCGCCGCAGAACGGGGTCGGTCAGGGCGGCTTCGGGGCGCTGGCCCAGAAAGGCGTCGAGCGCGTCTTCATGCGCGCTGATGAGGCCGTGATAGACCATCGTCGCCAGCTGCGGATGCCGCGCCGTCTCCACCATGACCGCGCGGCACAGTGCCACTGTGGTAGGGCTGGCGAGCCGATCCTGGAACATCATGCCGACGAAGATCAGAATGTCCTGCAGCGATTTCTGCAGCGATTCATCGATCATCGCCTGTTCGGCCTCGTCCGCAGGATGGCACACGCTGGAGACGACGGCGGCAAACAGATTGTCCTTGCCTCGCGCGTGGCGATACAGCGTCATGATCGACACGTTCGCCTTGGCGGCGATCCCCTCCATGCTGGCGCCTTCATAGCCCTGGCTCAGGAAGGCGTCGCGCGCGGCCTCCAGGATGGCCGCGCGCGTGCGGGCCATGAGCTTC
>CAXTUG010000157.1:0-7598 GCA_964247375.1 uncultured Sphingomonadaceae bacterium
CTCTTCCGCGACGCGGCGGGCGAGCCGCGCGCGGTTCGGGATCGTTGCCCGCACCGCTTCGCGCCGCTCAGCCGCGGCAAGGTCGTGGAAGGCGCACTCGTATGCGGCTATCACGGCCTCGGCTTCGACGGATTGGGGCAGTGCGTCCGCAATCCGCACGGGCCGGTTCTCGCCGGCATGGTCGTCCGCCATTATCCGGTGATCGAGGCGTATCGCGCGCTCTGGATCTGGATGGGCGATCCGGGAGCGGCGTCACCGGACCTGCTGCGCGATCTCGACTTCCTGGCGCAGTCGCCGGACGCCGCCTTCAGCGCCGGGTACATCCTCGGCGAAGGCAATTACCAGCTCTTCGTCGACAATATCCTCGACCTCACCCACGCGGATTACCTCCACGAGTCGACGCTCGGGAGCGGTGCGCTGACCCGCGCCAGGGCGAAGGTGGGCGAGACCGAGGATCGCGTCACCATCCAATACCACTTCACCAACGAAATTCCCGCCCCGGTCGAACGGTTCATGTTCCACATGGGAGACGAGGACCGTGTGGACACGTGGACCGACGTGGACTGGTCGGCGCCCTCCATCATGACGCTCGATGCGACGACCGGCTTTACCGGCACCCCCCGCGACAAGGCGGCGCAGATGCTCAGCGCGCACGTCATGACGCCCGAGACCGAGCATACCACGCACTATTTCTTCGGTCAGACGCGGAACTTCATGATGGACGACGAGGCGCTCAACGCGCGGCTGTCCGCGGCGCTGAACGCCGCCTTCGCGAACGAGGACAAGCCGATGATCAGCGCGCAGCAGGCGGTCATGGGCGACAAGGACTTCTGGGACATGAATCCGCTGCTGCTGCGCATCGACGAGGGCGGGGTACGCGCCCGCCGCAAGCTGGCGCGGATGATCGAAGAGGAGCAGGTCGGCAGACTTGAGCCGGTCAGCTGACGCGCAGCGAGCTACCGCCGACGCACAGACTTTGATCCCGGCCCGATCGCCCGACCGAAATCGTGAAGGAAGAATGACAATGGCTTACGAGGCTCCTCCGGTTCCCCTCAAGGAAGGGGGCGTCCCGTCGATCATTCCGCCCGGAGTCGGGCCGATCGATCCGCTCAACATCCGCTCCAAGCTGATGCTCGAGACCGTCTCGCACATGATGACCGATTGGGATTGGCCGTATCGCGAGGCGACGATCGATCTGCGCAGCCAGGGCGACGAACTGGGCAAGTTCCGGCTCTACGGCGCCAACCATCCCAGCTCCGTGGAGAAGGTCTTTCGTCGCGAGCTCGACATCTCGATCCTGAACCCGTCCGTGATCCTGTCGATGGCGCACCGCGGCGTCGGCATGTTCTCCCAGCCGCAGGAGGTCGCGCTCATCGCGGTGATGCCGCACTACGACCAGCTCGGCTTTGCCGTGAAGGAGGATACCGGGCTGACGTCGCTCGACGACATTCGGGAGAAAAGATACCCGCTGCGGCTGTCGGTCCGCGGCTCGCTGGACGCCAGCACCAGCCTGATGGTCGAGATGGTGCTGCGTGCGCACGGCTTCGGCTATGACGACATCCTCTCGTGGGGCGGCTCGATCTCGTACGACCAGCCGATGCCGCCGCAGACCCCGCCCGGCCACGCGTCGCGCCTCGCCCGCGTCGGCAGCGGCGAGCTGGATGCGATCTTTGAAGAAGGCGTGATCATCTGGGTCAACGCGCTGCCCAATCTCGGCATGCGCCTGCTGGAGATAAATGACGAGCGCTTGGCCGAACTGGTCAGGCAAGGCTTCAAGCCCGCCAAGCTCGAACAGAAATTCTACAAGTGGCTCGACCGGGACGTTCAGACGGTCGACTTCAGCGGCTGGCCCATCTTCACGCGCGCGGACGCACCCGAGCTCCTGATCCGCAAATTCTGTGAGGCGATGGAAGCGCGCAAAAGCTCGATCCCGTGGAATTGGGGTCCGATACAGCAGGACGATCTGCCGATCCGGCGGATGCTGACGAACGCGCCGGACGTGCCGATCGACGTGCCGCTCCATCCGGTCGCCGAGCAATATTGGCGGGAGCTCGGCTACATCGAATGACCGGCGCCGCCGTAGATCGCCCGCAGCCGAACTGAACCGTACGCCGACGGCACGGAGGAGATAAGATGGATCAGCCGATCCGATCCAAGAAGGGCAAGGTCGCACTGGTGACCGGCGCCGCCCAGGGCCTGGGACTGGCATTCGCGACCAGGCTGGCGGCCGAGGGCGCGACGGTTGTCGCGGTGGACCTGGCGGCAGCCGACGCGCTCGCGGATACGCTGAAGCGCGCCGGTGCCTCCGACGCCGCCTTCCTCCAGGTCGACATTGCCGACGAGACGCAGGTCGAGCGGATGGCGGGCGCGATCGGCGAACGCTTCGGACGGTGCGACATCGTCGTCAACAATGCCGGCATCCTGCGGAATGCGGCGTTGGCCGATACGACGCCCGACGACTGGCGCCGCACCATGGCGGTCAATGTCGATGCGATGTTCCTGATCTGCCGGGCCCTCGTGCCCGGCATGGCGGAACGCAGCTACGGCAGGGTCGTCAACATCGCGTCGGACATGATCAATTCGATCGCGAGCGGCTTCTATCCCTACTTCGCCTCCAAGGGCGCGGTGATCGGTTTCACCCGCGCGCTGGCCAACGAATTCGGGCAGCACGGCGTGGTCGCGAACTGCATCGCGCCCGGGTTCACCCGCACGCCGCGTACGGAAGAGGAGGTCGGCGACAAGCCCATCTTCGACATCATCGCGAAAGGTCAGGCGATCAAGCGGACCGCCGTTCCCGAGGATCTGGTCGGCGCGATGTCCTTCCTCACCTCGGACGATGCCGGCTTCATCACCGGACAGACGCTCATCGTCAACGGCGGCACCACCAAGGCGATCTGAAAAGGCAGGTAGAGCTCATGGAACTTGGCTTCTTCACCCAACCGGTCCACCCCAAAGGGCGCGACTATACGGAATCGTTGCACGAGGATCGCGATATCTTCGTCCTCGCCGACGAGCTGGGCTATAGCGAGGCTTTCTGCGGCGAGCACATGTTCGACGTCTCGGAAACGGTACCGAACGCCCTCATGTTCGTTGCCTGGCTGGCCGGTCAGACCCGGCACATCAAGCTCGGCACGGGTGTCCACAACCTGACCTTCAGCCATCCGGCGGTGATCGCCTCGAACGTCGCGATGGTCGACACGATGCTAAAGGGCCGGTTCCTGTTCGGCATCGGACCCGGCGTGTCGCGCGCGGACGCCGAATCGCTCGGGCTGCTGGAGGCCGATCGCAACGAGATGTTCGAGGAGGCGATCGACCAGGTACTCGCGATATGGCGGGGCAGCGCACCCTTCCGGATCGTCGGCAAGCATTGGAACATCAGCACCGAGCGCAGCCACTGGCCGGAGCTCGGCATCGGCGAGATGGTGAAGCCGCTCCAGCGGCCGCATCCGCCCATCCTCGCCGCTTCCGGCGATGCGCGCTCCAGCCGCGTGGCGGGCTTTGGCCGCCGGGGCTGGTCCTTGATGTCGTCCGATACGATCGCCGGGACCAGGCTGCGCCAGCATTGGGAGGGCTATGCCGCGGGCTGCGCCGAGGCCGGCCGGCAGGCCGATCGCAACGCGTGGCGCGTAGTGCGCGCGATCTTCGTGGCCGACGACGATGCGACGGCGGAACGCTACGGCCGCACCGATGCGCACAGCCCGTATCGCGAGCATTTCCATCACTTCCACAAGAAGTTCAGCAAGGGCCGTGCGTTGCGCATGTTCAAGGGCGACGAGTCCGTCCCGGACGAGGACGTCACGCTCGACTATGCACTGGATCAGTGCGTCATCACCGGATCGGTCAACAAGGTGATCGACAGGATCCTGGAGTTGAACGAGATTTCGGGCGGTTTCGGCAAGCTGCTCTATGCCGGCAAGAACTGGACCGATCCGGCGCTCGGCCGCCGCTCGATGGAACTGATGGCCGAGAAGGTGATGCCTGCCGTCAACGCAGCGCTTCGCCAGAGCAACGCGGCCTGACGGATGTCGCCCGCCACCGATCCTTTCTGCTGTTCCGGAGAAGGAGGCAGATGAGCCGCGTACACACCAGCAGGCCCGAAGATCGCGCCAAGCCCTATATCGTCGGCATAGGGGGCACGGTCCGGCCGGGCTCCTCGACGGAACAGGCGCTGGAGATCGCGCTTGGGGCCGCCGCGGAGCATGGCGCGGAAATCGAGCTGTTCGGCGGCGCGATCCTGGCGCAGCTGCCGCATTACGGCGTTCCCGAAGGAAAGGTGAGCGACGCGGCGACGCGGCTGGTGGCGGCGATGCGGAAGGCGGACGGGGTGATCGTCGCCAGCCCGGGCTACCATGGCAGCATCTCCGGCCTGGTGAAGAACGCGATCGACTATACCGAGGATATGGCCGCCGACCCGCGCGTCTACTTCGACGGCCTGCCGGTAGGGCTGATCGCCACCGCCTATGGTTGGCAGGCGACGGGCTCGACCTTGGCGGCGCTTCGCTCGATCGTGCATGCGCTGCGGGGCTGGCCGACGCCGCTCGGTGCCGGCATCAACTGCGCCGGCGGCGTCTTCGCCGACGGTGCGTGCACCGTGGACGCCTTCGTGCAGCAGTTGCGCGCCGTCGGCCGGCAGGTCGCCGAGGCCGCCGTGCGGGACTCACATTACCGTGCGCGGCAGGTGGCAGCGCATGGCTGACCCGGCCCTGGCCCGGCGAGACATCCTCCACGTCCTCGCCGGGCTGGGTTTGACGGCGATGACGGGTGATGCGGCGGCGGCCATGTCCAGGTCCGGGCGTCGCCGGATCGATATCCACTATCATCCGATGGTGCCCGATTGGGTCGACGTCGTGGCGCCGACGCTGCCGCCCAGCTTCCTGGCACGCGCGCGCGCCTGGTCGCCGGCGGTCGCCCTGGCCCAGATGGATGCGAACGGCATCGAGACGGCGGTCTGTTCCATCTCGAGCCCGGGCGTCTGGTTCGGAGACGTCGCGCAGGGGCGTAAACTGGCGCGGGCCTGCAACGAATATATGGCGGCGATGGTGCGAGACCATCCGGGACGGTTTGGAATGTTCGCGGCGCTGCCGTTGCGCGACGTGGAGGGCAGTCTTGCCGAACTGGACTTTGCCTTCGACGTGCTGAAGGCGGACGGCATCGGCATCGCCACCAGCTACGGCGACAAATGGCTGGCGGATCCGCTGTTCGCGCCCGTGTTCAGGGAACTCAACCGGCGCAAAGCAGTCGTCTACGTGCATCCCACCGCACCCGCCTGCTGCCAGAAGCTGATCCCCGGCGTACCGGCCGTGCTGCTCGAATATCCGATCGATACGAGCCGGACGATCCTGCACTGGATCGTGACGAAATCGCCGGACCTTTATCCCGATCTCCGCATGATCTTCTCCCATGCCGGTGGCCTGTTCATGGCGGGGATCGGACGACTGCAGGTCCTGGCCGACACGCAGCCGACGTTCGGATTGCCCAGGAGCTTCCCCGACGATGCCGCCAGCTCTACTACGAGATTTCGAGTTCGGCCGATGCGGTGACGATGGCGCTGCTCCGCGCCTACGTTCCGGCATCCCACATTCTACTCGGCACCGATTCCCCGATTGGCAACGACATGGCGCTGAACATCGCGCACTTCGACAGCCTGCGTCTCACGGACGCCGAACGCGGCGCGATCGAGCGCGGCAACGCGCTGCGCCTGATGCCGCGCCTCGCTCACGCCGGTTGAGCCCGAACCGCGCCGCTGCCGCGCACCGGAACCGCACGACCAACGCATCGCCACCACGTTCGCCGCCGCCGGGCGGATCATGTTTGCGCGTCCACAATCTAAAAAATGGCTGGTGGACCATCCTTCATTATGGTTGTCCGTTCATCTATATTGTGAGATAGGATCGGTCGAACGTGCCTGATCCAAGGGATTTTATGGCGAGCCTGGTGCCGGAGACCATGCATTCAGACGAGGGGGGCTTCGCACGGGGGCTGCGGGCGGCACTAGCGGTCGCGGACCTGCGCGTGCTGCTGATGGTCATGTTTCAGATGACCGGCGACGAACGGTGGCTGTCCTACCGGCTCAAGCGTGACGTGAAGCTGGTCGCCGACGAGGATGCCGGTCTGCCGCCCGCGCAGCAGGACGAGATACGGCAGGCCGCCTTCGACATCCTCGTGGCAGGCGCGGAGCGGGAGCCGGCCATCACCGATCCCGGCGATGCCCTGATGAAGCGGATGATGGACGTGTGCCTCGGCGAAGACGTTCCTCCCGAATATGCGCCGCTGATGCGCGAGGAGCTCGGCTTCACGCCGCGGGACATCGCCTGGCGCAGTCCGCCGGCGGTCCAACCCGCGCCCATCCTGATCGTCGGCGCGGGCGTCAGCGGCATCGCGCTGGGCGCCCGGCTTCAGCGTCTCGGTCTGCCCTACATCATCGTCGAGCGTCACGGCGATGTCGGGGGCGTGTGGCTGGAAAACGACTATCCGGGCGCCGGCGTCGATACGCCCAACCCCTCCTACTCCTACTCGTTCGTCCGGCCCTATGCGTGGAGCCGCTACTTCTCCACGCGTGACGAGATACACGATTACCTGTGTCGATCGGCCGACGATTTCGGCGTCCGGCCCCATATCCGCTTCCACAGCAACGTCGAGGCCGCCTGCTGGAGCGAGGAGCGCAAGCACTGGGCCGTCATGATCCGGGGTCCGAAGGGACTTTACGAGCTTACCGTCGGCGCGCTGGTCAGCGCCATCGGACAGTTCGGTCGTCCCTCCGTCCCCGACCTGCCCGGCGCCGACTCCTTCAAGGGATGCGCGTTCCATTCCGCCGCCTGGCCCAAGGGGCTGGATGTCGCCGGCAAGAAGATCGCGATCATCGGGACGGGTGCGTCCGCCATGCAGATCGTGCCGACCATCGTCGGCCAGGTCGAACGGATCACCGTCTACCAGCGCACGGCGCAGTGGGTGCGGCCGATCGCGCGGTACCACGAAGAGATCGGACCCGCGCAATGGCTGCTCGACCACGTGCCGCTCTATGCGGCATGGTTCCGCTTCACCATGTGGTGGCGATACGGGGACGGACTGCTGCCGCTCCTGCGCAAGGATCCCGCATGGCCGCATCCGGAGCGCTCGCTGAACGAACGCAACGACCGGCATCGCGTCGAGATGCTGGCCCACATGCGCAACGAATTGAGCGAGCGCCACGATCTGGTGGCGAAGTGCACCCCGTCATACCCACCCTTCGGGAAGAGGATCCTGCTCGACAACGGGTGGTTCAAGGCCATTCAGCATCCGCAGGCCGAACTGGTAACGGAGCGTGTGACGGCGATCACGCCGACCGGGGTAAGGACGCAGGACGGGGTCGAGCGCGCCGCCGACGTCATCGTCTACGCCACCGGCTTCGATGTCGCGTCGATGGCGTCGCGCCTCAACATCCGCGGCCGCGACGGTGTGGACCAACGACCTCACGCACGACTACGTGCACGAGAACAGCGCGTACTCGAGCTGAGCGGGGATCACATGATCGAGCTACCCCTACTGACGGCGTCGCAGAAGGCGTCCGTCCTCGTCGAGGCGCTGCCCTGGCTGCAGCGCTTCCGCGGCGCGATCATCGT
>CAXTUG010000158.1:0-7597 GCA_964247375.1 uncultured Sphingomonadaceae bacterium
AGGCACGAGATTGTCAAGTATCTCGTCAGGATTTTCCGTGTCGCACTCGCCGTGCGACAAGCGTCTCAAGCGATGATTCTGCATATGATCCGACAAGGTATAGAGCAGCGCGCCCAAGCTGAACTTGTATCTCCACATCACCTGGACCCGCGTCAGGTGGGGCACGGCCCTGCAAATAGCCGCCACGAACCGCAGGGCGAGTTCGTCGTGCATGGTTTCGACCTGATGCTCGATCGGCTTGGAGCCGAGCGACGACGCGATCAGCAGCAGCTTGGCCAGATCTCGCTGCCCGTCCTTGCCCTCCTTGGCGCGGCGAACGACGGGTTCGACCATCACCCGGATGACGGTCTCCAACGGGAGCGGCGCATCTCCCGCCTGACGCTCCAGCTCGTCCAGCCTGTTCAGCCGTTCGTCGATGACCGGCGTCGCCAGTTCATCGAAGATCGCCTTGATGAGGCCGTCCTTGGATCCGAAATGATAGTTGATCGCCGCCTGGTTGACGCCGGCTGCAGTCGTAAGATCGCGTATCGAGGGCGCATCGAAACCATGCAGCGCGAATTCCCTGATCGCGGTGCCGATAAGCTGCTGCCGCGTGTCACGGTCGGCATTGGCAATCCGCTTGGAAGGCATCGTCGTCATGACGCCTTCTAACTTCGCAGACCGCAAATACCAGAGTGCTCAGGCAGACTTCAGTCCAGCAGTTCTGACGCGGTTCGAGGGCGGAGCGGCATCTTGCTCTGCAGCGTCCGTGCCCTCACCCGAAGATCGAAGTCACAGCGGCGCGCACCGCTTACGCCGCGACTTCGGCGTCCTTCTTGATCTTCTTCTGGAAATAAGGCGCCGGCGCAACGGTAACGCGGATTTCGTGCAGGACGTTGCGCTCCACAGTGGGACGCCGCGAGTTCGGCTCGCCCCAGCGGAGCGTCAACTGGGTCCCCGGCTCGCTATCTTCGATGTTCACGAGGGACAAGGACAGCATTTCCCGCGCGTTCGCGCTGAAACCGGCATATTGCGACACGCCGACCCGCCTGCCGTCCTTCACGACTTCATCGCATTGATAGGTCGCGTAGATCGACAGCGGCAGTTTGGGGAAGCGGGCCGGACTTGCATCGTTGAACAATGATGCGCGCATGACGTCCATGAAGTCGTCCTCGTTCCAGACGAGCGTGACCTTCTTCCGTCTTCTATGCTTGATCTTCTCGGCAAGCGCATCGCGCCCGATGAAGTCTCTGTCGAAATCGATGAAATTCCCGTAGCCGATCTCGATCGGGTCCATGTAGTAATCGCGGATGTCCTGCGACGCCAGGCTTCCTCCCAAGGAGGCGAGCGCCGGCCGATGCCGCGGGGTCAGCCATTCCCGAAACGGCTTCATTTCCGCGCTGTGGTAAATTCCAGGCAGCGGCGTGGCCATCCAGCCGGACTCGATTGAGGATGTGGGGAAAGCCAGCGCACCGACCTTGCGCAGACCATATTTCTCGCCCGCCGTCATCAGCGCGTCCATGATGACCGGCTGGTCTGCCCAGGGTCCGAAAATTTCGAAGCCCGGTGCGCCCGCCATGCCATGCCGCAATGCGCGGACCGGGCGTCCCTTGATCCGGAACTCGCCGATGGCGAAGAATCCGATCTCCGGCAGCGCTCCGTCCGTGACTTCGGTCATCAGCTGCAAGGCGTAGGGTCCCTGGAGCTGATAGACGTACAGGCGCGGCTCGCCGCCCCTCAGACCCGTGGTTTCGTCCCGATCGATCTCGACATCATAGTCGCCCGACTCTGCGTTGAACTGCAGCCAATCGCTGATGGTCGGGCCCGCCGATACGCGGTAGACGTCGTCAGACGTGTGGAAGCAGATGCCGTCGGCGATCAAATATCCGTCGGGACTGACCGTGATGAGCTGCTTGCCGCGGTTCGCAGGAAATTCTCCGATCTTGTTGGCGCTGACACGGTTCAGCAGCGCCTTCGTGCCCGGTCCCCTCATGTACAAGCTCGTCATGTGGTAGGAGCTCTCGAGCAGCGCACACCCCTCTCGCCATGCACGCTGCTCGTCGCGCCAGTTGGTGAATTCGGGCGGGATCCCGGGAAAGACATGCGATCCGAAGCTTGACGAGCGGAGCAGGTTGACCGGACCGCCGGCCACGGCGAGTAGTTCTTCTAAGTTTCTGCAGCTTGCGAGCGCCTGTTGCATCAAGTTTCCTCGAATGTTCGAACGTGCTGTTGAATACCGAAATGGTCAGCCCGCATTATCTACTTAATTCCAATTCATCGGTCATTGGCTTCAGCAGCGACGCAATGTCCGCATCACTTACCAGCGCCATGCTCGACGGCTCCCACTCAGGCGCATCGTCCTTCGACGAGTACGGCGCGGACGCCCTCCGCAAAGTCGTGCCTTCCGACCATCCGCACCGCCATGCGGGCGCACGTCGCCGCCGGCGCAGAAGGCGCGCTCGCTGCTGCTGCGGATGAGGACCGCGCCAGTGGCCGGGAAGCCCACCCGCCGAGCAATGTCTCGAGACGTTCCACCATCGCGAGATTGAGCGCGTTCAGCGCGCTGGGCCGGTTCAGGGTGAGGATGCCGCATCGTCCGCGGACCTCGCTCCCGATCTCCTGTGGGGCGGCGTCGACGCTCATCCGGCGAAGCCCTTCACTTCAGCGTCGGCATGACGAAATCGGCGCCCGCACGAATGCCCGTCGGCCAGCGCAGCGTCGCGGTCTTGAGACGGGTGTAGAAGCGCACGCCCTCGGGGCCGTGGATATGGTGATCGCCGAACAGCGACCGCTTCCAGCCGCCGAAAGAGTGGAAGGCCATCGGCACCGGAATCGGTACGTTGACCCCTACCATGCCGACGCGAGCCTGGTGAAGGAACGCCCGGGCCGTATCACCGTCGCGGGTGAACAGCGCGGTGCCGTTGCCATATTCGTGCGCGTTCACCAGCGCCAGCGCCTCGTCGAAACTGTTCGCCCGCACGACGCAGAGCACCGGCCCGAAAATCTCCTCGCGATAGATGCGCATGTCGGGCTCGACCTTGTCGAACAGGGTGCCGCCGACGAAGAAGCCCGCCTCGTAGCCCTGAATGTTGAGTCCACGCCCGTCGACTACGAGATCGGCTCCTTCCGCCACGCCCGTTTCGATATAGCCGAGTACCTTGTCGGCGTGTTCGCGGGTGACGAGCGGACCCATCTCGGCCTCGGCATCGGTACCCGGCCCGACCTTGAGTGTGCGGATCCTGGGCGCGAGCCGCGCGACCAACGCCTCCGCGGTTTCCGCGCCGACCGGCACCACCACCGAAATCGCCATGCAGCGCTCGCCCGCCGAGCCGTAGGCCGCCCCGATCAGGGCGTCGACCGCCCTGTCGAGGTCCGCATCGGGCATCACGATCATGTGGTTCTTGGCACCGCCCAGCGCCTGAACGCGCTTGCCTGCGGCGCTTGCACGCCGATGAACATATTCGGCGATCGGGGTCGAGCCGACGAAGGAAACCGCGTCGATGCCCGGATGATCGAGGATCGCGTCGACCACCGGCTTGCCGCCATGGACGACCTGAAAGACCCCCTCGGGCAGCCCCGCCCGGGCGAGCAGCGCCGCCAGGGCGTTTGCCAAGCTCGGATCCCGTTCCGAAGGCTTGAGGATGAAGCTGTTCCCGCACGCCAGCGCTACCGGGAACATCCACATCGGAACCATCGCCGGGAAGTTGAACGGGGTGATGCCGGCAACGACGCCAAGCGGCTGGCGCAGGGAGACGGCGTCGATCCCGCTGCCGACCTGCTCCGAATACTCCCCCTTCAACAATTGCGGAATGCCGCAGGCGAATTCGACCACGTCCAGTCCGCGGATCAACTCGCCGTTCGCGTCGGACAGAACCTTGCCGTGCTCCGCGGTGATCAGCGCCGCGAGGCGATCGAGATCCTGCTCCACAAGGTCGCGGAACCGAAACAGGACGCGTGCCCGAACATGAGGCGGCGTCGCCGCCCAGCCGGGAAATGCCGCAGTCGCCGCAGCCACGGCGCCGTCGACCTCGGCCGCGCCGCCGAGCGCCAGGTAGCGCAGGATCTCGCCGGTGGCGGGATTGTACACCGGGGAACGATCGTGCGGGTGGGCGTCGCGGCGTCCGTGGATGACATGGTCGACAAGAGCGGGATTGTACATTGCGGGTTCCTGTTCTGGAGAGCGGGAAGGCGGTTACGCCCAGGCCTCGCGATACATCGCCTCGATCTCCGCAGCGTCGGGGACGCGCGGATTGTTGCCCGGGGAGCCCGATGCCAGCGCCTGCTCCGCCATCAGCGGCAGGAGCCCGGTCCAGCGCGCCTCGTCGATGCCGTACCTTCGGGGACTGGGCACGCCGAGATCACGGTTCAGGTCGCGCAACGCTTCGATCAGGCGCGCGACCGCGGCCTGGTCGCCCTCGTCGGCCTCGGCAAGACCCATCGCCCGCGCGCAATCCGCGTAGCGACCGAGCGCGGCCGGTGCCGACCAGGCGGTAACCACCGGCAGCAGCATCGCGTTGGACAGTCCGTGAGCGACGTGGAAATGCGCGCCGATGGGCCTGCTCATGCCGTGAACCAGCGCCACCGAAGCGTTCGAGAAAGCCATGCCGGCCTGGAGCGATCCGACCATCAGCGCCTCGCGGGCGGCACGATCGCCCGGAGCCTCGCAGACGCGTCGCAGGTTGGGCCAGATTGCGCGCATGGCGGCGACCGCCATGCCGTCCGAAAAGGGGTTCGCCAGCCGGGAGACATAGGCCTCGATCGCGTGGGTCAAGGCATCGATGCCGGTGTCGGCGGTAAGCCGGAGAGGTTTGGTGAGGGTCAGTTCGTAATCGACGATCGCGAGCAGCGGCAAGTAAGCGAGCCCGCTGCACAGCATCTTCTCGCTGTTCGTCTCGTCCGTGATGATGGTGAAGCGGGTCGCTTCCGATCCCGTTCCGGCGGTCGTCGGAATGGCGACGATCGGCAGGCCGGGCATGTTCTCCTGATGCGGCGCCTTCAGCGTGCGCAGCGTGCCGCCCCGCATTGCGAGCACCGCGACCGCCTTTGCCGTATCGATCGCGCTGCCGCCGCCGAAGCCGATCACGCAATCGTGGTGGCCTGCCGCGACGAAGGCGACCGCCGCGTCGACCAGCGCCACGGTCGGATCGGGCACGATGTCGCTGAAGGCGCGCGGCTCCATGCCCGCTTCGCCGAGGATGGTGAGCACGCGATCCAGGGCGCCGCTCGAAGCGAGGAAGGGATCCGTCAGGATCGCGGGCGCATGCAGCCCTAGCTGGTGGAGCGAGTCCGGCAGTTCGGCCAGTGCATTGGCGCCGATCCGCATGACGCGCGGCAGGTAGATTGCTGACATGCTTTCCCCGCTTCTTGGCGGTTCGAGGTAGCGCGGGCAGCATCCAAGGGGTATCGGCGAGTTCGCGCGCTTTCTGTGCGATATTGCACAGCGCGTTACGAGTGGCGGTGGCGTAATCGCGCGGTTGCTAATTTGTGTATCCACCACGCTGCGGCGAGTTCCGCTTCCGAGATGTAATCGTCGACAGGCGCGTGCGTTCGCGTCGACCGCAGGCGCTCGCTCGTTATCGCAGGCGAAGACGATCCTTGAGCAGGACGGCTCGACCGGTCACTCCATCACCAGTCGATCTCACCGTCCGTCTTGACGAAACGGCCTGACACCGCATCGTCCCCCAGCAACGCATATTTGACGGGCGTCCTGGCGGCCTGATCGGGCGTGAGGAATCCCTGCCCTCCTGTCAGATCCGTCTTCACGAAGCCGGGACTGATCGAGTTGACGACATGCGGCGTATCGCGAAGTTCCGCGGCAAGCTGAACGGTCAGCATGTTGAGCGCCGCCTTCGACGCATTGTAGCCGATCAGCTTCGACGCGGCGAACGGTGACGACGGATCGCCGTTCACACTCAGCGATCCCAACGCGCTGGACAGGTTTACGATACGCGCCGCCGACGACTTCAGCAGCAGCGGAAGCATTGCCTGGGTCACCGCAAGCGCGCCGATGAAGTTCGTCTCCATCGTTCTGCGGACCACATCCAGCGGAGCGCGGCTCGGCAACCCGTCTGACCAGTCCCAGATGCCGGCATTGTTCACGAGAATGTCGAGATGATCATGCCCGCCGGCGATCTCGGCAGCAGCGGCGGTGATGCTGGCCTCGTCGTCGACATCGAGCCGGACGAACGCGGCACTTAAGCCTTGCGATGCCAGGTCGGCGACCGCGGCATTCCCACGGCCGGCGTCCCTCGCACCGATGATGACGTGGACGCCTGCCTGGGCGAGCTGGCGCGCAATCTCGAGACCGATACCCTTGTTGGCGCCCGTGACGAGCGCAATGCGGTTAGTTTCTGACATACCGGCTCCATGGCATGGTGAGTTGCTTGCCATCAAAATCGACAGGTGGCGGACGGGAAGCGCTGCGATGATTTCCCTCGAAATTGGATCAGGCGCGGTCAAACTCAAGGGTGGATTGCAATCAGTGCTGCAGGTGAGACCATGACCAGGAACATGCTGCAAATGCATTGTCGGGCGATGCCATGACAGGTATGCATGGCAGATGTTTGACCGACGCCTCAATCACGTTGTCGCCGTCGCGCACCATGGATCGTTTACGAAGGCCGCCGAGCAGGCGGGAATTACCCAATCGGGAATTACGAAGAGCGTCGCCGATCTTGAGCGCGAACTCGGCTATCCGCTCTTCTACCGCACGGCGCGCGGCGCGCTGCAGACCGAGGCTGGTCGCGAATTCGTCGATCGCGCAGTTCGCCTGCTCGAGGATGCCCGCGCCCTCCTGACCGGAGACCGGGAGAGCGGCGATCCCTATGCGCAGCCGCTTCGTATCGGCATCTGTCCGGCCTCGCTCGAATGGCTGCTCACCGAACCGCTGGCTTCGCTGCTCCTACGGCACCCGGCGATACGGTTCGAGCTGGTCGGCGCAAGCTTCGAGCGCGGCATTCAACTTCTCCGCACCGGCGCGATCGACGTCGCCGTCGGTTTCGAGGATGCCTTCTCCGAATGGTCCGAGATCAAGCGCGAACATGTAGCGACGATGCGTTCGACGCTGTTCGTCAGGAAAGGTCATCCCATCCTCGAAATGTCCGCTCCGACGCATGCGGATCTCGCCCGGTTCACGCTGGTGATTCCGTCCGAATCGCGTCCTTATGGCGGCATCATCCGCAGCATTTCCGACCGTGCCGGCACGTCGCAATGGCAGCGCCACGTCCATACGATCGACTATTTTCCGATCGTGAAGCGGATCGTCGCGACATCGAACGCGATCGGCGTAGCGACGCTGGAATATGCCGGAACCGACGCTTTCGCCGCCGCTTTCGCCCGCGTTGCCGGCGAGAGCCCGTTCGGACCGGCACGGATCTGTTGCGCCATCAGGTCGCGGTGGGAGCCGTCGCCGCCGGTTAAGGCCTTCATGCGGATCATACGCGAGAAGTTGCCGCTGATCGTGTGACCTCGTGAGACTGGCTTCGATTTCCGAAGTATCGCTGCGGTAGGTAGTACGATAGGAGCCTGTTATAGCATCGCACCTAAAATCTGACTCGTTCGTGTCGAGCGAAGTCGAGGGGCGCTGCCGAGCGAAGTCGAGGCTTCTCGACTACGCTCG
>CAXTUG010000159.1:0-7529 GCA_964247375.1 uncultured Sphingomonadaceae bacterium
CTGTCACGGCGGAGGTTGCGGGTTCGAGCCCCGTAGGCTCCGCCATTTTTTCCTCAGAAACCACCATGCGCTTAATGCCAGACCTCGGGTTCTCTGCTTCCGCCGTGCGCACGGCGCTGTTGTTCGCGGTCCTGCTCGCCTTCTGGGCGACGACGCTGGAGGTGGCGGCCGACGGCTGGCGGATCGTCGTCGCACCCACACCGGCGCAGCAGGGGCCGATCGTCACCGCCTACGTCTGGGGCTATCGCGCGGCGATGGTCGCGGCCGGCAGCGGTGCGGTGGCGATCGCCGGACATGGCGACTGGATCCGGGCCTATCTGGCGATGGCGGGGCTGACCGCCCTACCCCTGCCGCTGCTGTGGTCGATGCCCCCGGCGCCGGACTGCCGCGGCGGCCGGCTGCGCGCTGTCCTAGTCGGCTGCCTAGCCGGCGCGGCGATCCTGTTCGCCTCGGGCGTGAGCGTCGCGGCGATCGGCTGGATGCTGCTCCGGCTGTCCGACGATCTCGGCATTGGCCGCGGCAGCAACGTAATGCCGGTCGTGCTGCTGCTCGCGCTGCTGCCGTTCCTGCTGCTCGCGGCAGCCCTGCCGCGCATCCGCCGCCTGTCCGCGGACGCGCCGGCCCGCCAGTCTCCGGCGATCGGCGGCTATGTCGACCTCTTCTGGCGGTTCGGCTACGCGACGCTGCCGCTGCTGGCCTTCATCTCCTGCTACCGCATGGGCGACGTGCTGACGCTGACCCTGTCGCACCCGCTGTGGAATGCGCGCGGCTACACGCTCGACCAGATCGCGGTGGCCGACGGCGCGGTGGCGGTGATCGCCAGCATCGCCGGGGTGGCGATCGGCGGGTGGATGGCAGCGCGGTGGCGCATGGGTCCGGCGCTCGCAGCCGGCGCGATCGGCTCGGCGATCGGCAATGGCGTGTTCGTGTGGCTGTGGCGGGTGCCGCCGAACGACGCCGTGCTGTACCTGTCCGCCGCGGTCGATCAGCTCGCGCACGGGATCGAGGGCGCGCTGTTCGTGGTCTACCTGTCGCTGCTGGTCAACCCGCGCCACGCCGGGGCGCAATATGCCTTCCTGTCGGGCTGCGCCTTCCTGCTGCCGCGGCTGCTGGCGGGCGCGAGCGGCGCGATCCAGCAGCGGATCGGCTATGACGGCTTCTTCGCGCTGTCGGGCGCGCTCAGCGCGGGGGCGATCCTGTTCCTGCCGCTGGTGATCCGGATCAGGCCGCGCGGGGACGAGGAAACCGCGCCGAGTCACGGAACGGCAACATAGCCGCGCGAGAGCGTGCCGCAGCAGGAGACGGGTTCGTGAAGATTTTGCGCGTGTTGACGATCATGGTCGCGATGCTGTTCGGGAGCGGCCGCGTTCCGGCGGCGCCGCCCGCGCCCAAGCTGGTGGTCGCGATCGCGGTCGACCAGTTCGCGGCCGACCTGTTCCAGCGCTATCGCCCGACCTTCACGGCGGGCCTGAAGCGGCTGTCGGACGGGATCGTCTTCACCGGCTATCAGAGCCACGCCGCGACCGAGACCTGCCCCGGCCACTCCACCATCCTGACGGGCCGCCACCCGAGCGCGACCGGCATCGTCGCCAACACCTGGTTCGACGTGCGGAGCGGATCCAGCATCTACTGCGTCGGGGTGCGCGGCACCGCCGACCCGCAGGCGTTCGGCCCGCAGAACCTGCGCGTGCCGACGCTGGGCGAGTGGCTGAAGGCGGTGCAGCCGCAGGCGCGCGTCATCTCCATCTCCGGCAAGGACCGCGCCGCGATCATGCTGGCCGGTCACAATCCCGACGCGGTCTACTGGTGGGTGGACGGCGTCGGCTTCACGACATCCAGCCATGCCGGCCCGGCGACGCCGGCGGTGACCGGACCGGCAACGGCGTTCGACCAGGCGCTGTTCGCGCGCTGGAAGGCGACGCCGCCGGCGCTGTGGCCGAGCGACGTGCCGGCCGCTTGCCGCCCGCTGGAGCAGGCGCACACGTTCGGCAAGCTGGCGCTGTCGGGCAAGGTGCCGCCGGACGCATCGCTGACGGTGGAGAGCGGCGACTTCCTGCACCGCACCGACTTCCACGACCAGCTGCGCGGCTCGCCCCTGTTCGATCCGATGACGATCGACTTCGTCGACCAGACGATCGATCGCCTGCAGCTGGGGCGCGGGCCGGCGACCGACCTGCTGGCGGTGAGCCTGTCGACCACCGACAATGTCGGGCACCGCTACGGCAATGGCGGCGCGGAGATGTGCGTGCAGATGGCGGCGCTGGACCGGGCGATCGGCACGCTGCTCGACCATCTCGACCGCCTGGGCGTGCCCTATGTGGTGGCGCTCACCGCGGATCATGGCGGCAGCGACGCCGCCGAGCGCGCGCAGGCGACGGAGAAGACGGCACAGCGCATCGATCCGGCCGCGCTGGTCAAGCGGCTGAACGATGCGCTGAGGGCGGAACTCGCGCTCGGCTTCGAGCCGATCGTCGGCGACGATCCGCAGCAGCTCAGCATCAACGTCGGCCCGGACGAGGCCCTGCGGGAGAAGGTGCGCGCGGCGGCGGTCGCCTGGCTGAAGCGGCAGCCGGAGGTCGCGGCGGTGTTCACCGCCGACCAGGTCGCGGCCGCGGTGCCGCCCAAGGGCAAGCCGGCCGACCAGCTGACGCTCGCCGAACGCTTCCACGAGAGCTACGACCCGGAGCGCAGCGGCGACATCCAGGTCGCGCTGGCCGAGCATGCCTCGATCGGCATGCCGCGCGCGCCCGGCGATGCCGTGGCGGGTCACGGCTCGCCGTGGGATTACGACCGGCGGGTGCCGATCCTGTTCTGGTGGCCGGGGGTGAAGCCGGCGGATCGCCGGGAGCCGATCGAGACGGTGGACATCGCGCCAACGCTGGCGGCGATCGCGCAGGTGCCGGCGCCGGAGGTGGACGGCCGCTGCCTGGACCAGGTCGCGGGGCGGTGTCCTTAGCGTCCTGCTCCCGTTCCGTGGTAGGAAGCCTGGATGTTTGACTTGCATGCTTCGGCGCGCCAACCCTGCCGCGCATGAGCCATTACCGGAAAGAGCTGGCGGCGCTGCAGGTCGCGCTGGTGCGCACGCAGCAGGCGCTGATGGCGAGCGGCGCGCGGACGGTGATCGTCATGGAAGGGCGCGACGGCGCCGGCAAGGACGGCAGCATCAAGCGCATTATCGAGCATCTCTCGCCGCGGCAGACGCGGGTGGTGGCGCTGCCCAAGCCGTCCGATCGCGAGCGCTCGCAATGGTATTTCCAGCGCTACGTGGCGCACCTGCCGGCGGCGGGCGAGCTCGTGATCTTCAACCGGTCATGGTACAATCGGGCCGGGGTCGAGACGGTGATGGGCTTCTCTACGCCAACCGAGCAGTCCGAGTTCCTGCGCGACGCGCCCGATTTCGAGCGCATGCTGGTGGAGAGCGGGATCACGCTGGTCAAGCTGTGGCTCGACATCTCCAAGAAGGAGCAGGCGGAGCGGCTGGAGGCGCGACGGGACGATCCGCTGAAGGCGCTGAAAGTGTCCGACCTGGACGCGGTCGCGCAGAAGAAGTGGAACGACTATTCGGCGGCGCGCGACACGATGCTGGAGCGCACCAGCACGACGATCGCGCCGTGGGTGTGCGTGCGCGCCAACCACAAGAAGCCGGCGCGGCTGGCGATCATCCGCCACCTGCTGCAGCGGATCGCGCCGCCGGAGATTGCGGGCGACGTCGCGGAGCCGGACGCGGACATCCTGTTCCCGTACGCGCTGACAGCGGTGAGCGACGGGCGGCTGGCGCGGTAGACCCATAAGAACCGTTCGTGTCGAGCGAAGTCGAGACACGCTTTCGAACGAAGCGAGGATGGCCTGGCGGCGTCCCTCGACTGCGCTCGGGACGAACGGTCTCTTGATCATAAGCAACGGCCTTAAGCCGCCAGCGAACGAACCTGGGAACGCAGCCACAACCCCGCCAGGAACTGGTCGGTGCAGGCGTCCCAGCTGTAGCGGCGTCCTTCCGCGGTACAGTCGGCACGCCTGGCGGTGAGGCCGGCGCGGATGGCCGCAGCCAGGTCCTCGTTCAGCGCCCCGATCCTGGCTCCGGCCCCGCCGACGATGTCGATCGGCCCCGGAACCGGGAAAGCGGCGACCGGCGTGCCGCTCGCCAGCGCCTCGATCATCACCAGGCCGAACGTATCGGTGCGGCTGGGAAAGACGAAGATGTCGGCCGACGCATAGGCCGAGGCGAGCGCCCCGGCGTGCAGCGGTCCCAGGAAGTGCGCACCACGGTAGACCTGCTGCAGCTGGGCACGCGCGGGGCCGTCCCCCACCACCACCTTCGATCCTGCGACGGGCGCGTCGAGAAATGCCGCGATATTCTTCTCGACCGCGACGCGGCCGACGTAGAGCTGGATCGGCCGCGGCAGGCCCGCCATCGCCGCGTGGCCCGGTGCGGCCGGGGTGAACAGGTCGAGGTCGACGCCGCGCGACCAGAGATGGGTCTGCGGCAGCCCCTGCCCGCGCAGTTCCGCCGCCAAGGTGGGCGTCGCCACGAGGATGCGGCGGGCGGGTGCATGGAATCGGCGCAGCATCGGCCAGAACCAGCCGGCGGGCAGGCCGGTACGCAACGCGACGTAATCGGGAAAACGGGTGTGGAAGCTGGTGGTGAAGGGCACGTCCTGCGCGAGACACCAGCGCCGCGCCGCCCAGCCGAGCGGACCTTCCGTGGCGATGTGGATCGCATCGGCGGCGGAGCGATCGAGGCGGCGCGCCACCGCGCGTCCGGCGCCGATCGCCAGCCTGATCTCGGCATAGCTGGGGCAGGTGATGCTGCGGAACTGGTCGGGCGTGATCGTCTCGACGCGGTGTCCGCGCGCGCGCAGGCGGGCGGCCGTGGTCTCGAGCGTGCGGACGACGCCGTTGACTTGGGGCGCCCAGGCGTCGGTGACGAGCGCGAGCTTCACGGCGCGTCCGTCACGCCGGCACAAGCGCGAGCGGCGCCGCGGACCGCGCTGCGGCCTTCATCGCGGCTTCCGCCCGCTTGCGCTCGGCCCAGTCGACGATCTCGATGGTGCCGTCCGCATGCTCGACCAGCGCGGTGCAGCTCTCCACCCAGTCGCCGTCATTATAGTAGGTGATGTCGCCGAAGCGCCGGATCTCGGCCGAGTGGATATGGCCGCAGACGACGCCGTCGACGTGCCGCTCGGCGGCGGCGCGGGCGACCACCTCCTCGAAGCGGGAGATAAAGGAGACCGCGTTCTTGACGCGCTTCTTCATGTGCGCGGCGAGCGACCAGTAAGGCAGGCCGAAGCGGCGGCGCACGAAATTGACGATGCGGTTGGCCTTGAGCAGGAATTCGTAGGCGCTGTCGCCCAGGAAGGCGAGCCACCTGGCGTAGAGCACGACGCTGTCGAACTGGTCGCCGTGCAGCACCAGCAGGCGGCGGCCGTCGGCGGTCTCGTGGATCACCTCTCCGGCCACGGCGACGTCGCCGAAGGCGAGCCCGGCATAGTCGCGCAGGGCCTCGTCGTGATTGCCGGGTACGTAGACGACATGAGTGCCGTGCTTGGCCATCTTGAGGATGCGGCGGACGACGTCGTTGTGGCGCGGCGGCCAGTACCAGCCCTTGCGCAGACGCCAGGCGTCGATGATGTCGCCGACCAGGTACAAGGTCTCGCACTCGACCGACTTCAGGAAGTCCATCAGCATGTCGGCATTGCAGCCGGGCGTGCCGAGATGGACGTCCGAGATCCAGATGGTGCGGAACCTCATGCGCGCACGCGGCGGCGGCTTCGCGTCTGGTTCGTCGAACCAGGCGGGTAGCGTCGTCGGCGCGGAGAAGGGTTTCGCATTCTTCGATCGCGTGCGTAGCGCCACGGGAGGCAGATCGGGGAGAGAGGCCACGCTGTCGCTCCATCGCGCCGTTGCTGATGGGCCGCGCATTACTGCAGGCCCGTGAAGCGCGTGGGTCAGTTCGGTTGCGGTTGTGTGAAGGCACCGGCCGAATAGCTCGTATCGAGCGAAGTAGAGGAATGCTGCCGAGCGAAAATCGACTGTTCTCGGCTAAACTCAAATTGCATCTCGACAGCGCTCATTGCGAACGGATGTCGGAATACCCGGGTTGTGTCACAAAACGGTGATCATCCCGTCGCGCCATTGTCGCGCAATTGACCGATAGCGGTCCGATTACAGGAGATCGGCCCATGCAGACGGCGATGCAGACGCGACAGGTGGCAGCGGCCTATGACCGCTGGGCGCCCATCTACGATCTGGTGTTCGGGGCGGTGTTCCGGCGCGGGCGCAGCCTGGCGATCGAGGCCGCCAACCGGATCGGCGGGCGCGTGCTGGAGGTCGGCGTCGGCACCGGCATCTCGCTGCCCCAATATGGCGGGAATTGCCGCCTTTACGGCATCGACATCTCCGACGGCATTCTCCGCAAGGCGCGCGCGCGGGTGGCACGGCAGGAGCTCGCCAATGTCGAGGCGATCGAGGTCATGGACGCCGAAGCGCTGCAGTTCGACGACGGCGCGTTCGACGTGGTGGTCGCGCAATATGTCGTCACCGCGGTGCCGCATCCCGAGCAGGCGCTGGACGAGTTCGCCCGCACCGTACGGCGCGGCGGCGAGATCATCATCACGACCCGGATCGGCGCCGGCGAGGGACTGCGCGGCGCGATCGAGAAGGCGCTGATGCCGGTCACAAGCCGGCTGGGCTTCCGCACCGAATTCCCGTTCCGGCGCTACGCCGAGTGGGCGGGCGCCAACGGCACGGTCCGGCTGGTCGAGCGTCGCGCGCTGCCGCCGCTCGGCCATTTCGAACTGCTCCGCTTCCGCAAGATTTGAACGGACCGAACCCATGACGATCAGGGACACGAAGATCGCGACCGGGATTGCCAACGGCACGGAGAAGATCGCCGCATTTCGCGAGCAGCTGGCCGAGCAGCGCTGGGACGACCATCGTTATTACCACCACTGCCTGATCAACCAGAGCCTGCACTTCCTGAGCGCGTCGAGCTTCATCGGCGCCTACATCCTGCTGTTCCACGACCCGGCGCTGGCGAGCCTGCTCGGCTGGTGCGTGGCGATGACCAGCCGGCAGGCAGGCCACTTCTTCTTCGAGCCCAAGAGCTATGACGAGGTCAATCAGGCGAGCCACGCGCACAAGGAGGCGATCAAAGTCGGCTACAATCTCGTGCGCAAGGTGGTCTTCATGTCGATCTGGGCGCTGATGCCGCTGCTGCTGGTGGCGAGCCCGACGCTGTGGGGCGTATTCACGCCGATCCCGGGGCCGATGGGATTCCTGCGCCACGTCGGGCTGATGTGGCTGGCGCTCGGCATCGGCGGGCTGCTGTTCCGCACGGTGCAACTGTTCTTCGTGCGCGACGTGCCGACCGGGATCGTGTGGGCGACCAAGATCATCACCGATCCGTTCAACGATTTCCGCCAGTATCGCCATGCGCCAATGCGGCTGCTGAAGGGCGAGCGCTTCGACGCGCAGATCGCGACGCGGTGACGATAGGACAAAAAGGCCCTCTCCCCTTCAGGGGAGAGGGC
>CAXTUG010000160.1:0-7510 GCA_964247375.1 uncultured Sphingomonadaceae bacterium
CCCAACGGCCAGCAGCGCAAGGCCGACTTCGTCGGGCGGCTCGCCGGTGACGGCGACGTCAACCCGCACGCGCTCATGGCCGCCGCATCGCCCTACATGCTGTCCGCCGGCAGCGTCATCGCCGCCAGCCTGATCACCGGCCTCAGGTCCGACCTGCCGGGGCTCGTGACGGCACAGGTCACCGAGAACGTTTTCGACAGCGCGACCGGCCGCATCCTGCTCGTGCCGCAGGGCGCGCGGCTCGTCGGCAGCTACGACAGCGTCGTCGCATTCGGCCAGCGGCGCGCGCTGGTCGTCTGGCAGCGGATCATCCTTCCCGACGGGAGCTCGCTCCGCCTCGACAACGTGCCGGCAACGGACACCGCCGGCTACGCCGGGCTGGCCGACAAAGTTGACGTCCATACCTGGTCGTTGCTGAAAGGCGTGGCGCTCTCGACGCTGCTCGGCGTCGGCGCCGAGCTGCAATTCTCGGGCGAGAGCGATCTCGTCCAGGCGCTGCGCCAATCGACCCAGCAGAGCGTCGCGCATGCCGGCGACCAGCTCACGTCGAAGACGCTCAACGTCCAGCCGACCATCACCGTGCGTCCTGGAACGCCGGTCCGACTGGTCGTCCACAAGGACCTCGTGCTCGCGCCGTGGCGCGCATGATGGAGATAGCCATGCCCGACCTGAAGCTCGCCAAGCTGCCCGACCGCACTCCGGTCAAGCTCACGATCAGCATCACCCCCGAACTTCATCGCGCGCTCGACGATTACGCACGACTATACAAGGACCTGCACGGCGTCGCCGAACCGGTCAGCGAACTGGTTCCGGCGATGCTCGCCGGCTTTCTGGAGGCCGACCGCGGCTTTGCCAAGGCGCGGCGATCGCTCGACCCGAGCGGCGCCTGATCGACCATGGCGACGATCCTCAACGTCGCGGACGCAGCCGCCTTTCTCGGCGTCCATCCCAACTCGATCCGCAGCTACGCCAAGGCCGGGACCATTCCCGCGGTCAAGCTCGGCCGCGGCTGGCGCTTCATCCAAGACGACCTTGTCGCCTGGATGCGCGAGCGGTATCCCAATCAGGCGCGGATGCAGCCGAGTGCCGACCAAGAGGAGGCAATATGGCACTCTGGAACCGTGCAGGAACATATTACGTCAAGCTCACAGCACCTGACGGACGCTCATTAGACGTTCTACTGGCACGTCCGACAGGCAGAAGGCCGAGGAATATCACGACAAGCTGAAGGCCCAGCTGTGGGATCTTGCCAGACTGAAGCTGAAGCCGAAGCGGACCTGGGACGAAGCGGCTTTGCGGTGGCTGAAGGAAATGTCTCACAAGAAGTCCTACCGGGACGACGTGAGCCGTATCCGTTGGTTCACCAAGCATCTGCGCGGCAAGACGCTTGATCAGGTGAGCAGGGACATGATCGACCGGATCATCTCTCGCCAGCTCGCTCGCAGGAGCGATCGGACGAAGGATCTGTATGTGGCGCTGATCCGCGCCATCTTCCGGAAGGCGATGCGCGAGTGGGAATGGCTCGAGCATATCCCGGCGTTCAAGACCTACATGAAGGCCGGCAAGGTCCGGGTCCGCTATCTGACCCATGACCAGGCCAAGGCGCTCATGGACCGTCTGCCCGCTCACCAACGTGAAGTGGTGCTGTTCGCACTGTCGACGGGATTGCGTCAGGGCAACATCCTGAAGCTGGCCTGGGGGCAGGTGGACATGACCCGTCGGATCGCGACGGTCGACCATGGCGATACCAAGAACGGCGAGGCGTTAGGCGTCCCGTTGAACGAGATCGCGATGGGCGTGCTTGAGCGCCAGCGGGGCAAGCACCGGACCCAGGTGTTCACCTATCGGGGCCAACCGCTCCGCTCGGCGAACACGCGGACGTGGCGTGCGGCATTGCAGGCCTGCGGGATCGAGAACTTCCGCTGGCACGATCTGCGGCACACCTGGGCGAGCTGGCTCCGGCAGAATGACGTGCCCACCTGGGTGCTTCAGGAGCTGGGGGGCTGGAAGTCGGAGTCGATGGTGCGCCGCTACGCGCACCTCTCGGTGAAGCATCTGGCGCCCTATGCCGACCAGCTGACTTTTCCGGTCACAGCCGGGATCGGCGGAAATCCGCCAGTCCCGGAATCACCGGTAGGTCACAAAACTGGTCACAGTGACGGCCGTTTTCGGCTCAAGCTGGTGGCCAGCAACCCGTAAGTCATTGAAAAGATTGGTGGACGCACTTGGGCTCGAACCAAGGACCCGCTGATTAAGAGTCAGCTGCTCTACCAACTGAGCTATGCGTCCATGCCTGTCGGCCGGGGGCGGCTGTGCCGCTTGGAGGGCGCGCCGTTAGCAAGGCCGGGCACGCTTGTAAACAGGCGGATCGTCAATAGGGCCGCGATCGGCTGTGGCGCTGGATCGCCATCAGCAGGCCGAAGCAGATCAGCACCGTCATCATCGCCGATCCGCCGTAGGAGACGAGCGGCAGCGGAATTCCGACCACCGGCGCCAGTCCCATCACCATCAGCAGGTTGATCGCGACGTAGAAGAAGATGGTGGTGGTGAGTCCCGCGCTGGCGATCCGGCCGAAGCGGCTGCGCGCCTGCATGGCGACGCGCAGGCCCCAGCCGATCACCAGGCAGTAGGCGAGGACGATGCCGACGCCGCCGACCATGCCCCACTCCTCCGCCATGGTCGCGAACACGAAGTCGGTATGGCCCTCGGGCAGATAGTCGAGGTGGCTCTGCGTGCCCTGGAGGAATCCCTTGCCGGCGACCCCGCCCGATCCGATTGCGATCTTGGACTGGATGATGTGATAGCCGGTGCCGAGCGGATCGCTCTCCGGATTGAGGAAGATCTCGATCCGGCTGCGCTGGTAATCGTGCATCATGTGCAGCGCGACGGGGGTGAGCGCCGCCGCGGCCGCAATCCCGCCCAGGAACCAGCGCTTGGGCACGCCCGCCAGGAACATGGCCACCAGGCCGCCGAACGCGATCATCAGCGCGGTGCCGAGGTCGGGCTGCACCAGCACCAGCAGGAAGGGCACGCCGATCAGCAGCGCCGCCGGCCAGATGGCGGAGAAGCGCCGCATCTCGGCCGCGGGCAGCATGTCGTAGAAGCGGGCGAGCGCCAGCACGATCGCCGGCTTCATCAGCTCGGACGGCTGCAGCCGGATGATCTTGAGGTCGAGCCAGCGCCGGCTGCCGCCGCCGACCGCTCCCAGCGCCTCCACCCCGAACAGCAGGGCGACCAGGATCACGTAGGTCGGCCAGGCGGCTGCCTTGAGCTGCTGCTCGTTCAGCCGCGACAGCACCATCGCCCCGCCCATGAACAGGCAGAAGCGGATGCCCTGCGGCAGCGCCCACGGCATCAGCTTGCCGCCGGCCGCGGAGTAGAGCACGACCAGGCCGAAGCCGGTGATCGCGCTCACCAGCAGGATCACGCCCCACGGCATGCGCGCGATCTGCGTCGGGACCAGGCTGTTGCCGCTCAATCCGGTTCCTCCTGACGGGCGGCGTCGGCGGCGTCACCCGCGGCGGCGCGGGGGGCAGCCGCCTTGCCCGCCTGCAGCGCCTGCCAGCGCGCCACGTCTGCCGCCATCCGCGCGGCGATGTCGCCGCCCCACTTCTGCTCGAACGCGGCCAGCGTCGCCATCGCCCGATCGGGCGCGAACAGCCAGGTCATCACGTCGCGCGCGATCTGTGCCGCGGCCGCGCCATGGCCGCCATGTTCCAGCGTCACGCCGATCGCGTATCGCGGCTCCCCGATCGGCGCGAAGCCGATGAAGTGGCCGTGGTCGCGCAGCCTCCATTCGCCGGCGGTGCCGAGTGCATGAGCCCGGCCGGCGGCGCGGTCCGCCATGCTGATGCGCCGCACCTGCGCGCTGCCCGTCTTGCCGGCCATCTCCACCCCCGGCACGGGCAGGCGGGATGCGCCGGCCGTACCCGCGCCGCCCGTGTTGATCACGTCCCGCATCCCGCGATGCACCACCGCGAGATGAGAGGACGGGATGTTCAACGAGCCGCCCTGCGGATCATAGTGCCGATTGGCGATCAGGCGCGGTGCAAGCGCGCGGCCGCTGGCGATGCGTGCCGCCATCACCGCCAATTGCAGCGGATTGGTCAGCACATAGCCCTGACCGATCGACGCGTTGAGCGTGTCGGCGGTGGTCCAGTTCCGCTTCAGCCGCCGGAGCTTCCAGGCGCTGTCGGGGAAGGTGCCGTAGCGCTGCGTTATCACGGGCAGGTCGAACTTCTCGCCCAACCCTACCGCGCGCGCCATCGGCGCCACCTTGTCGATGCCGATCCGCCGCACCATCGTGTAGAAGTAGACGTCGCAGCTCTGCTGGATCGCGCGGTGCATGTCGGTCGGCCCGTGCCGCCGATGACAGTGGAACACCGCGCTGCCGAGTCGATAGGAGCCCGAGCAGTTGACGATCTCGTCCGGGTCGACGCCCCAGCGCAGCAGCGCCAGCGCGTTCATCGGCTTCACCGTCGATCCTGGCGGGTACAGACCGAGCAGGGTCTTGTTCATCAGCGGCAGGTGGTCGTCCGCCGACAGCATCGCCCATTCCGACCGGCCGATGCCGTCGGTGAAGGTGTTGGGGTCGTAGGACGGCATCGAGCACATGGCGAGCAGCCCGCCCGTCTCGCAGTCGATCACCGATACCGACCCGCTGTTCGGCCCCAGCCGCCGCGCGACATAGTCCTGCAAGCCCGCGTCGATCGTGAGCTGGAGCAGGTGGCCCATCTCCTCGGGCCGGGTGGTCAGTTCCTTGACGAGGCGGCCGTGCGCCGTGACCTCGGTGCGCTTGGCGCCCGCGCGGCCGCGCAGCCACGGCTCCATCACCTTCTCGAGCCCCTCCTTGCCGACCTTGAAGCCCGGCGTGATGGTGAGCGGGTCGTGCGTTCTCTGATAGTCTTCGGCCGATGCCGGTCCGACATAGCCACACAGATGGCCGACCGCCGCGCCGGCGGGGTAGGAGCGGGTGAAGCCGCTGGTTGGCGCGACGCCGGGCAGCTCGGCCTGGCGCAGCGACACCGCCGCGAACCGCTCATAGTCCAGGCCCTCGATCACCGGCACCGGCTGATAGCCGGGCGACTTGTCGAGCGCCTCCTTGATCCGGTCGATATCTTCCTGGCTCAAGTCGAGCATCTGGCGCAGCTCGTCGATCGCCTGGTCGGGATCCTGCAGGCGATCGGGGATCAGGTCGACGCGGAAGCTGGTCTTGTTGACCGCGATGGGCTTGCCGTGCCGGTCGACGATCCAGCCGCGCCGCGGCGGGATGAGCTGGCTCTGGACGCGGTTGGACTCGGCCAACCGGTCATATTTGTCCGCCTGCGCGATCGCGAGCCAGGCCATGCGCCCGGCCAGCAGCCCGGCTACGCCCAGCTGTGCGCCGCCCAGCACGAGCGCCCGGCGGGTGAAGCTGAACGCCAGCGTCTGGTCGGTGACGATCCGTCCGCGCCGGTCCAACGGTCTCATGCGCGCAGCCGCCAGCGATCCAGCCGGGCGCACAGCCGCGCCGCCGGCGGAAAGCACAGTATGGCGAGGATCGTCGGCGGGATCATCGGCCAGAGCACCCCGCCGCCCGCCACGAACCGGGCGAGTACCGACTGTCCGGCGGCGCAGAACAGGATCGCCAGCGACGCGATCCACCAGTCGAGCCAGTAATCCCGCCACATCGGCCGCGAATCGACGAGGTCGATGCCCAGGAAGGCGATCGTCCACAGCGTCATGGCGCAGCCGGGCGTGTTGCCGGTGATCAGGTCGTCGGCCAGGCCGAGCGGTAGCGCGATCCAGGCCGCCCACAATTCTGGCCGCAGCAGCCGCCAGCCGAGCGCCATCAGCAGTCCGAACGGCGGCAGCACCGGCGCGGTCGCGATCCACGGCAGCAGGCCGATGCACGATCCGCCGAGCGTGGTGGCCACCGGTACCGCCTGCAGCCGCCACGACGACGGCCGGCCGGTCAGGTCGGATTCGATCAGCGCCATCGCCGGCTCATTTGCGTCGCCCGGCCGGCGGCTCCACCGGCGGCGGCGTCGGCGCGGGCGGCAGCACCAGCGCGAAATCCAGCTTGGCGGGTGCCGCCAGCGGGCGCGCGGTGGCCACTTCGCCGCTGACCGCGGTCACCACCGCAACCGGCCAGTCGGCCGGATAGATGCCGCCGACGCCGGACGTGACCAGCAGGTCGCCGCGACGGAAGCCGGACCCGCCGGCGATGGTGGCGTGGACTTCGACCGTACCGTCGCCACGCCCCTCGCCCAGTGCCGCCTCGCCGCTGCGCACGACGCGGAGCGGTATCGCGCTGCCGCCATCGGTGAGCAGAATGATGCGGGCGGCATGCGCGCCGGCCTCGGCGATCCGCCCGACCAGCCCGTCGGCGGCGCGCACCGGTTGGCCGGGACGCACGCCGTCGGCGCTGCCCGCGGCCAGCGTGGCGAAGCGGCGCGGTCCGGTCAGGTCGGAGCCGACGATGCGGGCGGCGGCGATCGGCCGGCCCTGCTCGCCGGCCAGCCGCAGCGTGCGTTTCAGCCGCTCATTCTCGAACTGCAGCACCTGGGCCTGGATCAGCGCGCGCCGCGCCGCCGCCAATTCCGCCCGCAGAGCCTTGTTCTCGCTGCCCGCGCGGAAATAGTCGCCGATATCGTCGGCAAGGCCGCTGCCGCCACGCACGATCGGCCGGGTGGCGGTGGCGACCGGCGCGGTCAGGTCGAGGGCCAGCCCGCGGATGCCGGCGAACGCCAGCGGATCGAAGCGCGCGATCAGGACCAGCGCCAGCCCGGCGACGACGCCTGCCGCAGCCGCGACATAGCCGAAGAACAGGCCATATTGGATGCGCCGCGAGAAGCCGCGGCCGCGATGACGCGGCGGAGCCATGGCGCCGCCTACTCCTTAATCAGGCCGTATGCAGCACGCCGCGGAACATCGGATCCTCCAGCGCGCGGCCGGTGCCCAGCGCGACGCAGGTGAGCGGATTGTCCGCGACGGTGACGGGAAGGCCGGTCGCCAGGCGCAGCACCTCGTCGATCCCCTGCAGCAGCGCGCCGCCGCCGGTCAGCACGATACCCTGGTCGACGATATCGGCGGCAAGCTCGGGCGCCGTATTCTCCAGCGCCATGCGCACGCCCTCGACGATCGCCGATACCGGCTCGCTCAGCGCTTCGGCGATCTGCCCTTGCGTGATCTCGATTTCCTTGGGCACGCCGTTGACCAGGTCGCGGCCCTTGATTTGGATGCGGTCGCCGACGCCGTCGATCGGCATCTGCGCGATGCCGTGCTCCTGCTTGATCCGCTCCGCGGTAGCCTCGCCGATCAGCAGGTTGTGGTTGCGGCGGACGTAGGACTGGATTGCCTCGTCCATCTTGTCGCCGCCGACGCGCACGCTGGTGGTGTAGGCGAGACCGCGCAGCGACAGCACCGCGACCTCGGTCGTGCCACCGCCGATATCGACCACCATCGATCCGATCGGCTCGGTCACCGGCATGTCGGCGCCGATCGCGGCCGCCATCGGCTCCTCGATCAG
>CAXTUG010000161.1:0-7482 GCA_964247375.1 uncultured Sphingomonadaceae bacterium
CGGCACCCTCTTCCTCGACGAAATCGGCGACATGGACCTCGCCGCCCGGTCGTCGATGGGGGGGGGCGCCGCGCTGGGCGCGGTTGGGCGCCAGCGCCGCCTCGCCCCGCGCGTCCAGCGCCGGATCGGCGTAGAGCGACCACCAGCGCGGCGGCAGCGCGCCCGCGGGATCGGCGGCAGGAATGGCGACGAACGGCGCGGCCGCGGCGGGCGTCGGCACGGGCTCGCGATAGGCCGGCCCGACCGCGCAGCCGGCCAGCGCGGCGCAGGACAGGATCGCGGCCGCGCGGCGGATCATTGCGCGCCGCCCTTCTGCTCCGGCGCGTCCGGCGCGTCCGGCTCACCCTCGGCATCCTTGCCGTAGCGGGCCTGCGGCAGCTTGCCGGCGAGCTTGCGCATGCCGACGTAGAAGGCCGGGGTGAAGACCAGGCCGAAGATGGTCACGCCGATCATGCCGTAGAAGACGGCGGTGCCGAGCGCGCGCCGCATCTCGGCGCCCGCGCCGCTGGCGAAGGCGAGCGGGATCACGCCCAGGATGAAGGCGATCGAGGTCATCAGGATCGGCCGCAGCCGGGTCTTCGCCGCCATCTCGGCGGCTTCCTCGGCCGAGCGCCCCTCCTCCTCGTCCTGCTTGGCGAATTCGACGATGAGGATCGCGTTCTTGGCGGCGAGCCCGACCAGCACGATCAGGCCGACCTGGGTCAGGATGTTGTTGTCGAGCCCGCGCAGGTTGATGCCGAGCATCGCCGCCAGCAGGCACATCGGCACGATCAGCAGTACCGCGAGCGGCAGCGTTATGCTCTCGTAGAGCGCCGCCAGGACCAGGAAGGAGAAGACGACCGCCATGCCGAAGACGAGCATGCCGGTGTTGCCCGCCGCCTGCTGCTGATAGGCGATCTCGGTCCATTCGTGGCTGAAGCCGGGCGGCAGCGTCTCGGTGGCGATCCGGTCCATCGCCTTGAGCGCGGTGCCGGTGGATTCGCCCGGTGCGGCGGAACCCTGCACCTCGGCGGCCGGGTAGAGGTTGTAGCGCGGCGCGCGGTAGGGCCCGGTCGATCGCTTCAGCGTCACGAACGAGGCGAGCGGCGCCATCGCGCCGGATGCGGTGCGGGTCTTGAGCTCGCCGAGATCGGCCTCGGTCTGGCGGAACGGCCAGTCGGCCTGGGCACGCACCTGGTAGGTGTAGCCGAGGTAATTGAAGTCGTTGATGTAGGAGGAGGCGAGATAGGTCTGCAGCGCGTTGAAGATCTGGCCGTCCTGCACGCCCAGCAGCTGCGCCTTCTCGCGATCGATATCCGCATCGACCTGCGGCGTCGCCGTGTTGAAGGTCGAGAAGACCTTGGCGAGCTTGTGCTGATCGTCGCTCATCGTAGCGGCGGTCAGCTTCTTCACCGCCTGGTCGAGCGCCGCATAGCCGAGCTTGCCCTTGTCCTCGATCACCAGCTTGAAGCCGCCCGCCGTGCCGATGCCGCGCACCGGCGGCGGCGGGATGACCTTGACGTCGGCATCGACGATCCCGGAGGTGCGCTTCTCCAGATCGGAGGTGATGCCGGCGAGCGTCAGGTCGTGCTTGCGCCGGTCGGCGAAGGGCTGGAGGACGATGAACGCCTGGATGCTGTTCGACGCGTTGGTGTTGCTGGTCGCGTCAACGCCGGTGGTGGTCGTCACGCCGAGCACGCCCGGCGCATGTTCCAGCGCCTTGATGATCTGCCGCGACACGACCCCGGTCCGCTCGAGCGACGTGCCCTCGGGCAGGCGCGCCGAGACGATGAGGATGCCTTGATCCTGATCGGGGATGAACCCGGTGGGCGTCGCGACGATGCGCCAGCCGGTCAGCGCCAGCAGCCCGGCATAGACCAGGAACATGACGAATAGTGCGCGCACCAGCCGCTGGGTAACGGTGCCGTAGCGGTCGCCCAGCCAGTCGAACCCCTGGTTGAACTTGTCCGCCGCCTTGCCGAGTGCGCCCCGCCAGCCGCGCCGTTTCCGTCGCGCCTCCTCGTCGACCGGTTTCATCAGGAGCGCCGCCATTGCCGGCGACAGCGTCAGCGACACGAGCAGCGAGATCAGCGAGGCGGTGGTGATGGTGAGCGCGAACTGCTTGTAGAACTGGCCGCTGATGCCCGCGACCAGCGCAGCCGGCACGAAGACGGCGGACAGCACCAGCGCGATGCCGAGCAGGGCACCGCCGACCGCGTCCATGGTCTTGTGCGCGGCCGCGCGCGGAGCGCCGCCGCCCTCGATCCGGCGCGCGATATTCTCGATCACGACGATCGCATCGTCGACGACGATACCGATCGCCAGCACCAGGCCGAACATGGTCAGGTTATTGAGGCTGAAACCCGCCACCTTCATCATCGCGAAGGTGCCGACCAGCGAGATCGGGATAGCGAGCAGCGGCACCAGCGCCGCGCGCCAGCTCTGCAGAAAGATCATGACGACGAGCAGGACGAGCAGGAGCGCCTCGGCCAGCGTCTTGCGCACCTCATGCAGCGAATCGGCGATATACTGGGTGGGATTGTAGACGATCTGCGCCTTCAGCCCCGGCGGAAAGCTCTTCCTCAATTGGTCCAGCCGATGCTGGATCAGCTCCGCCGTCTGCAGCGCGTTACTGCCGGGGAGCTGCAGGATGGCGAGCGCCACCGCGTCATCCTCGTTCAGGAAGGCGCCGGTTACATATTGCTGCGCGCCGAGCTCCACCCGCGCGACGTCGCTGACCTTGGTGATGCGGCCGTCGTCGTCACGCTTGATGACGACGTTGGCGAACTCCTCGGGGCTGGTCAGCCGGCCCTTGGCCTCGACGTTGAGCTGGAACCCGCCGCCGGCGCGATCGCTCGGCGCCGAATTGAGCGCGCCCGCGGCGACCTGCACGTTCGCCTGGCGCAGCGCGTTGACGATGTCCTCGGCCTCCAGCCCGCGCGCCGCCGCCTTGGCGGGATCGATCCAGATGCGGATGGAGAAGGCGCGGTCGCCGCGCGCGGCGACGTCGCCCACGCCGGGGATGCGCAGGATCTCGTCGCGCACGTTCAGCGTGACGTAGTTGGAGATATATTGCCGGTCGAGCGAGCGGTCGGGCGAGGTGAAGTGGATCGCCAGCAGGAAGTCCGGCGACGACTTGCGCACCACCACGCCGGTCGTGCGGACCTGATCGGGCAGGCGCGGCTCCGCCACCGCGACGCGGTTCTGCACCAGCACCTGCGCCTTGTTCAGGTCGGTGCCGAGCTTGAAGGTGATGGTGATCTGCATCCGGCCGTCGCCGGTCGACTGGGAGGACATGTAGAGCATGTCCTCGACGCCGTTGATCTGCTGCTCGATCGGCTGGGCGACCGTTTCGGCGAGCGTCTGCGCGTCGGCACCCGGATAATTGGCGGTGACCGTCACCGTCGGCGGCACGATCTCCGGATATTGGGCGACCGGCAGCAGCGGGTAGGCGAGACCGCCCAGCAGGACGATCGCCACCGCGATGACGGCAGCGAAGATCGGCCGTTCGATGAAGAAGTGACTGATGCGCATGATGAGCCGCCGTCAGGGCGCCGTCGTGGCGATGCTGGAGACGGCCGGCTGATAGACGGGTCCGGCGGTGGCGGGCTGCGCCTCGATCCGGCCGGGCTTGGCGGTGACCTTCGCCCCCGGCTTCGCCCGCGACGAGCCGGCGACGATGACGCGGTCGCCCCGCTGCAGGCCGCTGCGGATCACGCGCAGGCCATTCACCAGCGGGCCGGGCTCGACGGCCCGCAGCCGGACGACGTCGTCCCGCCCGACGACGAGCAGCACCTGACGGTTCTGGTCGGGCGTGACCGCGCCGTCCGGCACCAGCGCCGCCGGGTAGGCCGCACCGCCCGGCAGCCGCATGTGCCCGAACAGGCCGGGCGTCAAAAGGCCACTGGGGTTGGGCAGCACCGCGCGGCCGCGGATCACGCCGGAGTTTACGTCGAGCTGGTTGTCGATGAACTCCAGCCGCCCGCGCCAGCGATACTGCGTCTCGTCTTGGAGGCGCACCTCCACCGGATCGCCGATTGCGTGCGCGCGGCCGAGCTGGCGCTGCTGCCTCAGGAAGTTGGTCTCCGGCGCCTCGAACCCGAAGCGGATCGGGTCCTGGTTGACGATGCTGGTGAGCACCGTCTGGTCGGCGGTGACGAGGTTGCCCGGCGCGACCTTGCGGTCGGAGATGCGGCCGGACAGCGGCGCGCGGATGTGGGTGAACTCGACGTTCAGCGCCGCGGCGCGCTCGTTGGCGAGCGCGGCACCGAGATCGGCCTTGGCCTGCAGCTCCGCGGCGATGCGCGTGTCGAGATCCTGCTGGCTGCCTGCCTGGGCGGCGAACAGCGCGCGGGCGCGACGCAGCTCCACCTCGGCATTGGCGAGCGTGGCGCGCTGGCGCGCGGTCTGCGCCTTGGCCTGGTTCAGCGCGGCAACATAGGGGCGCGGATCGATGACGAACAGCAGCTGGCCCTTGCGCACGAGCTGGCCGTCGCGGAACGCCACCGTCTGCAGATAGCCGCTGACCCGAGGACGCAGATCGACCGCGTCGATCGATTCGAACCGGCCGACATAATCGTCCCAGTCGATCACCCGCTGCTGGAGCGGCGCGGCAACCAGCACCGTGGGCGGTGGCGGCGGCGCTTTCTCCTTCTTCGCGCAGGATGCCAGGAGGAGAGCGGCGATCAGCAACGTCGCCAGAGATTTTGCCATTCGTGCACCATCGCGGAACTGCGCCGGAGCGACGGCCGTCCGAGCACCTCCACTGGCGTGCTCCGCTGCATCGCGCAATAGGGATGGAGTGCTTACCTGATTTTATTTTGGTTTCGCTACCAACACCTTGGCACCCGTCAGGCGGCGATGCGCACCCGGTTCCGCCCGTCGCTCTTGGCGGCGTACAGCGCCGTATCCGCCACCGCCAGCAACTCGCCGGCGGTGCGCTGCTCCCCGCGCCCGGCAATGCCGATGCTGATCGTGACGCCCGGCAGCACATCGCCGGCGGCAGGCGTCTTCTCCATCGCCGCGCGCAGCCGTTCGGCGATCCGCGCCGCCTCCTCCTGGCTCGTTCCCGGCATCAATATGCCGAACTCCTCGCCGCCGAGGCGGCCGATCAGGTCGCCGCTGCGAACCACCGACGCCGCGCGCGTGGCGATGCTCTGCAGCACGCGGTCGCCCACCACGTGGCCGTGGCGATCGTTGACCAGCTTGAAATGATCGACGTCGAACATCGCCACCGCCAACGGCCAGTCGAACTCCGCCGCGGCGGCGATCTCCCGGTCGAGCTGTCCCATGAAGGCGCGCCGATTGGCCAGTCCGGTCAGCTCGTCGGTGGTGGCGAGCAGGGTCGCCTCACGGGCCCGCTGCTCCGCGCGCTGCTTGGCGGTGAGGACATGATCCTCCAGCCGCTTGCGGTCGTCGATGTCGCGCAGCGTGCCCGTCGCCCCGCTGATCCGTCCGTCCCGATCGGGCAGGCCCTGCAGGAACAATTCCACCCACCGCAGCCCGTGCGGCGTGCCGAGCCGCACCACGCGGCGCAGGCCGGACTCCTCCCCGCGCAGCACGGCCGCGACCCGCTCGCGCAGATCGGCATGTGCCTCCCGCTCGAACAGGTCGAGCCAGGATCCGCCGATGCTCGTCCCGATCGACCGTCCGGTCAGCGTCGCCCAGGCGGGATTGAGGTAGGACCAGCACGCCTGCGGATCGATGCGGAAGATGACCTCGCCGATATTCTCGACCACCGACTGGAAATGCTCGGCAAAGGCGCGCGTCTCCGCCGCCTTGTGGTCGCGCTCGTTCAGCACCGCCGCCACCGGCAGCGCGGAGAGCAGGGTTGCGGCGACGAACACCTGCAGCACCAGCACCTGGTCGCCCGGCCGGTGGAGGAACTCGGCGATCGGCCCGTGGCCGGAGGCGGTCGCCCAGGCGGCGATGGTCGTGACGATGACGACCGCGCCGACGGCGCCGATCGCGCGGAAGCGGAACGTCACGAACAGCACGCATGGCGACACCAGGAAGATCGTCGGCCCGGCATGGGCGTAGAAGACGAAGACCGTCGCGGCGGCGATCAGGGTGAAGAGGCCGCCCGCCTCGATCAGGCTCCAGATGTTCGACGTACGGGATCGGTAGCCGCGCAGCAGCTCGGCGACGACCAGGATGCTGGGCGTGACCAGCAGCGCGCTGAGCACGCCCGACACGTACCAGCTCCGCCAACCGTCCCAGAAAGGTACGTCCCGACCGATCCAGAGGCCGATGCCGCCTATGGTCGAGGACAATATTCCGACCGTTCCGCATGCCAGCACCAGCGCCACGAAATTGCCGACCCGGTCCACCAGCCCGTGCCGCACGCCCATCGTGCGGAGCAGCAGGTAGGCGAGCAGGCTCTCGGTCACGTTGGCGGCGGAGAGCAGCAGGACGATCGACCAGGGATCCGCCCGCGCCAGGTGCAGCGCAACGCCCCCGATCATCTGGCCGCCGCCGATGGCGAGCAGATCGCGGCGGTCGCGCGCGAACAGCAGGCACGTGGCGAGCACGACCGCGTTGCTCGGCCAGAAGGCTTCCAGCCCGCTCGTCTGCATCGCGACCAGGTGGCTCGCCATGTAGGAACAGATGAACAGAATGGCCGTCGCTGCGCTACCCGGTGGCTCGCCTTTTAGGAACAGACTAACACAAGGGCCGTCGCTGCGCCAAGCAGCGGACGGCGGATACGCGCCATCAACTTTGCCACCCCAACAAAGTCCCTCGCCATGCACCACGGTGCAGCCGATCGGGTTAATTTTGTTTTAAAATACAGCCCGATGCAAGTTTTACATCGAAGAGGTCAGCCACTATTGCGCAGCGCAGTCGCGATGGCGTTGATCGACAGCTGAATGCCCTCCCGCACGCGATCGTCCTGCTCGCCGCCGCGCCACCGCCGGATCAGCTCGACCTGCAGCAGGTTGAGCGGCTCGATATAGGGCAGGCGGAGCCGGACGGAGGCATCGAGCTGCGGCGTGCGTTCCAGCAGGCGCGCCTGGCCGGTCACCTCCAGCAAGCCGTCGCAGGTCTGCCGCCAGCCCGTCTCGATCCGGCCGAATATCTCCCGACCCGCGGCCTTGTCCTCGACCAGCGCCAGATACCGCCGGGCGAGCTCCATGTCGGACTTGGCCAGCACCATCTCCAGGTTGGCGAGCGTGGCCCGGAAGAACGGCCAGCCCTGCGCCATGTCGCGCAGCAGCGCCTTGTCGGCGAAATCGTGCAGCGCCTGGCCGACGCCGTACCAGCCGGGCAGCATGACCCGCGCCTGCGCCCAAGAGAAGACCCACGGGATCGCGCGCAGATCCTCGATCCGGTCGCTCCTGGTGCGGCTGGCCGGGCGCGACCCGATCTTCAGCGTGGCGATCTCGGCGATGGGCGTGAACTGGCGGAAGAAGGTTCGGAAACCTTCGGTGCCGTAGACGCGATCGCGATAGCCGCCGAACGCCGCCCCCGACATCTCCGACAAGGCGTCGGCAAAGCGCGCGCGGT
>CAXTUG010000162.1:0-7464 GCA_964247375.1 uncultured Sphingomonadaceae bacterium
GCGCGGGCGTGCCGGCTCGGCGGCGCACTCGGCATCGTCGGCGACCTGTTCGACCAGCGTCAGGCTGTTGTGGTCATGGTACCCGATCGCAACGGTGCGCAGGAGGACGGTCGCGTCCGGATGGGCCGCGATCGCCGCCGCCGTGCGGGGCGCCCAGGCGCGGCCGTCGAGGCCGTCGATCCGCGCATGGTCGAACAGCAGCGACCCGCCCGGCAGGCTGTCCTGCTCGACCAGCAGGACGCGTGCGCCGGTCGCCGCTGCCGCCGCCGCCGCGGTCAGGCCGGCCGGCCCCGCCCCGACGACCAGCACGTCGCAATGGGCAAAGCGGCTCTCGTAGCGGTCGGGATCGGGCTGGCGCGGCGCGCGTCCCAGCCCCGCGGCCCGGCGGATCGACCCTTCGAACAAGTGCCAGTCCGGCCACATGAACGTCTTGTAGTAGAAGCCCGCCGGCAGGAAGCGCGACAGCAGGCCGTTGAGGCTGCCGACGTCGAAGCGGCTGTTCGGCCAGCAATTGACGGGCCGCGCGGCCAGTCCGTCGAACAGCGGCACCTCCGTGGCGCGCAGGTTGGGCGTGTCGCGCGCGCCCGTTCCGAGCTGGACCAAGGCGTTGCACTCCTCGGCGCCGGCGGCCACGATCCCGCGGGGGCGATGATATTTGAACGAGCGGCCGACCAGCCGCACGCCGTTCGCCAGCAGCGCGGACGCGAGCGTGTCTCCGGCATAGCCTTGATAGCGGCGGCCTTCCCAGGCGAACGACAGCGGGCGCGAGCGGTCGATGTCGCCGCCGGTCGCCAGGCGGAACGGCTGCCCGGTCACGGGTTGGGATCGATCACGGGGGCAGCGGGGAGGGGAGCGGCGTCGTTCAGGGCATGGACGCTCGCGACCGCGTGGCTCGTCGCGTCCCGCACGACGGTGAACCATTGCCGGCAGCCGAAGGCGTGCACCCAGCGCTCGCGGTGCAGCCCCTTGGAGTTCCGCCGCATGAACAGATAGTCGCCCCACGCCTCGTTCGTCACCGTTTCGGCGGGGCCGGGTCGGCTGATCTCGCTCTCTCCGCCGTAGCGGAACTCGAGTTCCTCACGGGGGCCGCACCAGGGGCATTCGATCAGCAGCATGGTCGTGATCCTAATGGGCGATGCCGGAGGCCGCCGCCTCGTCGATCAGCGCGCCCGTGCCGAACCGCGCCAGCGAGAAGGGCCGGGCCAGCCGATGGGGGCTGCCGGTGGCGAGATGATGGGCGAGCAGCGTTCCGCCTGCCGGGATCGCCTTGAACCCACCGGTCCCCCACCCGCAGTTGATCAGGAGGCCGGGGACGGGCGTCTCGCCGATGATCGGACTGGAATCGGGGACGGCGTCGACGGTCCCGGCCCATTGCCGCAGCAGGCGCGTCCGGCCGAGAGACGGATATTGCTGCGCGACCGCACCCAGCACTCCGCGCGCGGTGGGCACGTTGCCGCGCTGCGCGTAGGACAGGAAGCGATCAAGCGCCCCGCCGATGACGAGGCCGCCCTTGTCAGACTGGCTCAGGTACACGCCGGTCGCCAGCGACAGCACGACGGTGTCGAGGATCGGCTTCAGCGGCTCGGTGACGAACGCCTGCAACGCATAGCTGGTGATCGGCAGGCGGAAGCCCGCGAGCTCGGCGAGCGTCGTGGAGTGCGCCGCCGCCGCGATCGCCGCCTTACGGCAGCCGATCCGCCCCCGGCTGGTACGCACCCCCGTGATCTCGCCGCGCGGTCCGCGGTCGACGCCCGTGACCTCGCATTGCTGGATGATGTCGACGCCCAGCGCATCCGCCGCCCTGGCGTAGCCCCAAGCGACGGCATCGTGCCGCGCCGTGCCCCCGCGCTTCTGCAGGAAACCGCCCAGCACAGGGAACCGTGCGTCCGGGGACATGTCCAGGATGGGAACACGGCGCGCGATCTCGTGTCGCCCGACGATGTCGGTGTCGACGCCGTTGATCCTCATGCTGTTCACCCATCGGTTCATCGCATCGAGGTCGTGGCGGGTGTGCGCCAGCGACAGCACGCCGCGCTGGCTGAACATGACGTTGTAGTTCAGCTCGCGCGACAGGCCCTCGTAAAGCTTAAGTGAGTAGTCGTAGAGGTCGGCGCTCTCGCGATAATAATAGTTGGAGCGGATGACGGTCGTGTTGCGCCCGGTATTGCCGCCGCCCAGCCAACCTTTCTCGATAACGGCGACATCACGGATGTCGTGGGTCTTCGCCAGATAATAGGCGCAGGCGAGCCCATGCCCCCCGCCGCCCACGATCACCACCTCGTAGCTCCGTTTGGGATCGGGCGTGCGCCACGCGGGGCGCCATCCCTGCTGATGCCTCAGCCCTTCCCTGAAAAGACGCCAGCCGGAATAGTCTAGCACCGTCGCCACCCCACGATACATAGGTGTATTTTAGCTTTATACGTCGCGTGGCGTTAGCTTGGCAAGCCGGCGTTCCGATCAGGCGCCGTGCCGGGCCGTCTGCGATTCCTTGGCCCCGTTGCTCGAGCCAGGCCGCGGCTAGACGCCGAGCGCGAGGCGGGCCGCCCGGTGCCGCGACAGCAGACGGCGGGTGAAGGCCAGCACCTGTTGACGCTGCCCGCGATCACGCCTGACCGGTCCGCGAACAAGGCATCCAACCCGGCTGTCGCGACATCCGCCGGCGCCATGACCATCCGTTGCAGCGACTTGGGCGTCATGAAGCCCGCCACGCCGTTAAAGCCCGTGTCCATCAGACCGGGCAACAGCACCGTCACCGTCACCTTGGACGCGAGTTCGAGTTCAGCGCTTCGCCGAGGGATAGCACGTAAGTCTTGATGGTGCCGTAGACGGCGAGCAGCGGATTGGGCTGGTAGACGGACATGCTCGCGACCAGCAGGATACGCCCGCTGCCGCGGTCGGCCATCTGCCGGCCGAAGCTCCGCGTCAGCTCCGTGACGCTGACCACGCTCAACACAGCATCGCGCCCAGGCGCGCCGGATCATGGTCCACGAAAGCGTCATCGATGCCCAAACCGGAAATGTTGACCAGGATGTCGGGTTTGATTCCTCGCGCCGCGACGCGCCGGACCAGCTCGTCGGCGCTGCCGGTTTCCGACAGGTCCAGCGGCTCGACGATCACCTCGACGCCCGTGCCTGCCTCCGTTGTCCGGCGAGCTGCTCCGTCGGCGACGCGGATCTGGCGGTGAGCACCAGGTCGTAGCCGCGCTCGGCCAGTTGGCGCGCGAACTCGACGCCGAGGCTGCTCGATGCGCCTGACCAGCGCGACAGGTTTCGAGGTACGCACGTTTCCTGCAAGTCGAGAAAGGCCGATCGTTCGGCGTGTGAGGAATGGATGGTTTCCGCCGGTTTTCTCCGGAGGCGTACCGAAAACCGTTTGGCGGCAAGATCAGCTCTGAAAGCCGGCAGATGCAGCACGGCGCCGGCGTTCTCCGACGCGATCCCGGCGCGCTCGGCGTCGCTCGGGCCGGCCTCAGCAGAAAGGTCGGCCAGGCGGTATTCGCCCATGTTTTAGGGATAGTCGCTGCCCGCCACGAGCTGCGATGCGCCGGCGACCGCCAGCAGGTTGCCGAGCACGTGCGGCGAGTGGACTACCCTGCCAATCCAGATCCGGCGCAGACAGGCGCTCGGCCGCTCGCGGCACCGCCGCGACTCGGGCCGCACGGCATGGGCGTGGTCCGACCGGCCGAGGACCCTGCAGGTAGCCCCCGCCGCGGGCGGCGAGCAGCTTGAGCTGTCGATGCCGGTCGAGCACGCCGGCGAAGATAAGCTTGGACAGCGCGACCGCGGTTTCGGTGGGCTGGCCTACGACGTTGGCGAGATAGTCGTCCGCCGGGCGTGAAACCATGCTCGATTCCAGCGGGTGGACGAACACCACCGCCCCGTTCTCGGCCGCGAGGTTCCAGAGGCGGTCGAAGGCGGATTCGGCGAGGTCGCGATCGCCGACGAGACTTGAGACCTCGATCCCTTTCAACCCGCGGGCCATCGGCGCGGCGAGCTGCCGCTCCGCCAGGTCGGGGAATTGCATGGAGATAGCGCCAAGCCCGACGAGGCGGCCGGGATGATCCCGGCAGAGACCCTCGATACGCCCGTTCTGCACGACGACGAGCTGGTCGGTCAGGTTACGGAAATCGCGCAACGCCGGTCATTCGGAGATGGGGTGCAAACCCGACAGCATCGGGACGAGCTTGTCCGGCTGTATTACTCCAGCATGCTACGCGGGCGCGAGCCGACTGGCTCAAAGCAGCGGTCGCGCGGACCTTGCGCCGAGACCCGATGCCACGAACGTAACGTAGCTGCGAGTTGCGGCGCTGCGCCCGGTGATCATGGCGCGCGACCCACAACACTCCTCCGCTCAGGCGCCGTCCGCCAAACGTGGAGTCGGTGTCAGGCGCCCCGGCATCGATCGAGCCCCCGGCTCGTAGTGAAAGAATGACGTATCCTTCGCGGGCGGCAGGCCGAACAGGCGGCTGTACTCGCGGCTGAACTGCGACGCGCTTTCGTATCCGACTTGGAAGGCCGCTTCCGCCACGCCGATCCCGCCCGTCAGGAGCAGGCGCCGCGCCTCCGCCAGCCGCAGCCGCTTCTGGAACTGGAGAGGGGAGGTAGAGGTGACGGATCTGAAATGCTGATGCAGCGATGAGGGGCTCATGTTCGCGAGCGCGGCGAGCTGCTCGATCCTGATCGGCTTGGCGAACGCCTGCCGGATGAAGCACACGACGTCGGCGATGCGTTTCGCCGATCCCGATAGGCTGATCTGGCCTGCGATCCTCTTACCGTTCGGCCCCGTGAGCAGCCAGTAGCAGATTTCCCGCATGATGAGCGGATGCAGGACAGCAACCGCATCCGGAGCCTCGGCCGCTTGGATCAGCCTAGCCACGCAATCCCGGACGGGCGCGCCCGTTTCCTCGTCCAGCGGGCCGAGACCGCCCTCCTTGGACCCGGCGGGGGGCGCCGCCATGCTCCCGATGACGTCGCGCATGACGCCGGGGTCCAGTTCAAGGCCTAGTCCGATGAACGGGCGGTCCGGACTCGCCTCCGTGATCTGCAGGAGAGTCGGCATGTCCGAGGTGATGATGACCGACCGGCCCTCACCATAGGTGGCGCGGTGTCGGCCCGCGACCATCTCCTTCGTGCCTTGGATGATCAGGCAGAGTGCCGGACGGTAGAGGATGCACTGCGGCCGGGTCGGCCTGCTGGAGCGCATCACGATCAGGCCGGGAACGCCAATCGGCGACACACCGTCGGCCTTGCCAAGAGCATCGAACAGCGGATCGCAGGCTGCCCTTAGCGCCATCTCGCTCCGTCCGCTCCAATTGACTCAGCGTCGCGATACAAGGAAGCCCATCGCTGCAAGCGACCGCCATTTCGGCCGTGCTGGAGGATTGGGCAAGATTTTCGGTTTATTCGGCATTCGTCGGCGAGGCAGCCGGCTGTACGCCGCCTGCGATCCTTCCCGAGAACGGCAGTGATCCTCGTTCGGCTAGAAATGGAGAGCCCATCATGGCGAAGACCGCCCTCGTCACCGGCGCCAACAAGGGGATAGGTTTCGAAATCGCGCGCCTGCTCGGCGAGCAAGGCTATCGCGTCTGGCTCGGCGCCCGCGATGAGCAGCGCGGGGAAGCCGCAGCCCAGATACTGCGCGATCACGGTCACGATGTCCTGTTCCTCCGGATCGCCGTGGACGACGACGCGGGCGTGGTCGCCGCTGCGCGCCGCATGGCCGAGACGGACGGCAGTCTTGACTTGCTGATCAACAACGCCGGTATTCCGGGCAACTATGCCGACCGGCTTAGCCAGGACCTTGACAATATGCGCCGCGTCTACGCGACCAACGTGTTCGGCGCGATCGCCGTGATCCAGGCCTTTCTGCCCCTGCTGAAGACAGCCGGCACAGCCCAGATCATCAACGTCAGCAGCGGTCTCGGCTCGTTGGCGTGGATGTCCGATTCGAACAACGCGTTCTACGGCGCCAACCTGCTCGGCTACAACAGTTCGAAAACCGCGCTGAACGCGGTGACGGTCTCGCTCGCGAAGGCGCTGGTTCCGTTCGGCATCCGCGTCAACAGCGTCAATCCCGGTTATGCGAAAACCGACTTCACCAACGGCCAGGGCTTTCGCACGGCGGCGGAAGCCGCCGGGACGATCGTCGCCCTCGCGACCAGCCACGACGACAGGCTCACCGGAAGCTTCGTCGGGGACGATGGAACGCTGCCCTGGTAGGAAGACGACGGCTCTGCGGCGGCAACAGACCACAGGGCCATTCCTAGAACCTGTATCCAAGCTGGAGGTTGACCTCCCTGGCCCGAACGTTCTGGCAGAAGGACTGGCCGGCCAGGAAGCGCGGGTTGCACGCCTTCAGATAGTATTCGTTGGTCAGGTTCCGGCCGGTGAGCGATACGTCCCACCCGGCCCGCTCGTCGAACAGGCGCAAGCCGCCGTTGAGGCGCCAGAAGCCGCCCTGCCTGGTTCCGGGAGCGAAATCCTCCTCGGTGTTGTAGGCACTGGTGTAGTTCGCCTCCGAGCTGAGTCCGAGCTTGATATCGCCGCTCAGCGCGATGTCGTAGGAGCCGCCGCCGACCAACGTCCATTTCGGCGCGCGAGTCAGCGGAAAGCCCGACAGATTCTGGGTGCCCGCCACGCAACCCGCCGCAGCCGTCTGACCGATATAGCACACGGCGGTCGGGAAGGACCGGTATCTGGCGTCGTTGTAGGTCGCCGAACCGTTCAGACGCAGGCCGCGCGCGGCGTACCACTCGCCGGAGAACTCCACGCCCTTCAGCCGGGCGGACGCCGCGTTGGTGATGTAGAAGGCACCGCTCGGCTGCACCGATACGTCGAAGATGCTGACCTGGAGATCCTTGTAGAGATAGTCGTAGGCGGTGGCCTCCACCCTGACGCTGCGGCCCGCTAGATAGGTCTTGAGGCCGATCTCCCCGCCCGAGGACGTCTCCGGCCGGTAGCGGGTCTGTACTTCGGTCTGGTTGGCGGACAGGCGCGACGGGTTGGCCGCGCCGCCGGACTTAAAGCCAGTCTTGTACGCCGCATAGACCAGCGTGCCTCCGCGCGGCTGCCAGGAAAGGGTGGCTTCCGGCGACCAGTTGCTGTTCCGCACGGGCACCAGGAGCGGGTTGCCCTGTGCGCGCGGACCGAGGAACGCGACGGTCAGCGGATTCACGTAACGGTTGACCGATAGGACGTCCTTGGTCTCCCGCGTGAAACGCACGCCACCGGCCAGCTCCAGGGTGTCTGCGAATTTCCAGCGAAGCTGCCCGAAGGCGGAATAGGTGTTGCCGTCGTTCGTGTTGTAATTCTCGTAATTGCTGTACTTGCCGGTCGCGGGGTCGCGGAACAGGCTACCGGTCAGTGCGGCGTTGGACGTCGAGGTCCGATGATTGTCCTCGAAGAAGCCGCCCAACGTGAAGTTGATCGGTCCGTCATAGCCGCTCACCAGGCGGATCTCCTGGGT
>CAXTUG010000163.1:0-697 GCA_964247375.1 uncultured Sphingomonadaceae bacterium
GGGTCGATGAGGGACCGTAGCGCTATCGCGGTGGAGAAGGACCCCGGCTACAAGGCGCGGCTCCACTTCACCGAGACGCTGCCCGATCCGACCACCGCCGACGCGCTGTCCGAGGCGGCCAAGGAGATTGCCGAGACGATCTCGGCCGCGGCGATCATCTGCTTCACCAACTCGGGCGCATCCGCACGCCGCATCGCCCGCGACCGCCCGTCGGTGCCGATGCTGGTGCTGACGCCCAACCGCGCGACCGCGCGGCGCATCGGCCTGCTGTGGGGCGCGCACGCCGTCGTCACCAAGGATGTCGCCGACTTCGAGGAGATGGTCGCCAAGTCGAAGCGCATGGCGCTGCGACACGATCTCGCCAAATCGGGGGACAAGATCATCATCATGGCGGGCGTGCCGTTCGGCACCCCGGGATCGACCAACATGCTGCATGTGCAGCGGCTGACGGGCAAGGAACTGGACGGCTACAGCGAGTAGGGCACGGTAGCCGTCAAACCGGTCCGCGCACGAGGTGCGAATTTGGACCCGGTCGAGAACCGCCTCAGCTGCGGCTAAGCGTTCGGCAGTGCCTCTCGACTTCGCTCGCGGCCGAACGGAGGAGAGTTGATCCGGATTGGACGACGTAAGCGCATATGAAAACGGGCGCCCGACGGCCCGGCCCGTTTCCACGACCCGCCAGTCCCGCGGGGGAGGC
>CAXTUG010000163.1:707-7437 GCA_964247375.1 uncultured Sphingomonadaceae bacterium
TGACGAGCCTTGAAGCGACGGTTGGTCTTGTTGATGACGTAGGTGCGGCCGCGACGGCGGATCACGCGATTGTCCCGATGACGGTCCTTGAGCGACTTCAAAGAATTACGGATCTTCACCGGAGTAACCCTGCCTGTCTCTTGTAAAAAGCTGCGGAAAAGTGCGCGTTCCTTATGGAAAGGGTCCGGCCAAGTCAACCCATTACATGCCAGACGTGGGACATTGGTCATGATTGTCGGTCGTCAGTCATGCTACCGCCGCACCATGGTTCCACGTATCGCGCTCATCGGTTCACTGCTTCTCGGTGCACAGCAGGTTTCAGGATCGCCTGTAAGCGATCGGAGCGCAGTGGCGGCGGGAGGGCCGCATCGCCTGGCGCTGGGATCGCAGTCACTCGCCTACAAGGCCGTCGCAGGGTTCCTGGAGGTGCCGGGTCGCGTATCCGGATCGGGTGCGCGGATTTTCTACGTTGCCTACATGCGCACCGATGTCGACGCGGCGGAGCGGCGTCCGATCATGTTCGCCTGGAACGGCGGCCCTGGCGGCTCTTCCGCGGGCGTCCACATCGGCGCCTTCGGTCCACAAGCAGTAGCGGCGGTGGACCCGGGGAACGTGGAAGCCGGCGACGCCCGGCTGGTCGACAATCCCGATACGCTGCTCGGCGCAAGCGATCTCGTCTTCATCGATCCGGTCGGCGCCGGCTACAGCCGGTTGGCGCCTGGGACGACGGCGGCGGACTTCTACGGCGTGCGGCAGGATGCGGCGGCGACCGCGGCGTTCGTCGCGGCCTTCCTGAAGAGGGAGGGCCGCGAGGAGGCACCGCTCTACCTGCTGGGCGAGAGCTACGGAACCCTGCGCGCCGTGCTGGCGGCGCGGCTGCTCCAGCAGCAGGGCGTGGCCGTGCGCGGGCTGGTGCTGATGGGTCTCATACTCGACAACACCACCCTGTTTCCGCAGGCGGGCAATGACGAGCCCTATTGGCTGTTCCTGCCTACCGAAGCGGCGATCGCCGCTTATCATGGCCGAGCGGAGCCGTCCGCGCCTGCGTCCGACCCGACATCAGACGCCCGGCATTTCGCCTATACGCGCTACGTGAGTGCGCTGGCGCTCGGCAGTGGGATCGATGCTCCCGAACGCGCGGAACTTGCCGCCGTCCTGGGCAGGCTGACAGGCCTCACGCCGCAGCGAATCCTGGATGCGGACCTGCGCGTCACGGCCGATCGCTTCGCCCACGATCTCATCGGCGCCGGACGGGTCGTGTCGAGAGCGGACGGCAGGGTCGTCGGCCCGGACCGCGGCGCCGGTCCAAGCGGCGATCCGCTCTACGCCGCGATGCTGCCGCGCTACCAACAGGCGATCATACCCTATCTGCGCGATCGGCTGGGACTGGTCACGACGACGCCGTACACCATCCTCGACACGAAAGTCGCCGACGCCTGGCAGTGGGGCGACACGCCGCTCGGCAGCCCGACCGCGCTCAGCGTCGGCGACACGTTACGAGATGCGCTGCGGGCGGATGCGGGCCTGCGGGTATTCGTCGGCAGCGGCACGTTCGATCTTACGTCGCCGGTGCTGGCTGCGGAGTATACGGTCGCCCACCTCGGCCTGAAACCGGCGGAGAAGCAGCGCGTGACGATGCATGAATATGCGTCCGGACACATGATCTACGTCTCGCAGCCGGCACGGCATGAGCTCTCGTCTGACATCATCGCGTTCGTCCGTGGCGCTGCAGCGCCCGGATCGTACAAGTAGGCAGACCCGCCGGCATCGGGGTCGGCCGGCGCCGCGCCGGCCGGGGCGTTCAGCAGCCATGCAGCGAAATCGTTGCTGTAGCGTTGCGATTACCGAGATCGGATGGAGAGGATGACGATGCGGACGTTGGCTGCTGCGGCGCTGGTAGGCGCGCTGGCTCTGACCGGATGTGCGAGCGGACCGACCACGCAGGTGACGCGGTTCCACCTCAACCAGCCGATCGCTCCCGGCCAGATCAGCGTCGAGCCGATGATGACGGCCGATCGCGGCAGCGTCGAGTTCCAGTCCTACGCCAACGTCGTCGGCGCCGAACTGGCCCGGGTCGGCTTCAGCGAGGCGCCCGGTCTCACCAAGTCCGAGCAGGTGGCGGTGATCCAGGTCGACCGCGCCTTCTTCGACGGCCCGCCGCGTTCCGCCTTCTCGGTCGGGTTGGGCGGCGGCAGCTTCGGCTATCACGGCGGCGTCGGCGGCGGCGTGAGCGTGCCGATCGGCGGTAAGCCGACGCAGAACGTGTCGACCCGGCTGGTCGTGCAGATCAAGCGCCGGTCGGACGGCACCACCATCTGGGAGGGACGCGCCGAGACCAGCGCACGGTTCGGTACGCCGGAGTCGCAGCCGACCACCGCCGTGCAGCGGCTGGCCGCGGCCATGTTCAAGGGCTTTCCCGGCGAATCCGGCCGCACTATCACGGTGAAATGACCGCTCGCATCTCAGCCGCTTTCGATAGCGGCAACATCCGTGTCGTCGCGCAGGACGGCGATCGATTCGACCTGGAGATCGTGCGCGATCACCAGTCGGACTTCTACCAATGGTTCCACTTCCGCCTGCTGGGCGCACGTGGGCGCGAGGTGGAGTTGCGGATCGTCAACGGTGCCGGATCGGCCTATCCGATGGGATGGCCGGGCTACTCGGCGCGCTGGTCGGCGGACCGGGAGGACTGGCGGCTGGCGGAGACCAGCTACGCGGACGGCGTGCTGACGATCCGTCACGTGGCGGAGAGCGACAGCCTGTGGTTCGCCTATTTCGCGCCTTACTCGATGGAGCGGCACCACGACCTGGTCGCCGCAATCGCGGGACTGCCGGGCGTCACCTACGAGTCGCTGGGTCAGACGCTCGACGGGCAGGAGATGGACTGCCTGCATATCGGCGACGGACCGCTGCAGGTGTGGCTCTATGCGCGCCAGCATCCGGGCGAGAGCATGGCCGAGTGGTGGATGGAAGGCGCGCTCGGCCGGTTGACCGATCCCGCCGATCCGGTCGCGCGCGTGCTGCGGCAGGCGTGCAGCTTTCATGTCGTGCCGAACATGAACCCCGACGGGTCCCGGCGCGGCCACCTGCGCACCAATGCGGTCGGCGTGAACCTGAACCGCGAATGGCACGAGCCGACGCCGGAGCGCAGCCCCGAGGTGCTGTGCGTCCGCAACCGGATGGACCAGACCGACGTGGACTTCGCCATGGACGTGCATGGCGACGAGGCGATCCCCTACGTCTTCCTCGCCGGCTTCGAAGGCATTCCCGGTTGGACCGAGCAGCAGGGCCGGCTCTATGCACGCTACCGCGAGGTGCTGGCGCGGCGCTCGCCCGACTTCCAGGTGGAGCATGGCTATGCGACGGCGGGACCGGGCTCGGCCAATCTCACCATGTCGACCAACCAGGTGGCGCACCGTTTCGGCGCGGTGGCGATGACGCTGGAGATGCCGTTCAAGGACAATGACGCGCTCGCCGATCCGGAGTTCGGCTGGTCGGCGGAGAGGTCGATGCGGATGGGCGAGGATTGCCTGGGCGCGCTGCACGAGATGCTGGAGGAACTCGAGGCGGCGAAGCGGGAGAGCTAGGCTCTTTTTGGTTGCCTGCCGATGCGAAGGATTCGTCGAGACGTCGGCTCTTTCCTGATCGCGTCATCCCGGTGCGGGCCGGGATCCACCTCTTCGCCGACGCCCGGCCTCCGGGTGGGTACGAGCCTGCGCCGGTATGACGATGTAGGTAACGCCACGTGTGTATTGAGACTTGTCGCGGCACCCCTTACGCACGGAAAATGCGTCACCAATTCCTTGCGATTGCGCTCAGCGTCTTAGCTTCGCCGCTGCTCGCCCAGGCAGCGCCGTCCGATCACGACCGCCTGTTCGCGCTGTTTGCGGCGAGCGACGAGGCGGAGCTGAGGCGCAATCCGCTGGAGGCGCGGCAGCGCGGCGAGATGCGCTACGCCGACCGGATCGGCGATCCGTTCAGCGATGCGCACGATGCCGCCGAGCGTGCCGCCGCGGAGCACGACCTGGCCGGACTGCAGGCGATCGATCGCGCCAGGCTCGATGCGACGGACCAGATCGCGTACGACAGTTTCGAGTGGCAGACGCGCGAGAGCCTGAAGCTGCTGAACGACAGGGACCTGCTGCGGACGGTGCAGGTGCGACCGCTGGATCACTTCTTCGGCATTCAGCTCTGGTATCCGGATGTCGCTTCCGGCAAGGGCGCGGCGCCCTTCTACACGGTCGCCGATTACGAGAACAATCTGAAGCGCAACGCGCAATACGCGGTGCTGCTGGACGAGTGCATCGCGCGTTTCCGCCAGGGCATGCAGGCGGGCATCGTCCAGCCCAAGCTGACCGTCCGCAACATGATCGACCAGCTGAGCACGCAGATCGCGCAGGGCGTCGAGAACTCCACCTTCTACGGGCCGGTGCGGCAGTTCCCTGCCGGCATTTCCGCCGCGGCTCGCAAGCGGCTGCGTGAGGCCTATGCGAAGCAGATCGCGACCGTGCTGATCCCGGCCGACACGCGGCTGCGCAATTTCCTGCGGGACGAATATCTGCCGGCGGCGCGTCCCTCGATCGGCCTTTCCAAGATGAAGAGTGGCGCCAAACTCTACGCGCACCTGATCGAGGCCAACACCACGTTGCCGCTGTCGGCGAACGACGTGCACCAGCTCGGACTCGACGAGGTCGCGCGCATCCGCCGGCAGCTGGACGAGCAGCAGCGGATCGTCGGCTTCAAGGGAACGGCCAAGCAGTTCTTCGCCTACCTGCGCTCCAGTCCGCAGTTCCAGCCGAAGAGCGCGGTGGCGCTGCACGACGGCTATCTGGCGATCAAGGCCAGGGTCGAGCGGCGGATCCCTGAGCAATTCGCCGTTCTGCCGCGAACGCCGCTCGAGATACGGCCGGTGCCGGCCTTTCAGGAGAAGACGGCGGCGGGCGGCTCCTACAATCCCGGTACGGCCGACGGCGCGCGGCCGGGCGTGTTCTACTATAACAGCTATGACCTGCCGTCGCGCTTCACATGGGAGATGGAGACGTTGTTCCTCCACGAGGGCGAGCCGGGTCACCATTTCCAGATCAGCCTGGCGCAGGAGAATGCGCGGCTGCCGAACTTCATGCGCTACGGCGGCAACACCGCTTTCCAGGAAGGATGGGCGCTGTATGCGGAGAGCCTGTGGCGCCAGCTCGGTATGGAGACCGACCCCTGGCAGCGGATCGGCGGGCTCAATGACGAGATGCTGCGCGCGATGCGGCTGGTGGTGGACAGCGGCATCCACGCTTATGGCTGGAGCCGCGCGAAGGCGATCCGATATATGCTCGACAACTCGCCCGAGAGCGTCACCGACGCGACGGCCGAGGTGGAGCGCTACATCGCCATTCCCGGCCAGGCGCTCGCCTACAAGGTCGGACAGATCACCATCGCGAACTGCAAGGCGCGCGCGATCCAGGCGTTAGGAGCGAAGTTCGATCCGAGGGCCTTCCACGCGCAGGTGCTGAACACCGGCGCCCTGCCGATGACGGTATTGGAAAAAAAGATCGACGCCTGGATCGCCGCCCAGAGAGGCTGACCTGAACCGGGCCGGTCGGCGTCGGCTCAGATCGAATCCGCGGAGGGACGCAGCACGCAGATCGCGCTGCTGTCGTCGTCCGGCAGAATGAACGGCTCGCCCTGCGGCGTGCGGTTGATGTTTTCCAGCACGTGCTGCGGTACGTCGGTGAGGGTGAGCGTCGCCTGTAGGCGGTGATATTTTATGCCGTGGCGGGCGAGCACCGCCGCCGCCGCATCCAGGGAGTGCGCCGGCTTGAGATCGCGCATCGTGGACGGATCCAAGTTCTGGTTAACCGAGAGCGCGTCGCAGTCATAGTCGGCCGAAGACAAGGCGGTCGACTGGCGTCCCATGCCGCGATCGGACATCGGCTGCGCCGCGAGAGGCAGGGTGACTGTCGCTGCAATCAGCAGGGAAGTGAGGAGCTTAGCCATGATCCCTCAACGCTTACTGTTTATTAATTATCCCTCTTGTTACTTATTTTACCGGCCGCTGCCAGCGCATTGAAGGTAAACGCCCGCGGAAAGAGCGTTAACGTCGCAGGAGAAGTCTCGGGGCTGAGCTGAGCTGTCCCGTCCTCCGGGAAGGGGCCGTCGCACCAGTAATGGCGGAAGATTACTTGCCCCGGTTCTTCCGATGCTCGGCCATGTCGAGCACGATCGTGTCGCCCTCGGGCAGCAGGCCCAGGCGGCGGGCAATCTCCTGATAGGCCTCGGCCTCGCCGCCCAGGTCCTGGCGGAAGCGGTCCTTGTCGAGCTTCTCGCCCGAACTCATGTCCCACAGGCGGCAGCCGTCCGGGCTGATCTCGTCGGCCAGGATGATGCGGGCATAGTCGTTGTCCCACACCCGGCCGAATTCGAGCTTGAAGTCGACCAGGCGGATGCCGACGCCGGCGAACAGCCCCGACATGAAGTCGTTCACCCGGATCGCCATGTCGGCGATGTCGTGCATCTCGTCCTGGCTGGCCCAGCCGAAGCAGGCGATATGCTCCTCGCTCACCAGCGGATCGCCGAGCGCGTCGTCCTTGTAATAATATTCGATGATCGTGCGCGGCAGCTGCGTGCCTTCCTCGATCCCCAGCCGCTTGGACAGGCTGCCGGCGGCGACGTTGCGCACCACCACCTCGATCGGCACGATCTCGACCTGACGGATCAGCTGCTCGCGCATGTTGAGGCGGCG
>CAXTUG010000164.1:0-7403 GCA_964247375.1 uncultured Sphingomonadaceae bacterium
CGGCGGCTCCACCCGAGGGCGGTCCGCCGGCTGGTCTTGGTCCGCGCGCGCCCACTGACTGCAGCGCGCTGCTCTTGCCCCGGGCGCCCGGCGGCCGCGGCGGGCGTCGCGCGGGCGGGGGGGCCGCCCTACCACACCGGCCCCCCCCCGCGCCTCCCCCCGCCCCCCCCCACTAACGGATGGGGGTAATCCGCGCTTCTATAGCTCCGATCGCACCTGCGCATGGGCGAGGACCGCGAACAGGCCGGTGCCGCCGATGATGTTGCCGGCCAGTGCGGGCAGGATGAAGCCGAAGACGGCGCCGCCGAACGGCTCGGTGCCGGTGGTGACGAGCAGCCACGCCTCGGCCGAGCCGGCGATGACGTGGCTGAAGCCCGCCAGCGAGATCGTGTAGGTGAGCAGCGTCACCACCCAGATTTCCTGGCCCTTCGCATTGGGCAGCAGCCACGCGATCGTCGCCAGCACGAAGCCCGCCGGAATGCCGCGGGTGAAGGATTGCAGCGGGCTCAGCTCGGTCAGGTGATGCGCGATGCCCAGCATCGCCCCGATCTGCTCGGACGTGACCAGGCCGGCGTGCGGCAGGATTGCCGCGACCCCGAACGTACCCACCATATTGGCGAGGAAGACGATCACCCACAGCCGGCAGGTCCGGCCGAAGCTGGCGAGCGAGAATTCGGTCGCGAGCGGCAGCACCGCGACGATGGTGCTCTCGGTGAACAATTGCAGCCGGCCCAGGATCACCGCGACGAAGCCGACGCTGTAGCCCAGGCTCGCGAGCATCGGACGCCACGGCGTGTCGGGCAGCTGCAGCATCAGTGCCGCCTGCGAGATCAGCGACAGCCAGATCGACACGCCGGCGGCGACGCCCGACCAGATCAGCGACTCGACCGGTCGCCGCAGCTCGTCGATGCCCTGCTGCCGGATGACCTCGTGCACGACCTTGGCGGGCGGCGGCCGTAACTTGCCGACCTCCTCGCGCTCGTCGTCGCTGAGGTCGACCGCCTTGTCCTCGATCTCGTCGGCAGGCGGATCGTCCTCCGCCGCGCTCATCGCGCCGGCTTCACGGCCGCGAAGCTCTGGACTGCGGCGGGCGGCTGCGCGGCATAGTAAGCGGCGACCGCTTCGATCTGCCGGTCGTCGAGCTTGCCGGCGATCGCCACCATCGGGTTCTCGCCCGCGATCGCTCCGCGCCCGCCCGCACGGAACACGCGCATCTGGTTGGCGATGTACCAGCGCGACTGCCCTTCGAGCAGCGGATAGACTTTGGCGCTCGCCCGATTGACGCCGTGGCAGCCGGCGCACGGCCCGAGTCCCGCCTGCTTGTCGCCGACCAGCGCCAGCTGCTGGCCGAGCGCCGGCGCCGGTCCGGACGGCCCGGTCGCACGGCGCGGCAGGCCGGCATAATAGTTGGCGAGCGCGGCGATCTGCGCCGGCGACAGCTCGCTCGCGACCACCTGCATGAAGCCGCTGCGCCGCTGGCCCGATGCGAAGGCGGTGAGCGTGCGCGTCAGGTAGGTGCGGTCCTGCAGCGTCAGGTTGGGGAAGGCGCCGCCGCCCGCCCCGTCGGCGCCGTGGCAGCGCGCGCACGTCGCGATCGGATCGGCGCTGACCGCGTAGCCGTTGAAGCCGTAGGCCGGGCTGCGATAGCTGAAGCTCTCGCGCGGCGGCTCGTCGTCGTTGCGCAGCGCGTAGCGGCGCGGCCGTGCCGGCGGGACGAACGTCGCCTGCGTCGCCGCCGGCCCGAACACCGGCCGCGCCCGCGTCAACGCCATATGCTGCACCATCGCGAGCTGGCGGAAGGTCGCCGGCGGCATGGTCGGCAGCGCGCGCAGGAAGGCGACGATCTGCCACACCTCGTCGTCGCGGCCGTCGGCCGGCCAGGACGGCATCGCGCTATACTTCACACCCGCCTTCACGATCCGGAACAGCTCGCGATCGGTGAAGTGTGCGGTCGGCAGGTCGGTGACCAGATATTGCGGCCGCGGGTGCATCGACAGGACCACCGGATTCTGGCCGAAGCCGGGACCGCCGTGGCAGCGCGCGCAGACCTGGCCGTAATAAGCGGCGCCGGCGGCGATGCGGACGGGGCTGTCGAGGTCCGCGGGCGGCGGCGGCCCGGCATGATGCGCCGTCGACCGCGCGAAGGTAAAATGCAGGAACCGCGCCCAGCCTTCCGGGTGCGGCTTGGCGGCGGACAGGTCGACCACGCCGCTCGTCACGATCAGGACGGCGAGCAGCAGGCCGGCGACCGCCGCTGCGAACAGCGGTCCCAGCCATTGCGTCAGCCGGAAGGGAAAGAGCAGCCGGATCACCGCCCCATAACCGCGCGCGGCGCAGTTGGTTTCTTGCCGAACGACTATTCGGCGAAATGCCGGCGCAGCCGCCGCAACGTCAGCGTGACCGCCAGGATGACGAGCGGCACCGCGGCGGCCATCGCCACCTCGCGGCGCACGCCGGGTATCGCGTCGAGCAGATACCCTGCCAGGGCGACGAGATAGTAGCTGATCGCCGCCACCGACAGGCCTTCGACCGTCTGCTGCAGCCGCAATTGCAGCCGGGTGCGCCGGTCCATCGAGGTCAGCAGATCGCGATTCTGCTTGGCAAGCGCGATGTCGATGCGGGTGCGCAGCAGCGCGCTCGTCCAGGCCGCGCGCTGCGACAGATCCTCCAGCCGAGAGGAGAAGGAAGCGCACGTCCTGACCGCGGGCAGCAGCCGTCGCTCGGTGAAGTCGGCGAGCGTCTGGTAGCCGCGCACCGCGTCGATGCACAGGCTGGCGAGGCGATCCATGCTGAGCGTCGCATAGGCCTGGGTGGCGCTCATCCGGTAGCGGGTCTGCGCCATGATGCGGGCCAGTTCCGCCGACAGGAAGGTGAGTTCGTCGAGCAGCTGGTCGTCCTCCGACGGCCGCGACGATACGGCGTGGGTCAGCCCCGCCAGGCGCGCCTCCAGTCCGCTCACGGTCGGCGTCAGCTGCTGCGCCAGCGGCAGGCCGAGCAGCGCCATGTTGCGGTAATTGCCCAGCTCCTGCAGTCGCAGCACGAGCTGCGCCGGCTCGTCGTGCGCCAGCCGCCGGTCGAGGATCAGCAGCCGGCCATAGCCGTCGTCGTTGAGCCGGAAGTCGGACAGGATCCGCGCGGCGCCGCCCGCGACGTCGCACACGATCATCGCCCCGGAGGCGAACCATGCGGCGAGCTGCTCCGGCGCCGGATCCGGCCGGTCGGCGCTGGCCAGCGCGATCTGGGTTGCGCGGATGACCTCGCCCGGCATGCCGGCGCTGACCTTCTCCAGCACGGGATCGAACAATCCGGGATCGAACGGCGCGTCGAACGCGCCCGGACGGATCAGCGTATAGGTGGCGAATTCGGTGTGACGTTCCCACACCAGGTCGAGCCCGTCGAGCTGGATCGCGGCATATTTGGCGGACAGCGGCACCACCTCGCTACCCAGCGCCGCCAGCGCCTCGATATGTTCGTGCGCGGTCGTGATCGACGTCTCGCCGATCAGGGTCACGACCTGCAGCAGCCGGCAGGGCGCGGCGATGCGCGGCAGCCGCCGCACGTGCATCTCTTCGGACAGTGAGGCGCGCAGGGGATGGTTGCGCATCGTCACCATCGGACAACTCCGGATCCGATTGTCCTCGTCACTCCGCGCGTCATCGCGGACGCAGCGCGGCAATCCATGTCGCTGACCGCTGGATTGCCGCGCTGCGCTCGCAATGGCGGATCATTCCATCATGCTCCGGTCATTTGTTGTCCGTCATCGCTGCCGGTCGGTGGAAAGCGGCCGGCACCGTCTTGGCGGCATTGGGTCCGCCCTCCTGGCGGGCGACCGTAACCGGCGGCCCCTTCAGCATGGGATTGTCCGCCAGCATGGAGACGCCGTTCAGCGGCTTTGCCAAGCCCTGGTGGCAGGTCATGCAGTTGACCTTGAACACGTCGCCGTGCGGGCCCTTGCGGTTGGCCGGAAACACCGACGTCAGCGACGTCAGATACTCATCGTTGACGTCCCGCACCATGCGGATGCCGTAATAGGCGGTCGCCCGCTGCGACCGGCTCAGCGACCACGACCGGAACGACTGCGTATTGTGGCAGTAGGTGCAGTTCACCCCCAGCGACTTGCTGATGTGCATCATCAGCCCGTAGGACGCCTCCGCATCCTTGATCGATGCGCGGTGGGTCGCGGGATCGGGGAAGGGACTGCTCGCGGCGACGCGAATCTGGGCGTTGCCGCGCAGGTAATGGGCGAAGGCATCGGACGGCAGCGAGGCGTAGCCGACATTGGCGTCGGGCGTATTCTGCCCATGCTTGTTGCCGACGATCGTGTTCCGGTTCGGGGTACCGGCCTCCTCGGTCCAGCGGTAGACCGGGACCGCATTGCCGCGATGGCAGGTCCAGCAGGTCACGCCGACATTCTGGACGTGGCTCGCCCAGCGCGAGTTCAGCGTCCGGGTCATCTGCAGCATGCGTCGGGCGACGACCTTCGTATATTTCTCGTCGGACGCCATGTTCTCCGGATTATGGCAGTAGGTGCAGCCCTGCTCCGGCGGCGCGACCCACTGGGTGATCGACGCCATCAGCCGGTTGAAGCGATCGGCGGAGACGTCGCCGAGCACCTGGACGTTCTGGTACGTCTCCGACGCCTTCGGTCCGCCTTCGGGCGGCAGCGGGTAGGGCGCTTCCGGGATCGCCGCCTGCTTGGCGACCAGGCTGGTGTTGACGATCTGGTCGAGGCCGGCGCCGCGATAGCCGGTCTGCTGCGTCTGCTTGTGGCCGAACTCGCACCCGGCCAGCAGCGGCAGGACAACCAGCAGGGTCGCCGCGGGATGAAGGCGGCGGCTCACCGGACCGCTCCCGGCAGGAGTTGCGGATCCTGCACCCCGGTCGCCGGATAGCCCGGCGCATAATGGTGCTGCACCGCCCAGAGATACCAGTTGTCGACCACGGTGCCGGTCAGCAGGATGCCGATCCCGCCGGTCAGCGTGGTCAGCACCGCGAACCACCAGGCCCAGCGATGGATCGATTCGAACGTCGCGTTGAACCCCATCGTCCAGCGCCAGAACAATGCGCCGCGCTCGGCCGCGGTGCCGCGGTCGGTGATCTGCTCGATCTCGCGCTCGCCGCCGTAGCGGCCCACCGCGAGGATGGTCGCGCCGTGCATGGCGAACAGCAGGGTCGACCCGTACAGGAAGACGATCGAGAGGCAGTGGAAGGGGTTGTAGAAGAGGTTGCCGTAGCGGATCGAGAAGGCCGCGGTCCAATCGAGGTGCGGGAAGATGCCGAACGGCACGCTCTCCGCCCAACTCTGCAGCAGCAGCGGACGGATGAAGCCGATCACCAGCATCAGCCAGATCGCGCTGGCGAACGCCCACGCGACGTGCGTCCCCATCTGCAGGTCGCGCGCGCGGCGGTAGGTGCGCACCCACCACAGCAGCACCGATACGGTCATGGAGAAGCCCGCCAGCTGCCACCAGCCCCCTTGCGACAGCGGGATGAACAGCTGGAAGCGCCACTGCGGCCCCGGCGTCTCCAGCGCCAGCCACGGCAGCTGGCGCACGAACTGGATCGGGTTCCAGCCGACCGAAGCCCACATGTTGAGGCCGATGATCTCGAACGCGAGAAAGCCGAACATCAGCGAGGCGATGCCGACGCGGCCGAGATAGATCGGACCGACCTGAGCATTGCCGAGCTTGCCCCACCAATAGTGGGCGGTACCTGGCCGGCCGATCCGGGGAAAGCTGCCGACCGGCAGCGGCGGCCCATATTCGGGCACCCCGGTCAGCTGAATCTGCGTGAAGATGTTCTGATAGCGCATCGTCCGTCCCCCAACTCAGCTCCAGATCGGCAGGTTGAGCCACCAGGTCCACCATTCCGGCCAGCCGCGCGTCCAGAAGGGGCCCGAAATCACGATACAGACCGCGCTCCAGAAGCCGGCCGACAAAGCCAGGAACAGCCCCAGGCGATGGATGCCGAGCGTACCGATCGAGTAGCCGATCGTGTCGCGGAAGAAGGCGTCCTCATATTCCGGCGACTTCACGTCGGTGCCCTTCTGCGGATTGACCGCGGACAGGATGAGGCCGCCATGCATCGCCAGCGCGAGCGTGGTGGTGAAGAAGAAGGTCACCGCCAGCATGTGCGCGGGATTGTAGTGGAAGTGCAGATACTGGTAGCCGGTGTTCGACACCCAATCGAGGTGGCTGAAGATGCCGTAGGGGAAGCCGAAGCCCCACGCGCCCAGCAGCATCGGCCGGATCACGACCAGCGACACGTAGGCGAAGATCGCCACGCCGAAGGCGAACGGCACATGGTAGCCGATGCCCAGCTTGCGGCAGATCTCGACCTCGCGCAGCATCCATGAGACGAAGGCGCCGATCGCGCAGATCGTGATGATCTGCCAGAAGCCTCCTTCCCGCAGCGGCGCCAGGGCCAAGCCGTAGCTGATGTCCGGCGGCGCGATCGATATCAGCCAGGGATTCCAGGTCGGGCCGAGTGAGGCGGCATAGAAGATCAGCCCGGTGCCAAGGGCCGAGCAGAGCAGGGTCGTAACGCCGAAGAAGCCGACGTAGAATGGCCCCACCCAGAAATCGAAGAGGTCGCCGCCGATCAGCGTACCGCCTCGCACCCGGTATTTGCGCTCGAAGCTCAGCAGGATCATAGCACAGCCTTTCCTCCGTTCGCCGGAGACCTCTCAATCTTGTCGCTGGGATCGGCGAGGCCGGCGCGCGGCCGACCTCGCGTCTCCGGTCAGGGCGTCGGCGTCGCCGGTGCCGCGGCGGTTGCCGTCGGCGCGCTCTTGGGACCGTCCAGCCAGTTGAACCGGTCCGTGCTGAGCAGGATGAAGTGGATCAGCAGCGCCAGCACGAACAGGAAGATGAACAGAGCGACCAGCGTACGCCGCGGGTCGAAGATCAGCCAAATTCTCCACATGGTCTTTCTCCTAGGCCTTCAGCGAGGCGATCGCTCCGCGCACGGCGGTCACACTATGATCGATCATGGCATAGTGGCCGCCCCACGGCCGCCAGTTCCACGCCAGGACGTGCGCTACGATGGCGACGGCGGTGAAGATGAGGAAGCTGATGATGAAGAGCTTGTGAAACTCCTTGGCCTCCTCGGGGGTCAGATAGGTTCCTGGCCCCACCCTGTCGTCGCGGTCTCTGTCTCTCAAGTCGCTCATGTCTCCGTCTCCATTTTGCCCGAATGCAAGAGGAGCGCGGCGCTCCCGGGCGGCATCGTCGCGGTGCAGTACGCCGCGAAGATCGGATTGCTTGCTCGCTGGGTGGCGGGCGGGGCGCGCGCCATCATGGCCCTGCCCCCTCGAGCAGTGCGTCGGCGACACGGCCCGGCGAGACCAATGTCTCGCCTGCGCGCCGTGCCGCGCGCTCGGCCGCGTCGCGGATGCGCTTGGC
>CAXTUG010000165.1:0-7401 GCA_964247375.1 uncultured Sphingomonadaceae bacterium
GGCCGACCATCCGCCGCACCGTCTCGGCCGGCAGCGTCGTCCGGCCGAGCGCCGTCAGCACGTGATTGAGCGCGGCGGTCAGGTCCGGCGCCGTGTCGGCCAGCGTGCCGTCGAGGTCGAACACCACGATGTCGAACGGGATCGTCTGCATCGCTCCAGCGCTATCGCCGCCGGGACGATTGGGGAAGGGTGGGATATCAAGGGAAGACGCATGGTGCATCCGGACCTGATCGATGCGGCCGGTTACAGGATTGCGACAAGGCCGCGCGATCCGGAAGTGCAGGTCGGCGGGTTGCCGCCCGCCCGCGCCGTGCGGCTGGCAAGCCCGAGGCGATCATGGCAAAGCGCGCGGTCATGACCGACACGCCGTTCGCCGCCATCATCCTCGCCGCCGGCAAGGGCACGCGCATGAAGTCCGCGCTGCACAAGGTGCTGCATCCGCTCGCCGGCCGGCCGATGCTGGGTCACCTGACCGACGCGGTGGCGGCGCTCGGCGCGGTGCGGACGGTGGTCGTCGCCGGGGCGGGCCGCGAGCAGGTGGAGGCGTTCGCCGCGCCGCTCGGCCTCGACGTCACGGTCCAGGCCGAACAGCTCGGCACCGCGCACGCGGTTCGTCAGGCGGAGGCGGCGCTGTCCGGGTTCGACGGCGACGTGCTCATCCTCTACGGCGACGTGCCGCTGGTCTCGACCGAGACGATGGCGCGGATGGTAGCGCGCCTGCAAGAGCCGGATGCGCCGGCCATCGTCGTGCTCGGCTTCCGCCCGCCCGAGACGCTCACCTACGGCCGCATCATCGCCGAGCATGGCCGCATCCTGAAGATGGTCGAGCACAAGGATGCGAGCCTCGCCGAGCGGGCCGAGACGCTGTGCAATTCGGGCCTGATGGCGGTGCGCGCGACGGACCTGTGGCGGCTGCTGGCCAAGGTCGGCAACGCCAATGCGGCGGGCGAATATTACCTGCCCGACATCGTCATGCTGGCCGCCGCGGAAGGCCGCGCCTCGGCGGTGATCGAGACCGCGCCGGAAGAGGTGGCGGGCGTCAACAGCCGCGCCGAGCTCGCCCAGGTCGAGGCGATCTGGCAGGCCCGGCGCCGGACCCGGGCGATGGACGACGGCGCGACGCTGATCGCGCCCGAGACGGTATGGTTCGCGTGGGACACGATGCTCGGCCGCGACGTGACGATCGGGCCCAACGTGGTGTTCGGCCCCGGCAGCACCATTTCGGATCAGGTTACCGTCTACGCCTTCTGCCACATCGAGGGCGCACACGTCGCGGCGGGGGCGGTGATCGGACCCTACGCCCGGCTGCGGCCCGGCGCAGACATTGGCGAGCAGGCGCATGTCGGCAATTTCGTGGAGCTCAAGAAGGCCCGTCTGGGTATGGGCGTCAAGGTCAATCACCTGACCTATATCGGCGATGCCGAGATCGGCGCGCGCACCAACGTCGGCGCGGGCACGATCACCTGCAATTACGACGGCTTCGGCAAATATCCGACGCGCGTGGGTGAGGGCGCCTTCATCGGATCCAACAGTGCGCTGGTGGCGCCGGTCACGATCGGCGACGGCGCGATCGTCGGCGCCGGATCGGTGGTGACGCGCGACGTGCCCGCCGACGCGCTCGCCGTCGCGCGCGGCGTGCAGCAGAACCGCGAAGGCTGGGCCGCGCGTTTCCGTGCGGGCAAGCGCAGGGACTGAAGTGCCTAGCGGTCGACGCTCCAGCAGGCGATCAGCCGCTCCGCCTGGTGCGCCAGCAGCATCAGTTCGAGCAGATTGTCCGGCACGGGCCGCGGCTTGGTGTCCATGATGCAGAACGCGCCGAGGGCAAAGCCCTGCCGGTCCATCAGCGGCACGCCCACGTAGAAGCGGATATGGGGCGCGAACAGCACGGTCGGGTTGGTCGCGAAGCGCGGATCGTGACGCGCGTCGGGAATGACCGTCGGCGCGCCCGGCTGCAGAATGGCGTGGGCGCAGAAGGAGATGTCGCGCGGCACCCCGTCCGCTTCGACCCCCACCGAGGCGAGGAAATTCTCGCTGTCGTGATCGACGATGGTGATCGCCGCCATCGGTACCTGGAACAGATCCGCCGCGACGCCGGCGAGGCTCTGCAGCGCCGGATCCTGCTTGTGCTGCAACAGATGACTGCGATCCACCGCCTGCTGCCGCCGATCCTCGTCAGGCGGAACATCGACCGGATTGTGCATGTCGAACTGGATCACGCGACTCGCCCCCCACAAGCACGCGCAACATAGTTGTCGGCCGATCCGCGCTGCACGACAGATTGACGCCGATTTGGAGAGATCGGCTGATTGGAGCCGTTTCTGCGGCCCCTGTTCAGCCTCGCGCAACCCCGTTAGGCGCTTGGCGCGGCTGCTTGGAAAGGATGTGAGCGGATGTGCGGCATCATCGGGATCGTCGGCAAGGAAGAGGTGTGCGGACGGCTGCTGAGCGGTCTCCGACGCCTCGAATATCGCGGCTATGATTCCGCCGGCATCGCGACCGATCATGACGGCGTGATCGATCGGCGCCGCGCGCCCGGCAAGCTCGACAATCTGGCGGCGGTGCTGCACGCCGACCCGCTGCCCGGCTGCACCGGCATCGCCCACACCCGCTGGGCGACGCACGGTGCGCCGACCGAGGACAATGCCCATCCGCACGCCACCGCCGAGGTGGCGGTGGTCCACAACGGCATCATCGAGAATTTCAAGCCGCTGCGCGAGGAGTTGCAGGCGCGCGGCCACGTCTTCACCAGCCAGACCGATACCGAGGTGGTGGCGCATCTCGTGTCCGAGCAGGTCGAGCAGGGCGCGGAACCGGCGGCGGCGGTGGCGGCCGTGCTCAAGCGCCTGCACGGCGCGTTCGCGCTCGCGATCCTTTTCCGGCAATATCCCGACCTGTTGATCGGCGCGCGGCTCGGTTCGCCGCTGGTGGTCGGCTACGGCGACGGCGAGACCTATCTCGGCTCGGACGCGCTCGCGCTCGCGCCGCTGACCCAGCGCATCTGCTACCTGGAGGAAGGCGACTGGGTCGTCATCACCCGCGACGGCGCACGCATATTCGATGCGCAGGATCGTCCGGTGGAGCGGCCGATCGTCCATTCGGGCGCGACCGACATCGCGCTGACCAAGGGCAATCACCGCCACTTCATGCTCAAGGAGATTTACGAGCAGCCGATCGTGGTGGCCCAGACGCTGCGTTCCTACCTGCGCCGGCTGCAGGAGGAGGTGTCGCTGCCGACCGAGGATTTCGACCTGGAGTCGGTCCGGCGCATCACCATCGTCGCCTGCGGCACCAGCTTCTACGCGGGCATGGTCGCCAAATACTGGTTCGAGCAGTTCGCGCGCGTGCCGGTCGACATCGATGTGGCGAGCGAGTTCCGCTACCGCGCGCCGGTGCTGGAGCCGGGCGGGCTGGCGCTGTTCATCAGCCAGTCGGGCGAGACCGCCGATACGCTCGCCGCGCTGCGCCACGCCCGCAGCGAAGGCCAGAGGATCGCGGTGGTGGTAAACGTGCCCACCTCCACCATGGCGCGCGAGGCCGACCTGCTGCTCTCGACCCATGCCGGGCCGGAGATCGGCGTCGCCTCGACCAAGGCGTTCACCTGCCAGCTGGCGGTGCTGGCCGCGCTCGCCGCCAACCTGGCGCGCGCCAAGGGGCGGCTCAGCCGCGAGCAGGAGCGCGCGATCGTCCGTCACCTCGCCGAGGCGCCGGCGGCGCTCAACGGCGCGCTCGCCTATGACGAGGCGATCCAGGACATGGCGCGCACCATCGCCGCGGCCCGCGACGTGCTCTATCTCGGCCGCGGCCCCGATTATCCGCTGGCGCTGGAGGGCGCGCTCAAGCTCAAGGAGATCAGCTACATCCATGCCGAAGGCTATGCCGCCGGCGAGATGAAGCACGGGCCGATCGCGCTGATCGACGAGGCGGTGCCGATCATCGTCATCGCGCCGTCCAGCCCGCTGTTCGACAAGACCGTCTCGAACATGCAAGAGGTGCAGGCCCGGGGCGGCAAGGTGGTGCTGATCTCGGACTATGACGGCATCGAGGCCGCAGGAGAGGGATGTCTCGCCACGATCACCATGCCGAAGGTGCATCCGCTGATCGCACCGCTGGTCTACGCCATCCCGGTCCAGCTGCTCGCCTATCACGTCGCCGTCGCCAAGGGCACGGACGTGGACCAGCCCCGCAACCTCGCGAAGAGCGTCACGGTGGAGTGATGCGGACGGCCTTGCGACTGCTGCTGGCGGCCGGGATGGCCGCTACGGCGGTGCAGGCCCGTGCGCAGGCGCCGGCGAAGGGCAGCGTTCCGCCATCCGCACCGCCGCCGCCGGAGCAGGTGTTCATCAAGCCGGCCACCATCGACGACACGCTGGAGGTGACCGGCGCGCCCGTCGCCGCCAAGGAGGTGAACACCCGCATGCAGGTCGGCGTCAGCGTCGACGGGCACGGGCCGTATCGTTTCATGGTGGACAGCGGCGCGGACCGGACGGTGATCGGCGAGACGCTGGCGCAGCGGCTCGGCCTGCCGGCCGGCGGCACGGTCGTGCTGCACAGCACCGGCAGCGCGCGTACCGTCGACACCGTCCGGATCGGGTATCTGCAGGTCGGCGGCAGCCGCGTCGAGAATATCGCCGCACCCGCCCTGCCGGAGCGCTTCCTTGGTGCCGACGGGCTGCTCGGCATCGACGCCCTCATCGACCAGCGGCTCACGATCGATTTCGACGCCAAGACCGTAACCGTGCAGGACACGCACGCCCCCGAGCCGGTGGCGCAGGCGGGCGAGGTCGTCATCACCGCCCGGCGCCGCAAGGGCCAGCTGATCCTGACGCAGGTGACGGTCGGCCGGACGGTCGCGGCGGTGATCGACACCGGCACGGAGGTGACGATCGGCAACGAGGCGCTGCGTGCGAAGCTGCTGCAGCGGCGCCACGCGACGGTCATGACCACCGACCTGATCAGCGTGACCGGAGACGTCATCCATGCCGACCTGCTGCCGGTGCCGGAGATCCACATCGGCAACCTGACGCTGAAGAACGTGCTGATCGCCTTCTGCGACATGCCGCCATTCAAGCTGTTCGGGCTGAGTCAGCAGCCGGCGGTGCTGCTCGGAACCGACATATTGAGCGCCTTTCGCCGCGTCTCGCTCGATTTCCGCCGCCGCAAGGTACGTTTCACGGTCCGGCCTGAGGATCGTTGATCAGCGCCGCGTCGTCACCATATGATGGGCATGCCGCGTCGTGCGCGGCGCTGGAGTGTTCATGACCGAAGCCTTTCCCGTCCTGCCCCTGCGCGACATCGTTGTCTTTCCGCAGATGATCGTTCCCCTGTTCGTCGGTCGCGACAAGTCGGTCGCGGCGCTGGAAAGCGCCATGACCGGCGACAAGACCATCTTCCTCGTCTCGCAGCTCGATCCGTCGAACGACGATCCCGATGCGAGCGCGCTCTACGATGTCGGCGTCACCGCCACCGTGCTGCAGCTGCTCAAGCTGCCGGACGGCACGGTGCGCGTGCTGGTGGAGGGCAAGCAGCGGGCGCGGATGACGACGCTGGACGGGAGCGGCAGCCATCTCACGGCCGAGATCACGCTGCTCGGCGACGGCGAGACGCAGGCGGATGCGGGCGAGGTCAAGGCGCTGATGCGCTCGGTGGTCGAGCAGTTCGAGCGCTATGCCCAGCTCAATCGCAAGCTGCCGGACGAGCTGCCGGGGCAGCTCGCCGAGATCGAGGATCCCGCCAGGCTGGCCGATGCGGTCGCCGGCAACGTCTCGGTCAAGGTGGCCGACAAGCAGGCCATGCTGGTCGAGACCGACACGGCCAAGCGGCTGGAGATGGCGTTCGCCTTCATGGAGGGCGAGCTCGGCGCACTGCAGGTCGAGAAGAAGATCCGCAGCCGCGTGAAGCGGCAGATGGAGAAGACCCAGCGCGAATATTATCTGAACGAGCAGCTGAAGGCGATCCAGCGCGAACTCGGCACGTCCGACGGCGACGAGGGCGGCGACGAGGTTGCCGAGCTCACGCAGAAGATCGCCAGCACCAAGCTGTCCAAGGAAGCGCGCGCCAAGGCCACCGCCGAGCTCAAGAAGCTGCGCACGATGGCGCCGATGTCCGCCGAGGCGACGGTGGTGCGCAACTATCTGGACGTGCTGCTGGGCCTGCCCTGGGGCAAGAAGTCCAAGATCAAGAAGGACATTCCGGCGGCCGAGGCGGTGCTGGACGCCGACCATCACGGTCTGGAGAAGGTCAAGGACCGGATCGTCGAATATCTGGCGGTGCAGGCACGCACCAACAAGCTGAAGGGCCCGATCCTGTGCCTGGTCGGACCGCCCGGCGTCGGCAAGACCTCGCTCGGCCGCTCGATCGCGAAGGCGACGGGGCGCGAGTTCGTGCGTCAGTCGCTGGGCGGCGTGCGCGACGAGGCCGAGATACGCGGCCATCGCCGCACCTATATCGGCTCGCTGCCGGGCAAGATCGTCAGCAACCTCAAGAAGGCGGGCACGTCCAACCCGCTGTTCTTGCTCGACGAGATCGACAAGCTCGGCCAGGATTACCGCGGCGATCCGGCCTCGGCGCTGCTGGAGGTGCTCGACCCCGAGCAGAACGGCAAGTTCCAGGACCATTATCTGGAGATCGACATCGATCTGTCGGACGTGATGTTCGTCACGACCGCCAACTCGCTGAACCTGCCGCAGCCGCTGCTCGACCGCATGGAGATCATCCGGCTCGAAGGCTATACCGAGGACGAGAAGGTTGAGATCGCGCAGAAGCACCTACTCGCCAAGCAGGTCGAGGCGCACGGCCTGAAGGAGAGCGAGTTCAGCCTGAGCGAGGCGGGGCTGCGCGACCTGATCCGCTATTACACCCGCGAAGCCGGCGTACGGACGCTGGAGCGCGAGATCGCCAAGCTCGCCCGCAAGGCGCTCAGGCGGATTCTGGAAGGCAAGACCGCGCGGGTCGAGATCACGCCCGACAATCTCGGCGAGTTTGCCGGCGTCAGGAAGCACCGCTTCGGCGTGTCGGAGGAGGAGGACCAGATCGGTGCGGTCACCGGTCTCGCCTGGACCGAGGTCGGCGGCGAACTGCTGACGATCGAGGCGGTGACCGTGCCCGGCAAGGGGCAGGTCAAGACCACGGGCAAGCTGGGCGAGGTGATGCAGGAGTCGGTTCAGGCCGCCTGGTCGTTCCTTCGCGCCCGCGCGCCGGTCTACGGCGTCAAGCCGAGCCTGTTCCAGCGCAAGGACCTGCACGTCCACCTGCCCGAAGGCGCGGTGCCGAAGGATGGTCCGTCCGCGGGCGTCGGCATGGTCACGGCCATGATCTCGACGCTGACCGGCATTCCGGTGCGCCGCGACGTGGCGATGACCGGCGAGGTGACGCTGCGCGGCCGCGTGCTGCCGATCGGCGGGC
>CAXTUG010000166.1:0-7398 GCA_964247375.1 uncultured Sphingomonadaceae bacterium
GGGGAACGGTTCAGTGGTGGGAGCATCAACCGATGACCAGCTGGTTCACCGGCGTCCTGCCGTTCGGCTGGGCGTGGTTCGTCGCCACTTTGATCGACATCCTCGTCATCGCCTTCCCGCTGATGCTGGCGGTGGCGATGATCATCTACGCCGATCGCAAGATCTGGGCGGCGATGGCGCTGCGCCGCGGGCCCAACGTGGTGGGGCCGTTCGGCCTGCTTCAGTCCTTCGCCGACGGCCTCAAGGTCTTCCTGCAGGAAACGATCATCCCGTCGGCGGCCAATCGCGGCCTGTTCCTGATCGCGCCGATCATCACCTTCACGGTCGCGCTGGCGGCCTGGGCGGTGATCCCGTTCGGGCCCAAGGCGGTGCTCGCCAACGTCAATGTCGGCCTGCTCTACCTGCTCGCGATCAGCTCGATGGGTGTCTACGGCGTGATCCTGTCGGGCTGGGCGTCGAACTCCAAATATCCCTTCTACTCCGCCATCCGCGCCGCGGCGCAGATGGTGAGCTACGAAGTGTCGATCGGCTTCGTGCTGATCTCGGTCGTGCTGTGGACGGGCAGCTTCAACCTGAACGATATCGTCACCAACCAGCGCGGCCACATCTTCGGGCTGATCAACGCCTACGGCTTCAACCCGCTGCTGTTCCCGATGTCGGTGGTGTTCCTGATCTCGTCGATGGCGGAGACGCAGCGCGCGCCGTTCGACCTGACAGAAGCGGAGAGCGAGATCGTCGCCGGCTACCAGACCGAATATTCTTCGATGAGCTTCGCGCTCTTCTGGCTCGGCGAATATGGCAACGTGCTGCTCATGTGCGCGCTCAACGCGACGCTCTTCTGGGGCGGGTGGCTGCCGCCGCTGGACGTTCCGATCCTCTACGCGGTGCCCGGCATTATCTGGCTGTTCGGCAAGATATTGTTCTTCTTCTTCGTCTTCTCGTGGGTGAAGGCGACCGTGCCGCGCTACCGCTACGATCAGCTGATGCGGCTGGGCTGGAAGATCTTCCTGCCGCTGTCGCTGCTGTGGGTGTTTCTCGTGTCGGGTTACCTGATGGTCACCCGCTACCACGGAGTTTGAGGCCGTGAATCTCGGCTATTACGTCAAGTCGTTCACCTTGTGGGAGTTCGTGAAGGCGCACGCGAAGACGCTTTCCTACTTCTTCAAGCCCAAGGCGACGATCAACTATCCCTTCGAGAAGAACCCGCTCTCCCCGCGCTTCCGCGGCGAGCATGCGCTGCGCCGCTACCCCAATGGCGAGGAGCGCTGCATTGCATGCAAGCTGTGCGAGGCGGTGTGTCCGGCGCAGGCGATCACGATCGAGGCGGAACCGCGCGACGACGGCAGCCGGCGCACGACCCGCTATGACATCGACATGACCAAGTGCATCTTCTGCGGCTTCTGTCAGGAAGCGTGCCCGGTCGATGCGATCGTCGAAGGGCCGAACTTCGAATATTCGACCGAGACGCGCGAGGAGCTGATCTACGACAAGGCGAAGCTGATCGCGAACGGCGACCGCTGGGAGCCGATCCTCGCGCAGAACCTTGCCGCCGATGCACCCTATCGTTAAGCGCCCGCACGATCCGATGCAGCACGTTCATATTTCTTTATCCGTCATCCCGGCGCAGGCCGGGATCCAGGCCGGCGTTGCGGATGCCATCCTGACCGACGTGCTTCCCTGGACCCCGACTTTCGTCGGGGTGACGGCCGGGAAGATGGCGCAGTGATACAAGTCATCGCCTTCTACCTGTTCGCGGCCGTCACCGTCGCGTCCGGCATCCTCTGCGTGACCGCGCGCAATCCGGTGCACAGCGTGCTGTGGCTCATCCTGTCCTTCTTCAACGCCGCCGGACTGATGGTGCTGGTCGGCGCCGAGTTCATCGCGATGCTGCTGGTGATCGTCTATGTCGGCGCGGTCGCGGTGCTGTTCCTGTTCGTGGTAATGATGCTCGACATCGACTTCGCCGAACTGCGTTCCGGCTTCGCACGCTATCTGCCGTTCGGCCTTGCCCTCGTCGTGCTGCTCGCCGCCGAGATCATCTTCGCGGAGGGCGCGTGGAGTGCCGGCGGGCTGGAGCTGTCGCGGGTGGCGCCGACGCCGGAGCAGGTGCCCAATATCCAGGCGCTCGGCATCCTGATCTACACGCGTTACCTCTACATCTTCGAGGGCGCCGGCCTGGTGCTGCTGGTGGCGTTGATCGGCGCGATCGTGCTCACCCATCGCAAGCGCGGCGACGTGCGCACGCAGAATATCGCGCAGCAGAACATGCGCCGTCCGCAGGACGCCACGCGCAACACGCAGCCGACGGTCGGGCAGGGAGTGGAGCTGTGATTTCGTACATTCGCCCGTTCGTGTCGAGCGAAGTCGAGACACATCTTCGAGCGAAGTCGAGAAGCTTCGGCTGCGCTCGGCAATGCCCCTCGACGTCGCTCGGGGCGAACGGATGTGAGAGGATCGGCAAGTGATCGGGCTGATCCACTATCTCACCGTGTCGGCGATCCTGTTCGTCACGGGCGTGTTCGGCATCTTCATCAACCGGAAGAATCTGATCATCATCCTGATGGCGATCGAACTGATCCTGCTGAGCGTGAACATCAACCTGGTGGCTTTCTCGGCCTATCTGCACGACCTGGTAGGCCAGGTGTTCGCCATGTTCGTGCTGACCGTCGCGGCGGGTGAGGCTGCGATCGGTCTGGCCATCCTCGTCATCTACTTCCGCGGCCGGGGCACGATCTCGGTCGACGACGTCAATCGGATGAAGGGCTGACCTTGAACATCATCGCCCTCGTCTTCCTGCCGCTGCTGGCCGCGATCGTCGCCGGGCTCGGCAATCGTGCGATCGGCAACACCGCGGCCAAATTGATCACGACCGTGTCGCTGTTCGCCTCATGCCTGCTCGCCTGGCCGATCTTCCTCGGCTTCCTGAGCGGCCACGACACCGCGCACGTCGTCAAGGTGCTGAGCTGGCTCGACTCCGGCAACCTCCAGGTCGACTGGGCGCTGCGCGTCGACAGCCTGACGGCGGTGATGCTGGTGGTGGTGACAACGGTCTCCAGCCTCGTCCATCTCTACAGCTGGGGCTATATGGCGGAAGATCCGTCGCAGCCGCGCTTCTTCGCCTATCTGTCGCTATTCACCTTCGCCATGCTGATGCTGGTGACGGCGGACAGCCTGATCCAGATGTTCTTCGGCTGGGAGGGCGTCGGTCTCGCTTCCTACCTGCTGATCGGCTTCTGGTACGAGAAGCCGAGCGCGCAGAAGGCGGCGATCAAGGCGTTCGTCGTCAACCGCGTCGGCGACTTCGGCTTCAGCCTCGGCATCTTCGGCACCTTCCTGGTGTTCGGCACCGTCTCGATCCCGGCGATCCTCGCCGCGGCGCCGGGCATGGCCGGCAGCACGATCGGCTTCCTCGGCATGCGGGTCGATACGATGACCCTGCTGTGCCTGCTGCTGTTCGTCGGCGCGATGGGCAAGTCGGCGCAGCTCGGCCTGCACACCTGGCTGCCGGACGCGATGGAAGGCCCGACCCCGGTCTCCGCGCTGATCCATGCCGCGACGATGGTCACCGCGGGCGTGTTCATGGTCTGCCGCCTGTCGCCGATGTTCGAGACGAGCCAGACCGCGCTGGCGGTCGTGACCTGCGTCGGTGCGGCCACCGCCTTCTTCGCGGCGACGGTCGGCACGGTGCAGACCGACATCAAGCGCGTCATCGCCTACTCGACCTGCTCGCAGCTCGGCTACATGTTCTTCGCCGCGGGCGTCGGCGCGTTCGGCGGCGCCATGTTCCACTTGTTCACGCACGCCTTCTTCAAGGCCTTGCTGTTCCTGGGCGCGGGATCGGTGATCCACGCCATGCACCATGAGCAGGACATGCGCTTCTACGGGGGCCTGAGGAAGCATATCCCCATCACCTTCTGGGCGATGATGGCGGGCACACTGGCGATCACCGGCGTAGGCATCGAGGAAGTGTTCGGTTTCGCCGGCTTCTATTCGAAGGATGCGATCATCGAGGCGGCCTATGCGCATGGCGGCACGACGGGCGAAATCGCCTACTTCGTCGGCATCACCGCGGCTTTGCTGACCAGCTTCTACTCGTGGCGGCTGATCTTCCTGACCTTCTTCGGCACGCCGCGCTGGGTCGGATCGGAGCATATCCAGCACGCGATCCATGCCGCGCATGATCACGGCCATGCGCACCATGACGAGCATCATGCGGCGGCGCACGGCGCGCATGTGCAGGAGCATCGCGCCGACGCCGATCACGAGGCTCCGGACGAGGGCGCGGGCGGCGAGCCGAGCGTGGACTCGCGCGGGGCCGAGGACATGCCCAAAGGTACCGGCGGCTATCACCCGCACGAGAGTCCGCTCACGATGCTGATCCCGCTGATCGTGCTCTCGGTCGGCGCGGTGTTCGCCGGCTCCCTGTTCGCCCGGCCATTCATCGGCGAGAGCGGCGCGGTCTTCTGGCAGGGCAGCCTGTGGTTCAACCGCGAGGTGATGGAGGCGATCGAGGGCGTGCCGATGCTGGTCAAGCTGTCGGCCACATTCGTGATGATCGCGGGCTTCCTGATTGCGCTGTGGGCCTACATGCTCGACCGCACGCTGCCGGCGCGCTTCACCGCCTCGGCGCGCGGCCTCTACGCCTTCCTGCTCAACAAATGGTATTTCGACGAATTGTACGACATCCTGTTCGTGCGCCCGGCCTTCGCGCTCGGACGCCTGCTGTGGAAGCGCGGTGACCAGGGCATAATCGACCGCTTCGGCCCCAATGGCGCAGCCTGGGTCGTGCAGGCGAGCAGTGCGGTCAGCCACCGCCTGCAGTCGGGCTATGTCTACACCTATGCGCTGGTCATGCTGCTCGGCCTCGCCGCGGCGGCGACCTGGGTGATGGCGGTATGAACCAGCTCGGTTTCCCGATCCTAACGCTGCTGATCGCGCTGCCGGTCTTCGCCGCGGTCGCCTGCCTGTTCGCCGATGCCAAGGCGGCGCGCTGGGTCGCGCTCGGCGTCACGCTGGTCGACTTCGCGCTCGGCATCCTGCTCTGGGCCACCTACCAGACCGGCGGCGCGCAGTGGCAGTTCACCGAGAACCTGCCGCTGTTCGGGCAGTTCAGCTGGGCGCTGGGCATCGACGGCATCGCGCTGATGCTGATCGAATTGTCGGTGTTCCTGATGCCGATCTGCATCCTGGCGAGCTGGGATGCGATCCAGAAGCGCGTGCCCGAATATATGGCCGCCTTCCTGCTGATGGAGGCGCTGATGATCGGCGTCTTCGCGGCGCAGGACCTGTTCCTGTTCTACATCTTCTTCGAAGCCGGCCTGATCCCGATGTACCTGATCATCGGCATCTGGGGCGGGCAGGACCGCATCTACGCGTCCTACAAATTCTTCCTCTATACGCTGCTCGGCTCCGTGCTGATGCTGATCGCCATGCTGTGGATGGTGAACTTCGCGCATACGACCAGCATCCCCGTGCTGATGCGCACCGACTTTCCGGCGGGGGCACAGACCTGGCTGTTCCTGGCTTTCTTCGCCTCGTTCGCGGTCAAGATGCCGATGTGGCCGGTCCACACCTGGCTGCCCGACGCGCACGTGCAGGCGCCGACCGCGGGTTCGGTGATCCTGGCGGGCGTGCTCTTGAAGATGGGCGGCTACGGCTTCATCCGCTTCTCGCTGCCGATGTTCCCGATCGCCAGCGCGCAGCTCTTCTGGCTGATGGCGACGCTGTCCGGCGTGGCGATCGTCTACACCAGCCTGGTCGCGCTGGTGCAGCAGGACATGAAGAAGCTGATCGCCTACTCGTCGGTCGCGCACATGGCGTTCGTCACCTTCGGCCTGTTTGCCTTCAACCGCCAGGGGCTCGAGGGCTCGCTGCTGGTGATGCTGAGCCACGGCCTCGTCTCGGGCGCGCTGTTCCTGTGCGTCGGCGTGGTCTATGACCGGCTACACACGCGCGAGATCAGCCGCTACGGCGGCGTCGCCACCAACATGCCGCGCTACGCGCTCCTGTTCATGCTCTTCACCATGGCGTCGGTCGGCTTGCCCGGCACGTCCGGCTTCGTCGGCGAGTTCCTGAGCATGATGGGCATCTATGGCGCGTCGACTTGGGCCGCATTCGTCGCAACCACCGGCATCATCCTCGGTGCGGCCTACATGCTGTTTCTCTACCGCCGGGTGGTGCAGGGCCCGCTCGACAAGCCCGATGTGGCGGCGATGTCGGACCTGTCGGCCCGCGAATTGTGGCTGCTCGTACCGATCGCGCTCGTCGTCCTGTGGATGGGCGTCTATCCGGAGAGCTTCATGGCGCCGATGCGCAACGATGTGGGCGTGGTGCTGAGCCGGGTAGATCCGGCCTGGCACGGCGGTGATTCCCGTCTGGCTACCGGCCGCAAGCCAGGACCGGTCGTCGTGGCGGAGGCGCGGTGATGTCGACCGGCTACATGTTAGAGACCATGCCCGAACTGATCCTGTCGGCCGGTGCGCTGCTGCTGCTGCTGGTCGCCGGCTGGCGCGGCGGTGCCGCCCCACGCGGGATGGGCGGGGTCTGGGGGGGGCAGCGGGGGGCGGGCGGGCATGGGCGCAAGATGGCCCACCCCGCGCCGCGCCACTAGCGCCCGGCTTCGCTCGTCCTTACCGGCGCCCTTACCGGCCGCTCACGGCGCAACGACGACCGTGGCCCAGTCCGTCCACAGCCGCCGGCGGTTGAGGAGCTGCGCGTTGAGCACGGCGCGCACCCGGTACGAACCCGGCGGCACCCGGTGGCCGATGTCGTCGGTCTGCGGCCACAGTACCTCGAAGGTGGAATCGCGGCCCGGGCGGATGGGGTCGCTGACCACGGTCGCGCGCCCGCGCTGCAGCTGCGTCTGCAGCTGCGCGGGGCCGAACACCGCGCCCTGCTGCGCCGAGCGGTCCACGCGCGACACCAGGAGCTCCACGTCCTCGTTCCGCCCGAGCCCGACCGACACCGGCCGCGTGCTACCGTTCTGCAACCGGACCCGCACGGGCACCGGCACCCCCCGCGCCGCGCGCCCGGGCACGGTGAGCGTCAGCGTGACCGGGTCTTCGGTGGTGGGGTGCCACGTCGCGGCCGTGTCGGCCTGCCGGCCCAGCTCCTCGGTAGTCTGAACGCGCTGCAGCTCGTCGAGCGAGAGGTCGCCCCCGCACGCGGCCACGAAGAGGAGGACGGCGACCGGGCGGGCGCGGCGGAGCAAACGGAACACCGGTGGCACGCAGCAGGTGGGCACAAGGTGGCGGTGAGGATCGCGACCCGGGCAGTGTACCGCCCCAGGCGGGCTCCCGCACCAAACACCTCACGCCTTGCCCGCGGGCCTGTGCGCCTCCGGGCCGCCCCGTCAAATTCGGGGGGTGCCCGCGCCGGCCCCCGCGCGCCGGTCCGGTC
>CAXTUG010000167.1:0-7387 GCA_964247375.1 uncultured Sphingomonadaceae bacterium
ATGCGGGCGCGCGCCTGTTCCAGCTCGGCCGCCTCTTCGGCGCGGGCATCGCGTTCCGCTTCATAGGCGCGCCGCCACTTCTTGCCGCCCGAGCGCGAGATCAGGCCGAGCAGCCAGCCGAGCAGCAGCACCAGAAATAGAATGACCCACTCATTGGTGGTGAATTGCGGCACGTCGGGCTCTCCCTGCTCGTTTGGCGAAGGATTGCGCGCGCGGAACGCCGCGGTCAACCGCCTGCGTCAGGTGGCGTGCAGCATATTGTCACTGATCGAGCACGCCGCCGGCCCAAGGATGACGACGAACAGCACCGGCAGGATGAACAGGATCAGCGGCACGGTCATGATCGCCGGCAGGCGGGCAGCCTTCTCCTCCGCCTTCATCATGCGGGCATGACGAAACTCCGCCGACAGTACCCGCAGCGCCGAGGCGAGCGGCGTGCCGTACTTCTCCGTCTGGATCATGGTCGTGACCACGCCGCGAACGGACTCCAGGTTCACGCGCTGCGCGAGATTCTCGAAGGCGAGCCGGCGATCGGTGAGGAAGCTCAGCTCGATCGAAGTCAGCCCCATCTCGTCGCCCATCTCGGGATAGCCCTTGCCGAGCTCGCGCGCGACGCGGCTGAAGGCGGCATCCACGGTGAGGCCGGCTTCGGCGCAGATCACCAGCAGGTCGAGCGCGTCCGGCAGTGCCTTGCGGATGGCGTCCGAGCGCTTGCTGATCTTGTTCTGCACGAAGATGTCGGGCGCCTTGTAGCTCCCGATCAGGGTGCCGGCGAACACCATATAGTGCCCGAAAGCGCCCCAGGTGGAGAACCAGTCCAGCACGTAGATTCCGAACGCCATGATCGCGCCGAAGATGATCGGCAGCGCCAGGCGTCCGAAGATCACCGCGATCACCGCATCCTTGGAGCGGATACCCGCCTGCAGCAGCTTCAGCTGCGCGTCGCGCACCTGCTTGTCCTGCAGCACCTTCAGCCGGTTGAGTGCGATCCGCATGTGAGCGGTCGTGCGCTTGGAACGGGTGGGCTTCGCGCGCTTGCGGGTCGAGGCGGTGATGCCCGCCTTGAGCTGCTCGCGCCGTTCGTTGAGCGCCTTCACTCGCCGCGCCATCGGATCGCGCACGATCGTAGTCATATAAAATGCGATCATGAGCGCGCCGAGACCGAGCGCCGCCATGAAGGTGGCGATCATGAAGACGTCGAGGCCGAAGAAGGAGGGTGCCGCCATGGTTCGATCAGATCTCGAAATTGATCATCTTGGCCATGATGAAGGCGCCGATGCTCATCCAGACGGCGCCGCCTGCCGCCGCAATCATCAAACGGGTGTCGGTGAAGAACTTGCCCATATATTCCGGGTTCATGAAGTAGATGATCCCGAACACCACGAACGGCAGTACGCCGATGATGTACGCCGACGCCTTGGATTCGGACGACATGGCCTTGATCTTCAGCCTCATCTGCATCCGCTTGCGCAGCACGTCGGCGAGGTTGCCGAGCGTCTCGGCGAGATTGCCGCCGGTCTCGCGCTGGATCGAGAGCGTGATGATGAAGAACTGGAATTCGGGCGTGTTCAGCTTGCTGCCGGTCTCCTGCAGCGCCTGCTCCATCGTCCGGCCGATGCGCATGCGATCTGACACGGCGCGGAACTCGCAGCCGACCGGATCGGGCACCTCGCTGCCGATGACGGTTATCGTCTCCGTGATGGGCAGACCGGAGCGAAGGCCACGGACCAGCAGCTCGATGGCGTCGGGAAAGCGGGCGAGAAAGGCCGCAATCCGGCGCTTGATCATGCGGCCGACCACCATGTGCGGCAATCCCATGCCGACCAGCAGGCCGACGAGCAGCGCCAGCAGGAGCGGCAAGCCCTTGAACGCCAGCAGCCCGATCACCACGACGCTGAGCACGGCGCAGAGGGTGGCGAAGCGTCCCAGCGAGATGTCCTTGCCGGTGGCGAGCAGCCGCTCGCGCAGCAGATCCGGATTGGGCAGCAGCCGATGAAAGGTCTGGTCGAGCTTGGTCGCCCGCTGGGCCGAGATACGGCGATACTGCCCCTCGATCGAGCTCGTCTCGCCGTAGCGGAGCTTGACGGCATCGAGGCGCCGGCGGTTGGCACGCCCGGCATTGGGCCCAAACGCGCCGAAACCGACGAGCAGCATCGCGCCGCCGACCAGCAGAAGACCGATCAGCAGCATCGTCAGACGCTCGCTTTCTCGGGCTTGGCCGCTTTGCCGATCTTAGCAGGCAGCAGATTGCGCAATTCGCCGAGCCGGTTCAGCAGCGAGCCGCCCGGTGCCTCTTCGGCGCTGACGCCCAGCACCTGATTGGCCAGCGCGGCCAGCGCGTTCGCGACCTTGCTGCCCTTCGCGGCTTCGGCGACCGGCTTGCCGAGCTTGGCGGCCTGGGCGAGCTGCTTGGCGTCGAACGGAATGACAACGTCGATCCTGTGCTCCACCGACGCTTCGAAGTCCTTGCGCGACACCTCTTCCTGGCCGACCGGAGGTACCTTGTTGGCGACCAGCACGAGCCGCGTTCCCGGCGTGTTCGCCTTGAACCACGACAGGATGCGGATCGTGTCGCGCGTCGCCGCCAGCGTCAGCTCGGTAACGACCACCGCCGCCTCGATATCCTGCAGCAGCGTCGGGTGCTGCACCAGCATGTGCCGCGGCACGTCCAGCAGCGAGCAATTGACCGCACCGCGCAGCTCGCCCTGCAACTGCAGGAAAGCGGAGATGTCGCCGCTGAGCGGCTGGCTGATCGGCGCCTCCGCCGACAGGATGCCCAGGTTCGGATTGGACCGCTGCAGCGCGCGTTCGATGAAGAGGCCGTCGATGCGGCTGGGATTCTCGATCGCGTCGCTGAGACCGCGGCCGGGCTCCAGATCAAGCGAGAGCGCGCCCGTGCCGAAATGTACGTCGAGGTCGAGCAACGCGGTGGTCTTGTCGCGCTGGCTCATCAGCCAGGCGAGCGACACGGCGACCGTCGAACTGCCCGAGCCGCCGCGTACGCCGATCACCGCCGTCATCTGATGCGGCTCGATGCTGGCAGCTTCCGCGGCATAGGCGCCCGCCTGCGCGACCTGCGCCTGCGCGATGCACTCCTGCAGCTGCTCCTGCGTGAACGGCTTCAGCAGGTAATCGTGAATGCCGTAGGCGATGAGGTCGCGGTAGAAGCGCACGTCGTTGATGGGCCCGCACAGGATCACCATCGTCCCCGGCTCGCACACCTCGGCGAGGCCGTTAATGTCCTCGAGCGGATCGGCGGAGTTGCCGAGGTCGACGAGCAGGATACTGGGACTCTGCGACACGGCCAGGCTCTGCGCCGCAGATTGGATGCCGCCGCCATGGACGCGTTCGACCGGCCAGCCGAACGACTGGGCCGTGGCGCGCACGACGTCTTCGCACTCCGGATCGCTCAGGAAAGCACCGAACGGGTCCCGTGCGCCGGCGCGAGGATTGAAAGGTGCGTTCACGAACCGCTCCCTGCCGACTTGGCGCTTTCCTTGACGGTGGTCGTCCACTGCTTGGAGGTGGGCTCCATCTCCCGCCACGCCTTGATGGCGCGCGTGACGGTGCCCGTGTCGGTCGTCTCCTCCGACCGGCCATGGAGCAGATCCAGCGGATCGGCGATCATCGCCGCCAGGTTGGAATTGATCGCGCAGCCGAAGTTGCTGTCGGTCAGCGAGGCCGAGTCACGCCCCGCCGACGACCAGTTGGGGCAGGACGGCACCCGTGCCTCCGTCGCCGACACGACCGGCTGGTTGACCGATTCCAGCCCGGCATTGTGCTTGGCGTCGGCCGGAGCCGCGGCAGCCAGCAGGGTCAAACTCACGGCGATCGGCCATCGAGCTGTTGCGTGCATCATCTCACTTTCCTCCCACGGGAGCGGCGGCAGGTGTCGCCGGGGTGGTGCCGGGTGCGGCGACCGGTCCAGGGCGGCGCGCGCCGTTGGTACCCCGGAAGGTCGTGCCTAGCAGCCAGCGGTCGGCATCGTTCGGCGCCTTGATGCCGTCGGTCGGCAGCGTGATCTCCGCGGCGTCGACCGGCTTCACCAGGTAGGGCGTGACCACGATCACGAGCTCCGACTGTTGCCGCCGGAAGCTGTTGGAGCGGAACAGCGCCCCGATCACCGGCAGCGCACCGACGCCTGGAACCTTGTCGGTCACGTTGGACGTGCCGTTGCTGAGCAGGCCGCCGATCATGAACGACTGGCCCGAACCAAGCTCGATCGTGGTTTCGGCCCGCCGCGTAACGAGGCCCGAGACGGTGAAGCCGCTCAGCGTCACCGATCCCGCGTCGGACAGCTGCGACACTTCGGGTCGGACCCGCATCATGATGCGGCCATTGCTGAGCACGGTCGGCGTGAAGGCCAGGCTGACGCCATATTGCTTATACTCGACCGACACCTGGCCGAGGCCCTGCGCGATCGGGATCGGAATCTCGCCGCCGGCCAGGAAGCTCGCGGTCTCGCCCGAGAGCGCGGTTAGGTTGGGCTCGGCCAGCATGGTGACGAAGCCATCGGTCTCGCCGGCGTCGATGGCGGAGGCGAGGTCGAGGCCGAGCAGATGGCCGGCGAGTCCGATCGCGGTCCTGCCCGCGCCCTGGCCGAGGTTGGTGAAATTATAGGCGGTGCCCGGCACCAGATACTTGCCGGTGCGGACATCGTAGGGAAGGTTGATGGTGCCGCCGCCGGGCACCGGATAGGGTGCGGTCGGGTATTTGGACAGGTCCGTATTCCCGATCGTGCCGAAATTGCGCCCCTGCGCGATGCCGAAGCGGAAGCCGCCGGTCTGGTCGCGCGAGATGATGTTGACGCCCAATTGCTTGACGAAGTCACGGTTGACCTCCGCAATCTTGACCTGGAGGTTTACCTGCAGCGGGGTCGCGGTCTTGAGCCGGTTCAGCACCTGCACGCCGCCGGCGAACGTCGTGGTGAGGCGCTCCGCCTCCTCCACGTCGCCGGGCGTGGCGACCGTGCCGGTCAGCAGCACCATGCCGCTGATCGGCGTCACGACGATATCCGCGTCCGGCATCGCCGCCTTGAGCATCCCGGAGACACTGGTGATGTTGTTGGCGACGCGCACGTCGCTCGACCAGATCACGGCACCGCCCTTGTCGGTCGCGTAGACGCTGGTCTGGCCCGGCGCTTTGCCGAACAGGTAGAGCCCGTTCGGGCCCTTGACCTGCACGTCGGCGATCTTCTCGTCGGCGACGAAGACCCCGGCCATCGCCCGCGGCAGGCGGATCAGCTGGCCCGAGCTCACCGACATGGTGATGACCCGCGCCGGCGCCTCGACGACCGTCGCGGTCGGAGCGGACGGCACCGTCCGGACGGCCGGACCGGCGGCGCGTGCGCTGCCGGGATCGAGGAGCGAGGCGGTGGCGACCGCCGCGATCAGCATGGGAGCGGCGCCGTGGCGCAGGAGGGATAAAGTGCGCATCGATCTCAATTCCCAGCCACGGCGGCGGCGCCGATCGGTGTCGCGGTGACGGCATTGCCCCGTGCGACGAAGATAACGGGTCCGCGCGGTGCGACGGGTGCGACCGGCGCGGCTGCAGCCGTCACGATCGGCGCCTTCGGGCCGACGCTGCGCGGCTGGAAGCGGGACACGTCGCCGCCGGTGGTGAAGGTGACGCCGGTATCGATCGGGCGCGCCGCGATCTGGAACAGCATCTGGCGCTCGCTTTTGGCGTCGTTCGGCGCGTTGACCTCGCCGGCGGCGATCTCGCGCTCCAGCTCCATGCGGTCGTCGGCGATCGAGCGCAGCGACAGCGACAGGGTGCCGACGGACTGGGCGACCGCGATCTTCTCGGCGATCTTGGGCGTCGATTCGAGCGTGACGTTGGAGAAGGTCGTCACCTCGGTCTTGCCGGCGTCGTCGGTGGTCTTGTCGGTCTTCTGGTCGGTGGCGAGCACGCGCAGGTTGCGGATGATGGTCTCGGTGGTCTTCAGCGGCTTCTCGCCCCCGTCCACGCTCTGCGTGAGCAGCAGGTCGACGCGGTCGCCGGGAAAGACGAAGCCGGCGACGCTGGCCTGGGTCGTAACGGCGATGGAGACAGCGCGCATGCCGGGCGCGAGCGCCGCGGCGAGGAAGCCGCGATCGCCCGGCTTGATCAGCGCGCCCTGCGTGATCGGCTGGCCGGCCGGAATGGCGTAGCGCACGACCGTGCCCTGCACCGTCTGCGCGGCCGGCTGCTGGCCCTTGATGTAGTAAGCATTGTCGATCAGCTCTTTCGGCCACGCCTGGTAGCGTACCGCGTCGGGGCCGATGATCGTGCCGACGGGCAGCGTCTTGGTCGCTACCAGCACCTGGGGACCGGTCGGCGCGGGCATGACGATCGCCTGCACCTGCTGCGTGCCGCCGGCGAACATGCCGCGGGTCAAAAGTGCACAGGCGGCGGCGAAGATCAGCGCACCTCCCAACAGCATCAGCTTGCGGACATCCATGGCGATCACATTTCCCGATCAGCGGCCACCCCCGGCCGTGCCTCGCTATGCGACGGCGTTGGTTAAGATATCGTTCGCCATGACGAGCAGGGCGGCGCCGACGATCGCGACGCCGTATGGAATCTCCGGCCGGCCAGGCGCGCGGCGGAGGCGATGCGCGAGCAGCATGCCGAGCGTCAGCACGCCGCCGCCGAGCGCCATCCACTGCAGCAGCAGCAGCATCTTGGCGAGCGGCAGCCACAGGGCCAGCGCGGTGAGCAGCTTGACGTCGCCGCCGCCCATCAGGCCGAAGGCGAAGCAGGCGGCGAACAGCAGCAGCACCCCTGCGGCGAGCGCGAGCTGCAGCAGGATGGCGATGCCGTCGAGCTGCAGCGCAAACCACCAGGGCAGCGCCAGTACGGCAATGGCGGCGTTCAGCCGATTCGAGATGATCCGATCGCGAATGTCCGTCGCCGCGGCGGTGAGCAGCAGCAGCGCCAGCAGGCATAATAGAATGAGCGCAGGCCAGGACATGACCGCACCTCTAGACGCGGCGCCTTGCCAAACCGTAACCATGTTCGCGTGAGCGCCGCATCCGCAGATATCGCCATCGTCGGCGCCGGCATCGCGGGCGCGAGCGTAGCGGCGATGATCGGCGACCGCGCCAGCGTGGTGCTGATCGAGGCGGAGGCGCAGCCGGGCTATCACGCGACCGGCCGGTCGGCGGCCTTCTGGTCGGAGAGCTATGGCGGCCCACGGGTGCAGCCGCTCACCACGGCGTCGCGGCCGTGGCTGGCGCACGGCGGCTTCCTCCGTCCGCGCGGCTGCATCCACATCGCCGACGCGGACGGGTTCGGCGCACTGGATGTGCTGGCGCAGGAGATGGCCGGCGGCGGGGTCGAGCATGCCTGGCTCGACCGTGCGGCGCTGGAAGCCGCACTGCCGGGCATCCGCCCTGCCTTCGTG
>CAXTUG010000168.1:0-7384 GCA_964247375.1 uncultured Sphingomonadaceae bacterium
ATCTTCCATAACCGTAGGCAGGATCGGACCGGGGCGAAGAATCCGGATCGTGCCGTCCTCGATCATGACGATGGTCGATTCGAGGCCCACTGCGGTTCGACCCGCATCCACGATCAGGTCGATACGGCCGGCCAGCGAGCGCGCGACATGCTCCGCCCGGGTCGGGCTCATGCCGTTGCTCGCATTGGCCGACGGTGCGGCAAGCGGCTTGCCGCAGGCGTCGAGCAGGTCGCGCATGGCGGCATGCGCCGGCACACGCAGCGCGATGGTGGACAGGCCGGCGGTGGCGAGCGAGGCGATGCTGGCCGGCGATTTCAGGGGAGCGACGATGCTGAGCGGACCCGGCCAGAAATGCTCCGCCAGCCGGCAGGCGGCGGCGGGCAGATCGGCGATCGTCCGGGCGGTTGCGAGGTCCGGCACGTGCACGATCAGCGGATTGAAGGACGGTCGACCTTTGGCCGCGTAGATCGCGGCCACCGCATCGCCGCGGGTCGCGTCGGCGGCGAGGCCGTAGACGGTCTCGGTCGGGATTGCGACCGGTCGTCCGTCCGCGATCAGACGCGCGGCGACTGCGATCGCCCGATCGTCATAGGGGAGGGTGAGGGTCATTGCTCCGCCGCTTGTCCGCGGTCGCAACGTGGAAGGCAAGATTGCAGCGGCGGGCGGATCAGGCGTCGGCGCGGTCGAGCAACTCGGCAGGATCGATGTCGAGGCGACGGATGCGCGTCGCAATCTCCGGCCATTCCTCTTCGAGGAAGCGGGCACGTGCGGCCGTACGCAGCCGCTGGGTCGCACCGCGATCGACGAACATGCCCACCCCGCGCCGTACCGTCACCAGACCGTCTTCCTGGAAGCTCTGATATGCCTTGGCGACCGTGAGCGGGTTTGCTCCCTGATCCGCGGCGAAGGCGCGGACCGAAGGCAGGGCGTCGCCCTCCCGAACCCGGCCGTCGAGGATCATGGCGACGATCTCGTCACGGAGTCGCAGATAAACCGGGCGGTCGGAAGTGGCCATGCGTTTTGCTGTCGTAACACAGCACCGCGCACGAGACAAGCAAGCGAGGAGTCGCCGTGCTTAGCCCTGCCATTCCCGAATGACCGCATCGCGCTCCGGACGCGGCCGTTCTTCCAGCGGGCGGCTGGGCGTGCCGATGAAGATGAAGCCCGCGATCCTCTCGCCGGGCTGGCCGAAGGCGTCGCGCACCCGATCGGAATAGGCGGCCCAGCCGGTCAGCCAGCCGCCGGCGAAGCCGGCGGCATGGGCGGCGACCAGCAGGTTCATGCAGGCGGCGCCCGCGGACAGTTCCTGCTCCCAGATCGGAATGTGGCTGGCGTGCGCGGGCGCGGACAGCGCGACTACCAGCGTGGGTGCCTGCAGGGCAAACTGGCGCACGGCTTCGAGCTCGACCTTGCCGGCATTCGGCCGTTCGGCGCGGTAGGCCTCATCGAGCAAGCCGGCGAAGCGCTCGCGCCGGGCGTGCGGCACCACCACGAAACGCCAGGGCGCCAGCTTGCCGTGATCGGGGACGCGGATCGCAGCGGCCAGAATATGCTCGAGTTGGTCGGCGTTCGGACCAGGCTCGCCGAGGTCGCGCGGCTTGCCGGACCGGCGCGTCGCCATCAGCGCGGCGGGAGAGGAAATGTCGTTGAACATGCGGCTCGCCGTAGCAGCCGCGCTCGCCAGACGCGAGGTGTCGGGTACGTCCGGCGATACGGATGCGCTGCGCAACAATGTTCTAGCCAAGCGCAATTTTGCAGCTAGTCTCCGCCGCCTCTCGCGCCAAGATCGGGCGCTCACAAGGATATACGGTCCGCATGGAGACCCCTACCGACGCCTCGCCAGCCGAGCCGGACATCAGTCACGTCAATCCTGCCGACGAACGTACCTGGTTCGGCCATCCGCGCCAGCTCGCGCGGATGTTCTCGACCGAGATGTGGGAGCGGTTCGGCTATTACGGCATGCGGGCGCTGCTGACGCTCTACCTGACCAAGCATTTCGGCCTGGCGGATCGGGAGGCGACCGGCCTCTACGGCGGCTATACCGCGCTGGTATACGCCACCCTGCTGTTCGGCGGTTACCTCGCGGACCAGTATCTCGGTTTCAAGCGGGCGGTGAAGTTCGGCGCGATCATGATGTCGGTCGGCTACTTCATCCTGTGTTTCGGCGGCCCTGCGGCGAAACCCTATGCGGCGATCGACGGCCACCGATACGAGGTGCAGGTCGACAAGGTTTCCGGGGTCGAGCAGCAATATGTGATCGACGGCGGACATCGCCTGGCGGTGAAGGGCAATGACGACGGCTCGGTGACGCTGACCGCCAATGACGGATCGGGCATCGTCCGCCAGGTACCGAAAGGTCATTTCCAGCCGGGCGCCGAGCGTAGCCCGCTCTACATGCTGCTGCTGCTGACCGCGCTCAGCATCATCTCGGTTGGCAACGGCTTCTTCAAGCCGAACATCTCGACGATGGTCGGCGAACTTTACGCGCCGGGCGATCGCCGGCGCGACGGCGGCTTCACCATCTTCTACATGGGTATCAACCTGGGATCCTTCTTCTCCCAATTGCTCTGCCCGTGGCTGGCGGACGTGGTCGGCTGGTGGGCGGGCTTCGGCCTCGCCGCGATCGGCATGCTCTTCTCGTGGAGCCTGATCCAGTTCGACGGCGGCAAGCTTGACGGTTACGGCGAGCCGCCGGCGAGCGCGACGACGCGGCAGGCGCTGCTCATCTACGCGGGCGCGGTCTGCGTCGTGCCGCTCTTCTACCTGCTCTACACCAACCTGATGGCCTCCGCGCCGCCACCGGAGGGGGCGGGCGTGCTCGGCTACATCCTGTCGCTGCCGCTGATGGGCAAGCTGCTGTTCGGCACCTTCCTGATCGCCATGCCGGGCATCCTCATCTGGTCGGCGATGGCAGGCGACCGGCGCGAGTTCCAGATGATGCTGGCGGCGATGGCGATGATCACCTTCAACGTCGTCTTCTGGACGCTGTTCGAACAGGCCGGATCGTCGCTGACGCTGTTCGCCGACCGCAACACCGATCTCAGCATCTTCGGCCTGTTCAGCATCAATGCCGGCCAGACCCAGTTCTTCAATGCTGCCTTCATCATCCTGTGCGCACCGCTGATGAGCCTGCTGTGGAACGGCCTCGCCCGCCGCAACCTGGAGCCGAGCATCCCGGTCAAGTTCGCCGCCGCCCTGGTGCTGGTCGGCGCGGGCTTCCTGTTCCTGGTATGGGGCGCCAGCATGGTCAGGCCGACCTTCAAGGTGGCGGTGTGGTGGCTCGCGGGCCTCTACCTGATCCACTCGGTCGCCGAGCTCTGCATCTCGCCGGTCGGGCTGTCGATGATCACCAAGCTGGCGATCACGCGCGTGGTCGGCATGATGATGGGACTATGGTTCCTGTCGATCGCCTGCGCGCAATATGTCGCCGGCGTGGTGGCCCAGATCGCCAGCGTCGAGACGGTCGGTGGCCAGGTGACCAACATGCAGGTCAGCCTCAATACCTATTCCGCGGTATTCTGGACGATCGGCTGGATCTCCGCCGGGCTCGGTCTGGTGCTGCTGCTAGTCTCGCCTCTCATCAAGAAGTGGATGCACGGTGTCCGGTAAGCTCTTCCTTCTCGCCGGCGCGCTGCTGCTGGCAGGGTGCACCCAGACGTCTATCAAGAGCGCGAGCGCCAAGCGGGCATCGGGCGAGAAGATCGCCGCGCCGTGGACCACCGATCCCTTCCCGTCGACCTACCATGCCTATCCGGGCACGCCGACGCTGATCACCAACGTCACCATATATGACGGGGAGGGCGGCCGGATCGACGGCGGCAGCGTGCTGCTGGCGGACGGCAAGGTCGCGGCGGTCGGCAAGCAGGTGAGCGCGCCGGCGGGCGCGACCGTGATCGACGGGACCGGCAAGTGGATCACGCCGGGCGTGATCGACATCCACAGCCACCTGGGTGATTACCCGTCGCCATCGGTCAAGGCGCTGTCGGACGGCAACGAGGCCACGTCGCCGACGACGCCGGAAGTGTGGGCGGAGCATAGCGTCTGGCCGCAGGATCCAGGGTTCAGCCGGGCGCTTGCCAATGGCGGTGTGACCACGCTGCAGATTCTGCCGGGCTCGGCCAACCTGATGGGCGGCCGGTCGGTGGTCGTGAAGAACGTCTACGCGCGCACGACGCAGGGCATGAAGTTTCCCGGCGCGCCCTACGGGTTCAAGATGGCCTGCGGCGAGAATCCCAAGCGCGTCTACGGCGCCAAGAATCGCGAGCCCTCGACCCGGATGGGCAATGTCGCGGTGGATCGGCAGACCTGGCAGCAGGCGGTCGAGTATAAGCGGCGCTGGGCCAAATATGAGCGCGAGGGCGGCGATCCGCCCACGCGCGATCTGGCGATGGATACGCTCGCCGGCGTGCTCGACGGGCGCATCCTGGTGCAGAACCACTGCTACCGCGCCGACGAGATGGCCAACGTGATCGATATGTCGAAGGAGTTCGGCTACCACGTCTCAGCCTTCCATCACGGGGTCGAAGCCTACAAGATCGCCGACCTGCTGCGCGACAATCGCATCTGCGCGGTGGTCTGGGCCGACTGGTACGGGTTCAAGATGGAGAGCTATGACGGCATTCCGGAGAATCTGGCGATCCTCCAGAAGACCGGCACCTGCGCGATGATCCACTCCGACGATCCCAACGGCGTGCAGCGGCTGAACCAGGAAGTGGCGAAGGCGCAGGCGGCCGGACGCCGCGCCGGGATCGCGATCCCGGACGAAGTGGCGTGGGAATGGCTGTCCTATAATCCCGCCAAGGCGCTCGGCATTGCCGACCGCACCGGCAGCCTGAAGGCCGGCAAGATGGCGGACGTGGTGCTGTGGAACGGCAACCCGCTGAGCGTCTATACGCGCCCCGACAAGGTCTGGATCGACGGCGCTCTGCTCTACGATGCGCATGATCCGAAACGGCGGCCGGTGTCCGACTTCGAGTTGGGCCAGCCGGGCGAAGGAGACGTGAAGTGAGAGGCGGCATGCAGAGCATCCTGGCCGGTTTGCTGGCATCCGCCGTCATCACCGCATCCGCCGGTGCGGAGACGGTGGCGATCACGGGGGGAACGGTCGCGATCGGCGACGGGTCGCAGCCGATCCCCAACGGCACCGTGATCATGCGCGACGGGCGCCTGGTCGCGGCCGGCGCCAACGTGGCGGTTCCGGCCGGCGCACGCGTGATCGACGCCAGTGGCAAGTGGGTCGCGGCCGGCATCGTCGCCGGCTTCACCAGCGAAGGCATCGTCGACGGCGAGGGGATCGAGGAGACCTATGACGGCGCCGCCGGCAAGTCGCCGTTCAATGCCGCGATCGACGTCGCGGCCGCGATCAATCCGACCAACCAGTCGATCGCGGTGGACCGCAGCTGGGGCGTGACGCGCGCGCTGGTCTCGCCGGAGGCGGGCAGCAGCATCTTCGCCGGTCAGGGTGCGGTGATCGACCTGGGGGCCGACGAGACGCCGGTCACCCGCGCCCGCGCCTTCCAATATGTGGAGCTGGGGGAGAGTGCCGCCGCCAACGTCGGCAGCCGGCCGGCGGCCTACGTCCTGCTGCATGACGCCCTGGCGGCAGCTCAGGAGGTAACGCGCGGTGCGGCGGGGGGGCGGAGCAAGGATGCGATCGTCACGCGCGCCGACGCCGCTGCGCTGGCGCCGGTCGTCGCCGGCCGCATGCCGCTGGTCGTGCATGTCGAGCGGGCCAGCGACATCCTGCAGGTGCTGTCGCTGAAGCAGGCCTATCCCGCGCTGAGGCTCGTGCTGCTCGGCGCCACCGAAGGCTGGCTGGTGGCGCCGCGGATCGCCGCCGCGCATGTCCCCGTGATCGCCGCCGCTCTCGCCGATCTGCCGGAGGCGTTCGAACGCACGGCCGCCACCGAATCGAACGTCGGCCGGATGCGGCAGGCTGGTGTGGTCGTCGCAATCTCCACCGTCGACGTCTCGACGGAGGGCGGGCAGCGCAACCTGCGTCAATATGCCGGCAATCTGGTCGGGATCGCCCGCGTGCCGGGCATGACCGGGCTGAACTGGGGTGCGGCCTTCGCCACGATCACGTCGGGTCCGGCAGCGGTGCTGGGCATGGACGGCGAGATCGGGTCGCTGCGGCCGGGCCGACGGGCCGACGTGGTGATCTGGGACGGCGATCCGCTCGAGCTCGCTTCCGCACCGACCGCGGTATGGATCGACGGCATCGCCCAGCCGATGACCAGCCGCCAGACCAGGCTGCGCGACCGGTATTTGAACCCGCAGGAAGGCGCTTTGCCGAAGGCTTACGAACGCTGACCGCCCCGCCGAGCCGGGTCGAACGCGCGTAAGCTGACGTCCGGCGATTCGGTAAGTCCGTGGAAACTTTGCAGAGTGTCCGCGGTTGATCAGCCATGAAGCTCGACATCGATACCGCTTTTGCCGCCGGGCTGTGGCCCGCCACGCGCCCGCTCTACGGCGTTGAAGGAGAGACCGATCGGCTCGACGAAGTGCTGCTGTGTCGGCCGACATACCTCGCGCCGGTGCCCTGCTGCTCGGTTACCCGCGAGAGTCTGCGCGACGGCTTCAACCATTGCATCGACACCGCCACGGCGCAGCATCGGCAGCTGCAGGCGGCGCTGGAGCGACACGGCATACGCTGCCGCTTGCTGCTGGCACGCGCCGACCTGCCGGACCTGTGTTTCACGCGCGACAGCGCCGTGATGACGCCGTGGGGACTGCTGGTGCTCAATCCGGCAATGCCGCATCGAAGCGGCGAGGCGGCACACCTGCAGCACTTCGCCTGGTTCGGCTCGATCCCGTTGGCCGGCACGGTTACGCAGGGCACGGCCGAGGGCGGCGATGTCTGCGTCGTGCGGCCCGGCGTGGTGCTGATCGGCTGCTCGGGCGAGCGGACGGACGAGGCCGGCGCGGAGGCGGTCGCGGCCCTGTTCCGGCTGCGCGGCTGGCAGGCGCACATCTACCGGTTCGATCCGCACTTCCTGCATTTGGACACGCAATTCTGCATGGTCGGCCACGATCTGGCGCTGGCCTGCCGCGACGTGCTCAGCGACGATTTCCTTGCGCTGCTGGACGATCTCGGCATCCGCACGATCGACGTAAGCTACAAGGAAGCGCGTGGGCTGGGCTGCAACATCCTGGCGATCGGCGACAAGCGCATCCTTTCGTCGGCCGCCAACGGCCGCGTCAATGCTGCGCTCACCGAGCGGGGATTTGCCGTCGAGGCGATCGACGTGTCGCAGTTCACGGCCTGTGGCGGCGGCATCCATTGCCTGACCATGCCGCTGAAGAGGGTCGCCACCGCGCGCGCTTCGGTCGCCGCCTAGGCTCCGTACTCAATAGCTTGCAAGGCGGGTGAGGTACTGATTCA
>CAXTUG010000169.1:0-5697 GCA_964247375.1 uncultured Sphingomonadaceae bacterium
CCAGGGCGGCGGTGCCGAAGCGGATCTCGGGGGGAAAGCCCCGGGCGGCGGGCGTGTCGCCCGGCGCGCCGTCCTCTATCGCGAGCAGGATGTCGCTGTGGCGGGCATGCGCGCGCTCGCCGGCGGCGATGATCCGGATCATGTCCCGTGGTGCGGCGTCGGCGGCCTGGATGCGGAGCGTCGGCAGGCCCACGCCGGCGAGCCAGGCGGCGAGCGCGGGGGCGATCGCCGCAGCGCCGTCACTCAACCCGATCTGAGCCATGGACACATCCTCACATCCGGCCGCCATCTGGCCGTCGGCTGCCTGGTTACGCCCCGATTAACTTAGAAAGTCTTAATGGAACGCGCGCGTGTCGCCCGCGCAACCCGGACGCGCGGCCCGCGCGAACGGGCCCGCGTCGCCCGTATGCGAGCCGCCCCGGTCGCCGGCAGCACGGATATTTTTCGCTTAAAGCCGCCGCCGCCGCTGCCGTTACCCCAATTCGAGGCGGGAACAGCATGACTGTCCAGACTGCCTGATTTGAGCGGGAAAGGAACCCACAGTGACTGTTATCAACACCAACGTCAGCGCCCTCCGTGCGCAGAATGGCTCGCGCGTCGCCGACGGCAGCCTCCAGATTGCGATGCAGCGCCTGTCGAGCGGCAAGCGCATCAACTCCGCGAAGGACGACGCCGCCGGCCTCGCCATCGCCTCCTCGATGACCTCGCAGATCCGCGGCATGAGCCAGGCGGTCCGCAACTCGAACGACGGCATGTCGATGGCCCAGACCGCCGACGGCGCGCTGGACGAAGTGACCAACATGCTGCAGCGCATCCGCGAGCTGGCGGTGCAGTCGACCAGCGGCACCTATGCGTCGGGCGACCGTAGCAACCTGCAGACCGAGGTCACGGCTCTTTCCGATCAGATCACGCAGATCACGTCGAACACCAAGTTCAACGGCGTCGGCCTGTTCGACGGCACTGCGGGCACTTCGGGCTCCGTACGCATCCAGACCGGTGCATCCGCCAGCGATTACGTGGATGTCAACTTCTCCACATTGAACCTGGGCGCTGTTAGTGCGGTCTCGCTGGCTACGCAGTCTGGCTCGATTGCAGCGCTGACCTCGGTCGACTCGCTGCTCACCTCGGTGAACACCAAGCGCGCCAGCCTGGGTGCCTCGCAGAGCCGTCTGCAGTCGGTGGTCAACAACCTGACCAGCAACATCACCAACCTGACCGACGCCCGCTCGCGGATCGAGGATGCGGACTTCAGCCAGGAGACCACCAACCTCGCCAAGGCGCAGATCCTGTCGCAGGCATCCACCGCGATGCTCGCCCAGGCGAACCAGAGCAGCCAGAACGTGATGAGCCTGCTCCGCGGCTAATCCCCTCGGGATCATCCTGACCGGGCTTGAAGCCCTCGGCGCTCTCCCCCTTGGCGCCGAGGGCTTCTTCTTTTCTCTCGCTCGTTGCCACCGTCTTGGTTAGGAGCCGTTCGTCCCGAGCGAAGTCGAGGGATGCTGCCGAGCCCAGCCGAGGCTTCTCGCTCCGCTCGAAAGCGCATCTCGACTTCGCTCGATGCGAACGAATTCCATTCATTCAAGATCGGCAGAGAGAGCGGATGGGCGCAGCGCACGGCCACTCACATCGGCACGACCATGGTGCAAGCCATCATCACGACCACGCCCACGGCCACCACGATCACACCGCCGGCGCCAGCGCCCGCTCGCTCGCGATCGCGCTAATCCTCAGCGGATCGGTGCTGGCGATCGAGCTCGCCGGCGCCTTCCTCTACAACAGCCTCGCGCTGCTGTCCGACGCCGCGCACATGCTGACCGACGTCGCCGCGCTCGGCATCGCGCTGCTGGCAGTGCGCATCGGCGGCCGCGCGCCCGACGACAGGCGCACCTTCGGCTACAAGCGGTTCGAGATCCTGGCCGCCGCCTTCAACGCGCTGCTGCTGTTCGCCGCCGCCGCCTACGTGCTGGTCCAGGCGATCGGCCGCTTCCGCGATCCGGAGCCGGTCGCCGCCACCGGCATGATGGTGGTCGCCGGCATCGGCCTGGCCGTGAACCTCGCCGCGATGCGCGTGCTGATGGCCGGACGCGGCGAGAGCATGGCCGTGCGGGGCGCCTATCTGGAGGTCTGGTCGGACGCGATCGGCTCGCTCGGCGTGATCGCCGGCGCGGTGCTGATCCGCGTGACGGGCAAGGTCTGGATCGATCCGGTGGTAGCGATCGGCATCGCCCTCTGGGTGCTGCCCCGCACCTGGGCGCTCCTGAGCGACACCGTCAACGTCCTGCTGGAAGGAGTGCCCAAAGGCATCGACCTGGCCGAGATCCGCCGCGCCATCGGCGAACTGCCGGGCGTCCGCGACGTCCACGACCTGCATGTCTGGTCGATGGCCATCGGCGACGTCAACGGCACGGTCCACATCGCGGTGGCGGAGGAGGTAGATGGAGAGGCGGTGCGGGTCACCGCTGCCGGTTTGCTGGAGAGCCGCTTCGGCATCGGCCACGCCACTATCCAGATCGAGCGGGACCCTTGCGGCGCAATGGCGCGACACCGCTAACGGCACAGTACATCGTCATTCCCGCGAAGGCGGGAATCCATCAGCACTGCGGGAGAAAGGATTCCTGCCTTTGCGGGGATGACGCGTATGAAGAGAGAGTCTACTCCGCCCAGTCCGCCAGCGACTTGCGCAGCCGGTCGAGCGCGGCCTTCTTGATCTGGCACACGCGTGCGGCGCCGACGCCCAGCGTCAGGCCGATCTCGTCCAGGTTCATCTCCTCGACGAAGTAGAGCTGCAGCACCAGCGCCTCGCGCTCCGGCAGCTCCGAGATGTGGCCGGCCAGCGCGTGGGCGAGCTGCTCGCGCTCCAGCGTCTGGTCGACCCGGTCCTCGACGTCGGCGAACCACATCGACTGGTCCGAATAGACCTCGTCCAGCGACTCCTGCCGCACCGCGGTCGCGGCGTCCGCCATCTCGCGAAAGGCGGACGCGTCCATGCCGAGCGCGCTCGCCAGCTCGGCCTCGCTCGGCGCGCGGCCGTGCTGGCCTTCGAAGCGGACCGTCGCCTCGTTGATCGCCTTGCGCTTGGCCATGCCCGATCGGCAGATGGTGGCGTGACGGCGCAGATGGTCGATCATCGCGCCGCGGATGCGCATCGACGCATAGGTGGAGAAAGCGTGGCCGCGATCCTCGTAGCCGTTGGCCGCCTCGACCAGCGCGACCATGCCGATCTGCACCAGGTCCTCGATGTCCAGCGCGCTGGAGACGCGGCCATGCACGTGCCAGGCGATCTTGCGCACCAGCGGCATGTGCTGGCGGGCGAGCAGGCCCGGATCGGGCCGGGCCGGGCGGCGCTGATAGGTCATCGCGCCGTCCAGCGGCGCCGCGGCTTGCGGAAGGCTCATGCCGCTACCTGCCCGGCGTGCGGCAGCGTCGGCGCGCTGTGGCTGCCGACGATCGCCATGACCTCGACTGCCTTGCCGTCGGGAATCTCTAGGAAGGACATGATCGCAGTATCAGGCAGATGGGGTTTAAGAAGTCTTGCGACGGCGCGCCTTGCCGGCGGAGATGTTACGAGCGCGAAGCGCGTGGCGCTGTTCACGAGCGGCGCGGCCGCCTGATTCACCGCCGCGATGATGCGCTGCGCCAGCGCCGGCTCGAACGGATGCGCCGCATTGCCGCCGACCCGCACCGCCTGCGCCAGCAGCCCTTCCAGCTCGGCGTCGAAGGTGACGACGGGCAGCGGCATGCGCACCGGCACGATCATCTGGACGATCAGCGCGCCGATCCGCTGGCGCACGCCCTCGTTCAGCAGCATCGGATCGGTCGATTCGCGGGACGCGTCGATCATCGCCTCGGCGACGCGGCGGAAATCCTTGAGCGGTATGCCCTCGGCCAGCAGCGCCCGGCACGCGGCGGAGAGCTGGGCCAGGCTCAGCGGCGCCGGCGTCAGGCCCGCGACCAGCTGCGGCGCGCTCTCCTTGAGTGCGTCGAGCAGCTTCTGCGCCTCGTCCATGCCGAACAGGTCGGCCGCCGACTGGGCGATCAGCTGGTTGAGGTGGGTCGCGATCACGGTCGCGCCGTCGACCACGGTGTAGCCGGCGATGATCGCGTCGTTACGCTGCTCCGGCCGGATCCACACCGCATCCAGGCCGAAGCTCGGATCCTTGACGATGCGGCCCTCGACCTTGCCGACCAGTTCGCCCGAATCGAGCGCCAGCAGGTCCTCCGGCCAGCACTCGTCCTCGCCGACGACCACGCCCGCGACCGAGATGCGATAGGAATTGGGTGCGAGCGACAGATTGTCGCGTACCCGCACCAGCGGCACCACGAAGCCCAGTTCGCGCGACAGCTGGCGGCGGATGCCGGTGATCCGCGCCATCAGCGGCGCGCCCTTGCGCTCGTCGACCAGGCTGACGAGACCGTAGCCGAGCTCGAGGCTGAGCGTCGCGCCGTCGGACACCTCGTCCCACGGGATATGGCTGGGATTGGCCGGCGCGACCGGGGCGGGGACGGCGGCTGCCACCGCGGCCGCATCCTTGGCCTTCTTCAGCTTCCACGCGACCGTGCCGGCGAGGCCGGCGGCGGGCAGGATCACGAAGTGCGGCATGCCGGGCAGCAGCCCCAGGAAGCCTAGGATGCCGGAAACCGGGGTCCACGCGCTGGCCATGCCGAACTGGCTGGTAATCTGGTTGGACAGATCGAGCGGCGAGTTGACGCGGGTGACGATCGAGGCGGCCGCGATCGAGAGCAGCAGGGCGGGGATCTGCGCCACCAGCGCGTCGCCGATCGCCAGCTGGATATAGGTGGAGGCCGCTTCGCCGACCGACAGCTTGTGGCTGACCACGCCCAGCACCAGGCCGCCGACGATGTTGATCACCAGGATCATGACGCCGGCAACGGCATCGCCCTTCACGAACTTGGACGCACCGTCCATCGATCCGTAGAAGTCGGCCTCGGTCGCCAGCTCCTGGCGGCGGAGCTTGGCGTCCTCCGGGGTCAGCAGGCCGGCATTCAGGTCGGCGTCGATCGACATCTGCTTGCCGGGCAGGGCGTCCAGGGTGAAGCGCGCCGACACTTCCGACACGCGGCCGGCGCCCTTGGTGATCACCACCATGTTGATGATCATCAGAATGCCGAACACGAACAGGCCGACCGCATAGTCGCCGCCGATCAGGAAGTGGCCGAACGCCTCGATCACGTGGCCGGCGGCGCTGGCGCCGGTATGGCCGCTGACCAGCACCACCCGCGTCGAGGCGACGTTCAGCGCCAGCCGCAGCAGGGTCGCGAACAGCAGCACGGTCGGAAAGGCGGAGAAGTCGAGAGGCTTCGCGGCGTTGAGCGCGACCATCAGCACCGCCAGGCTGATCATGATGTTGGTGATGAAGCCGATGTCGAGCACGAAGCTCGGCACGGGCACGATCATCAGGCCCACCAGCATCAGGGTGGCCAAAGGCAGGATCGCCCCCTTGACGGAGCCGATCCACAGCCTGCGGTTCATCGCTTGGGTCGCCATCTCTACCTCTCACTCACGCGTGGTGATAAGCAAGAGGCGTGCCAGTATGAATCGAGTGCTGAACCCAACCTCGTCATTCCGGCGCAGGCCGGAATCCACCAAGAGGATGCAGCCCAGCCGAAGCCTGCGATGAAGATTGCACCGTTCGCCCCGAGCGAAGTCGAGGGGCATAGCCGAGCGCAGCCGAGGCA
>CAXTUG010000169.1:5707-7358 GCA_964247375.1 uncultured Sphingomonadaceae bacterium
CGCGGGGGTTTGTCCGGGGGGGCGCTCGAACATGTGTCTCGACTTCGCTCGACACGAACGGAGTGGGTTGATCAAATTCGACCGAGAAGCTCTCGATCCTGCCGTCCTCAGCTCAGCCGTCCGCTCCGGCGGTAGGCGACGGGGTGCGGTGCGCCGGCGAGGCTGACCAGCTTCTCCAGTTGCCGGCGATTATGGTCGGCCAGTGCGTTGACGCGGCCGCGTGCGGCCTCGGCGCGCTTCAATATGAGCATCAGGTCGTCGCGCAGGCCGGGCCGGTCGCGCCAGCCGCCGACCACGCGCATCTGCTCGACCGCGACCGCGACCGCGGCATTCGCGGCCTCGATCGCGTCGAGGTCGTGGGCATCCAGCGCCGCGACCAGGACGGCCTGGGCGTCGTCCAGTTGCCGGAGTGCGGCTTCGCTCATAACTTCGGCAGGTCCATCGCCACCATCCGCTCGGCGATCGCCGTCACGTCGATCTTGTAGGCGCCGTTGGCGATGGCGGCACGGATCGCCGCCACCTTGGCCATGTCGATCGGCGCGCCCTGCGCGGTCAGCGCCGCCGCCGCGGTGGTCACTTGGTTCGACGCCTGCGCCCCGGCCGGATCGGTCGGGGTCACAGGCTCGCTCTTACCGACTTTGTCGCTGCGCAACTCGATGGCGCGAGCGATGCCGGTCGGTCCGACAGCATTGATCATCGTCGCATCCTTTTGCATGGTCCTGGTCCGGTCAAAAGTCTCGCCTGACCGGTATAACGACACAATCCCCAATTATTTAAATCCTGGTAATCGGACGCGTCCGGAATCGATGACTTCCGCGAAAAGCGGGGCGTTCCGCCCGTCCGTCTTGATGCGGATACGGCTGCCCGGCGCGCCGTCTTCCTGTGCGATGCCGCTCACGCTGACGCTGAAACCGGAGGTTTCCGCGACCAGATCGACGGGATCGCCGCGGCGCACCACCATGTCTGCCTTCGTTGCCATGGCCTGCCCGCCGGCTGTGGCGCCGGCCAGGCGCGCGATCGGCACGCGGATTCGCCAGTTGGCCGCCGGGCAGCGCAGCGCGACCGCACCCATCACCGGCGGATCGATCTGCACCGCTGACGGGCAGGCGGCCAGCTTCAGCCGCCGATCGATCGCCGTCGCCGGCCCGCCCGGCTCGCCGATCCCGGCGCCCAGCGCGTTGACCAGCCGGGTCTCCAGCGCGTCCAGGTTCTGGAACGGCGCCGCGCCGGCAGGCGTGGCAAGGAGGGCCAGCAGGAACAGGGCTCGCATCATCATGCCCGTGTAGAAGCAAAGGCCGTGCCAACATACCGTCACGCGACCTCTGCCGGGGCGACGGTCACGACAATGACGCTAATTCCGCGTGATCTGGATAGTCTGGCCGCCGCCGGTCGCCGGATCGATCGCGATCGCAATGCGGCGCTCGGCGACGCCCGCACGACCCGCGCGCCGTGTACTTCGGGTCGCAGTTCGTCCACAAATCGGTCGCCGGCGGCGAGACGTGGACGACGATCTCCCCCGACCTCACCGCCAACGACCCGCGATACCGGAACACCATCTCGGGCGGCCCGATCACGATCGACGTGACGGGCGAGGAGATGTACGCCACGCTCTACAGCATCCGCGAGAGCCCGGTCGCGCGCGGCGTGATCT
>CAXTUG010000170.1:0-7342 GCA_964247375.1 uncultured Sphingomonadaceae bacterium
CGCCCGCGGGCCGCTGGGGCGGCGGCGCGGGCGCCGCCCCCGGCCGCATCGGCGACGATCCGCGTCGAGTTGGACAAGCTCGACCGGCTGGTGAACCTGGTCGGCGAGCTGGTCATCACGCAGGCGATGCTGGCGCAGCGCCTAGGCGAACTCGGCCTGGCCGCCACGTCCGAACTGACCAGCCTCGAGAACCTGACCCGCGAGCTGCAGGAGAGCGCGATGTCGATCCGCGCCCAGCCGATGAAGACGGTGTTCAACCGGGTGCCGCGCATCATCCGCGAGCTGGAGGCCGACACCGGCAAGCGTGTCCGGCTGCAGCTCGACGGCGAGATGACCGAAGTTGACAAGACGGTGGTCGAACGGATCGGCGAACCGCTGACCCACCTCATCCGCAATGCGGTCGATCACGGCCTAGAGCGGCCGGCCGACCGCGTCGCCGCGGGCAAGCCGGAGGAAGGCGCGCTGCGCGTCGGTGCCGAGCAGCGGTCCGGCCGGATCGTGATCACCGTCGCCGACGACGGCCGCGGCATTGATCGCGAACGGGTCCGCGCGAAGGCGATCGAGCGCGGCATCGTCGCCGCCGACGCCGTCCTCAGCGAGGAGGATATCGATAACCTGATCTTCGCGCCCGGTTTCTCGACCGCCGAGAAGGTCTCGAACATCTCCGGCCGCGGCGTGGGCATGGACGTGGTCCGCCGCAACGTGCAGGCGCTGGGCGGCCGCATCGGCGTGTCGTCCCGCTTCGGCAGCGGCACCAGCTTCACGCTGAGCCTGCCGCTCACGTTGGCGGTGCTGGACGGCATGATCGTGAAGATCGGCGACCAGACCTTCGTCATTCCGCTCGGCAACATCGTGGAGAGCCTGCGCGCCCTGCCCGAGCAGTTGAGCTATCTCAGCGACGACGCCGCGATCCTCGACGTGCGCGGCACGCAGCTGCCGGTGCTGCAGGTCGGCGCGCTGCTGGGCATTCCGGCCCAGTCCGATCCGGACAAGACGGTGATGATCGTCGTCGAGTCGGACGGCGGTCAGGCCGTGCTGATGGTCGATTCGATCGAGGACCAGCGTCAGATCGTGGTGAAGAGTCTCGAGGCGAACTATCGTGCGATCGCCGGCGTGTCCGGCGCGACCATCCTCGGCGATGGCCGGGTCGCGCTGATCCTCGATGTCGACGGCGTCGCCCGCACCCGTCACCGGACGGCGCTGGCCGCATGAACGCACGCGCCGCCTTCACCCACGAACTCGCGGACCTGACGTCCGGCGACTTCGCCAACCTCGCTGCCATGGTCCATCGCGACACCGGCATCCTGCTGCCCGAATCGAAGCGCGAGCTGGTGCGGTCGCGCCTGGCCCGGCGCCTGCGCCAGCACGGGCTCAACCGCTTCGAAGACTATCTCGGCCTGATCGACAGGGATCCGCAGGAGAAGGCGGCGGCGCTGGACGCGCTGACCACCAACCACACCAGCTTCTTCCGCGAGCAGCATCATTTCGACCACTTCGCGGCCGAGGTGCGGCCGGTGCTGCTGCGCCGTGCCACGGCGGGCGAGCGCGTCCGGCTATGGTCGTCCGCCTGCTCCAGCGGGGAGGAACCCTATACGCTGGCGATGACCCTGCTCGGTGCCGACCGGCGTGCCGGCGCACAGATCGCTCAGACGGACACGGCCATCCTGGCGACCGACCTGTCGCCCACCGTGATCCAGCGCGCGAAGGCCGCCAGGTACCCGCGGGCCGCGACCGAGGCGGTGCCGCGGCCGCTGGCGTCGGCGTGGCTGACCGAACGTGACGAGCAGTCGCTCATCGATCCGACCTGCACCGGCCTGGTCCGCTACCGAGAACTCAACCTGATGGGCGCGTGGCCGTTCAAGGGGACGTTCGACGTCGTCTTCTGTCGCAACGTGATGATCTATTTCGACGACCCGACCAAGGCGCGGCTGCAGCAGCGGCTGGTCGAGCGGCTCGTGCCCGGCGGCTTCCTGTATATCGGCCACTCGGAACGTCTGATCGGCGTCGCAGCCGAGCAGTGCCGCGCGATCGGCCAGACCATCTACCGCAAGGCGGCCGCATGACCGTCCGGACGCTGATCGTCGACGATTCGGCGACGATGCGGGCCGTGCTGAGCGGCCTGCTGGCGCATGATCCCGAGATCGAGATCATCGGCATGGCCGACTGCCCGGCCACCGCACGCACGATGATCAAGGAACTCAATCCCGACGTGCTGACGCTCGACATCGAGATGCCGGGCATGGACGGTCTGGATTTCCTGGAAAAGATCATGCGGCTGCGGCCGATGCCGGTCGTCATGGTCTCGACGCTGACGGAGCGGGGCAGCGAGGCGAGCATCCGCGCGCTGGAGCTCGGCGCGTTCGACTGTCGTCCGAAGCCGGCGTTCCGCGAAGCGCGCGACGGCGATGGCGGCGCGCTGGCGAGGATCGTCAAGCAGGCGGCGCGCTCGCGCATCCGGCCGGCCGACCTGGCGGCAGGGCCGCCGGCCAACTTCCATCCGAAGCCGGACAGCCTCATCGCGCTCGGCGCGTCGACCGGCGGCGTCGAGGCGCTGCTCAACGTACTGCAGAGCTTTCCCGAAAATTGCCCGCCGACGCTGATCGTGCAGCACATGCCGGCGACCTTCACGCGCAGCTTCGCCACGCGGCTCGACCGCTGCTGCCCGCCGCGGGTCGTGCTGGCGGAAGACGGCATGCCCCTCGCCAACGGCCAGGTCGCGATCGCGCCCGGCGGCGACACCCACCTCGTCCTCGCCGGCCGACAGCGCCGCTGCCGGCTGATCGAAGGGCCGCTCGAGTCAGGTCACCGCCCGTCGGTCGACACGCTCTTCTACTCGATCGCGGACGCCGGCTTCACGACCGTGGCGGGGGCGATCCTGACCGGGATGGGCGCGGACGGTGCCAAGGGCCTCCATGCGATGCGCGCGGCCGGCGCCCACACGTTCGGCCAGGACGAGGCCACCTGCGTGGTTTACGGCATGCCGGGGGTGGCGCAGCGCATCGGCGCCGTCGCCAAGCAGCTGCCGCTCGGGCAGATCGCCCACGGCCTGCTCCAGGTCTGCGCCGCATGAACGCCGTCGCGCCCGTCAATGGCGCCAACATGCGCCGCATCACCGTCGCGCAGGGCGACAGCGTGGCGACGCGGGACCTCGATGTCGTCTACACGACCGTGCTCGGCAGCTGCGTCGCCGTATGCCTGTTCGACAAGCGTGCGCGCGTCGGCGGGATCAATCACTTCCTGCTGGCCGACGCGGCACCGACCGGCCTGGAACAGACGGCGTTTCTGAACCGCTACGGCATCCACTCCATGGAGCTCCTGATCAACGCGATGATCAAGACCGGCGCGATGCGGTCGAACTTCAAGGCGCGGATCTACGGCGGCGCGACCATGCGCGAGGGGCTCGGCGCGATCGGCGAGCGCAATATCGAATTCGCGCGCAAGTTCCTGGCGAACGAGGGCATTCCCCTGCTCGGCGAGGACGTGGGCGGATCGTCGGCGCGCAGGGTCGAGTTCATGCCGGGCTACGGGCTGTCCCGCTGCAAGACGGTGCATATCAAGCCGGTCGAAGCGGCTCCGCCCCGCATCCTGCCCACGGGCGGCGATGTGGAGCTCTTCTAGTCTTAGACCATGTCTTAAGGTTTTGATGCCAGGGTGGTGCCCGGCGACATTGTGGGAGGGACGACGTGTCGAAGCGAATACTTGCGGTGGATGACTCGCCCAGCATGCGGATGCTGCTGCGCGCCACCCTTACCAACCAGGGTTTCACCGTGTTCGAGGCCGAGGACGGCGTCGACGCGCTGGAGAAGCTGGACGGCGCGACGCCGGACCTGGTGATCACCGATATCAACATGCCGCGCATGGACGGGTTCGAGCTGATCGAAGCGCTGCGCGCGGAAGCGGCGAATGCCGGCCTGCCGATCCTGGTGCTGACGACCGAAGCGTCCGACGAGAAGAAGGCCCGCGCGCGCAATGCCGGGGCGACCGGCTGGATCGTGAAGCCGTTCGATCGCGAGAAGCTCGGCGCAGCCATCCGCCGCGTTCTCCACTGAAACTATCGTCTGGACAGTCAGCATGTCGCGTCAACTTATCACTTTCGAAGTCGGAGAACGCCGCCTCGGCGTCGACATCATGGCGATCCGCGAAATCCGCGCCTGGTCGCCCGCGACCCCGCTGCCGAACGTTCCGGATCATGTGCGCGGCGTCGTGAACCTGCGCGGCGTGGTCCTGCCCGTCCTCGACCTGCGGCGGCGGCTGGGCTGGGGGACGACCGATCCGGGGGTGCGCCACGTCATCATCGTGGTGCGGATCGGCGAGCAGCTGCAGGGCATCGTGGTCGATGCGGTGAGCGACATCGTGACGCTCTCGCCCGAGGACATGCAGCCGGTACCCGACGTGGGGGAAACGGTCGCCGCCAACTTCCTGGAAGGGATCGCCACGATCGACGAGCAGCTGGTCATGGTGCTCAGCCTCGATCGCCTGTCCGAGAATAACGCGCCGCTGCCGCTTGCGGCCTGACCGACCAATCCTGCTCCCAAGGATGTAAGATGGCTACCAAAGTACTGGTTGTTGACGATTCGATTACGATGCGCGCCTTGATCAGCAGCGCGCTCGAGAAGATCTCCGGAATTCAGGTCGTCGGCACCGCCGAGAGCGCGGCCGAGGCGCGGCAGGAGGTCGAGCGGCTCAACCCCGACGTCATGACGCTCGACGTCGAGATGCCCGGGATGAGCGGGATCGAATATCTCGAGGAACTGATGGTGAAGCGGCCCATGCCGGTCATCATGTTCTCGGCCCGCACCGACGCGGGCGCGGACGCTTCGATCGAAGCGCTGCGCCTGGGCGCGATCGACTGCTTCCCCAAGCCGAAGGTGGCGACACAGGACGAGTTCGGCAAATTGCTCACCAACATCGCCAAGCGGCTGAAGAGCGCCAAGGACGCGCCGATGCAGCGCGTCGCGGCGGCGCCGGCGGCGGTGCAGGGCTTCGACTGGAACGGACGCCTGCTGGCGATCGGCAGCGACGAGGCCGGCATGCAGGCGCTGTTCGATCTGCTCGGCAGCTTCCCCGACAATTGCCCGCCCACGATCGTCGTCCAGCACCTGCGTCCGGAGCTGCTGGACACGTTCGCGGCCAAGCTCAAGCAGCACGTCAAGCCGCGCGTCGTCATTGCCGAGGACGGGCTGAAGGTGGAGCAAGGCTGCATCTATCTCGCCCGGTCCGACGAGCATCACATCATCGTCGACAAGTGGCCGGAAGGCTCGCTGCGCGTGCTGCAGCGCGATCCGATCGCCGGGCACCGCCCGTCCATCTCGCTGCTGTTCGCCTCGCTCTGCTCCGCCCAGGCGCAGGCGATCGGCCTGCTGCTGTCCAACACGGGCGAGGACGGTCCTCCGGGCATCAAGGCGATGCTGAACGCCGGCGGCTATGTCCTGGCGCCGGCCGGGCTGCTGGACGACGGCAGTGCCGCCGAAGGCTTCCGCATGCACAAGGGCGCCGCTGCCCAGCCGATCGCCCGCGGGTCCCTGGTGGAGGGAGTCTTCAAGCTGTGCAGCAAGTGACGCTGGCGGAGGAGGCCGTCTTCATCCGCGCGATCGCCGACGAGATGTCGGAGCTCGCCGATCACCTCTGCAAGCTCGCCTGCGTGCTGGCGAGCGATCCGGAGCTGATCGTCAACTACCTGGACGATCTCCAGGCGATCGATCTCATGACCCAGACGCAGCGCGCGCTGGCCGACCTGCTGCGGGAGCCCGGTGCGCCCGACGCGAAGATCGGTCAGGTGAGAGTGCAGGCGCTGGCCGACCGGCTCGCGGCCCGGCTCGACGAGGGTCAACGCGAGGCCGCCTAGAGCCGTTCGGCATCGGCGATGGAGATGCTTCCTTCGCCCTGCAAATTCCCGAACCCTGCCCGCCTGGCGCATCGGGCATTGCCGCGCGGGCAACGGAACCGTCGCGCTTGATCCACGTTTTCAGGCACGCAGGATCGAGCGCGTGCGGACGCCTGTGCTCCGCATACTTTGCATTTCTCCGCGCGCCCGATTGCTGGGTGTTTGGCCCGGAGAGGAGCATGCGCCATGCCTGTCACATCCCGTCACATCGTAGCCGCCATCGTCGCGCTCGCCACGATCCCGAGTGCCGCGGGCGCGGACAAGACCAAGCCTACCGGCAAGGAAGATCGGCTGCTCGCAGCGGGGTTCGTCGTTCGTCCGGCGACGTCGCCCGCGATGCAGACGATGTTGAACGGCCTGCCGCAGCACAAATTCGTCCGCCGCGTGAATGGCGACATGGTGTCCTACGTTTACGCCGATTCGCTGCGCTGCGGCTGTCTTTATGTCGGCTCGCAGCAAGCCTACGGTGCCTATCAGAGGTCCGCGCAGCAGCAGCAGATCGCCGACGAAAACCAGATGGCGGCGATGGACTATGCCGACAGCCGATGGGATTGGGGGCCGTGGGGCGGCGCCGCGTTCGGCCCCTGGTTCGGTTGGCGTGAGGGCCTCGGCTGGTAGCGGAACATATTCGATCGGCAGACGGCCCATAATGCGCCCTTCCGGCGCTTGCCTCCACGTTGATTGCGCCGGCGCAAAGACGTGACAGCGTTATCCTGTCACGCAGGTAGAATAGTTCCAGTAGGTTAGTAGCTTGGCGTTGCCGCTTCTATCGTCGGAAATCGTGGACGCCCTTCGTGCATCGCAGGAAGAGGTGCTGAAGCATCGCGCCCGGATCTACTTCCTGGCGCGCGGTCGGGCGCCGTCGCTGTTCGAGGAGAGGCTGCCCCAGATCGTCGACGAATTCGTGGGGCGGCTGATTGCGGCCTGCAGCATGTACGTTGCGGAAGGCCGCCGCGCATCCCTGCCGTCAGAGTTGCTCGACTGCGATCAGGTGCTGGCGGAAACCCTCGTCGCGCTGTCTTCGGCATGCGCGGCAGAGCAACGCCTGGCGGCCACGGCGTGGGAGCTGGCGTCCAATTTCATGCTGCTCGACGCCCGTGCGCCCGCCGCCGGCCGCGGAGGCCGGCTGCGGACGCGATCGCTCAGGCGGCCTGCGCTGCTCTCGCGCCTGGGTCGGCGAGCTGAGCGAGGCTGAGCACCATGATCATGTGTCCGTCGAGGGTGGCGATCCCTTCCAGATAGTCGGCCGCGAGCGACGTTCCGACGTCGGGAACGGGCTGGATGTCGGTCCGATCGAGCGTCAATATGTCGTGGACCGCATCGACGATGATGCCGCGCAGCTGTCCGGCGACTTCCACGACCATGATCGCGTGACGCTCGGCCGCGTCGGTCGTACCCCAGCCGAGCAGGCGCCGCAGGTCCGTGACCGGCAGCACGACGCCGCGCAGGTTGACGATG
>CAXTUG010000171.1:0-307 GCA_964247375.1 uncultured Sphingomonadaceae bacterium
AGATCTTCTACGACCACGGCGACCATATCCCCGGCGGCCCCCCGGGCAGCCCCGACGAGGACGGCGACCGCTTCGTCGAGATCTGGAACCTCGTCTTCATGCAATATGAGCAGGTCGACGGCGCCACGCGACGCGATCTGCCGCGCCCGTCGATCGACACGGGAATGGGCCTCGAGCGCATCGCCGCGGTGCTCCAGGGCGTCCACGACAATTACGACACCGACACCTTCAAGGCGCTGATCGCCGCTTCGGGCGAGCTCACCCGCACCGCGACGACCGGCGCGAACCAGGCGAGCCACCAGGTGAT
>CAXTUG010000171.1:325-3061 GCA_964247375.1 uncultured Sphingomonadaceae bacterium
GGCTTCCTCGTCGCCGACGGCGTGCTCCCGGCGAACGAGGGCAGGGGCTATGTGCTGCGGCGGATCATGCGCCGCGCAATGCGCCACGCCCAGCTGCTCGGCGCGCGCGAGCCGCTGATGCACCGCCTCGTCCCCGCGCTCGTCGCCGAGATGGGCGCGGCCTATCCCGAGCTGATCCGCGCGCAGCCCCTGATCGAGGCGACCCTGCTGCAGGAGGAGACCCGCTTCCGCCAGACCCTCGTCAACGGGCTGCGCCTGCTCGACGATGCCACCGCCGGCATGGCCGCGGGCGACACGTTGCCCGGTGCGACCGCGTTCAAACTCTACGACACGTTCGGCTTCCCCTACGATCTCACCGAAGATGCCCTGCGCGCGCAATCGCTCAAGGTCGATCGCGCCGGCTTCGATGCGGCGATGGCCGAACAAAAGGCGGCGGCGCGCGCGGCGTGGAAAGGCTCGGGCGAAAAGGCGTCGGACGATGTCTGGTTCGACATCGCCGAGGAAACCGGGGGCACCGAGTTCACCGGCTATTCGTCGAGCGAGGCCGAGGGCGTCGTGGTCGCCATCGTCCGTGACGGAAGCCGCGTCCACACCGCGCAGACCGGCGAGGAGGTGTTCATCCTCACCAACCAGACGCCCTTCTACGGCGAGAGCGGCGGCCAGATGGGCGACGCCGGACAAGCCAGCAACGACAATGGCTTCACGGCCGACATTACCGACACGTCGAAACCGCTGGGCCGGCTGCATGCGCACAAGGCGGTGGTGCGCGGCGGATCGATCAAGGTGGGCGACACGCTGCACCTCGCGATCGATCTCGGCCGCCGCAGCCAGCTGCGTGCCAATCACTCGGCGACGCACCTGCTGCACGCCGCGCTCCGCCACCGGCTCGGCAATCACGTCACGCAGAAGGGCAGCCTGGTGGCGCCCGACCGGTTGCGCTTCGACTTCTCCCACCCGAAGGCGCTCACGGCCGACGACATCGCCGCGGTCGAGGCGGAAGTGAACCGGCACATCCGCGAGAATGACGCGGTGACGACGCGGCTGATGACGCCCGATGCGGCGATCGAGGCCGGCGCGATGGCGCTGTTCGGCGAGAAATATGGCGACGAGGTCCGCGTGCTGTCGATGGGCCGCGGCGACGACGCGTCCTGGTCGGTCGAACTGTGCGGCGGGACCCACGTCAACGCACTGGGCGACATCGGCCTGTTCAAGATCGTCGGCGAGAGCGCGGTATCCTCGGGCGTGCGGCGGATCGAGGCGCTGACCGGCGAGGCGGCGCGGTTGTGGCTCACCGGGCGCGAGGAGCGCCTGCGCGAGGCGGCCGGCGTGCGCAGGCCCACGCCGGAGGAGGTGCCCGCGCGCATCGCGACGCTGGTCGAGGAGCGCCGCAAGCTGGAGCGCGAACTGGCGGAGGCGAGGAAAGCGCTGGCGCTCGGCGGCGGCGGCGCGAAGACCGAGACGGCCGGGCCGGAGCAGGTCGGCGGCGTCGGCTTCGTCGGCCAGGTGATCGACGGCCTCGATCCCAAGGGCCTGCGCGGGCTGGTCGACGAGGCCAAGGCAAAGGTCGGATCAGGCGTGGCCGTGCTGGTCGCGGTCAATGATGGGCGTGCGAGCGTCGCCGTCGGCGTCACCGACGATCTGGTCGGGCGCCTGTCGGCGGTCGACCTGGTCAGGCAGGCGGTGGCGGCGCTCGGCGGCCAGGGCGGCGGCGGCCGACCCGACATGGCGCAGGGCGGCGGGCCCGAAGGTGACAAGGCGGAGCAGGCGGTGGCCGTGGTGCGGGGTGCTTTGGAAAAGACTGCGGTGGCGGCATAGCACTTCCCCCGTCATTCCCGCGCAGGCGGAAATCCACCGGGAGGTTGCGCCAGGCCGCTGAGTGGATCCCGGCCTTCGCCGGGATGACGATGAATGGCCGTGCTGGAAATTCTCTGAGCACGCGCCTAAATCCGCGCTGCAGGGAGTGAGACGGCAATGAAGCGGGAACTCGTCGCCTATCTGGACTCGATCAAGGCGCGCGATCCGGCGCCGCGCTCGCGCTGGGAGATATTGCTCTACCCCGGCGTGCTTGCGCTGGGACTGCACCGGGTGGCGCACTGGCTGTTCAACGGCGAGCTCTACTTCCTGGCGCGGCTGGTCAATCATCTGTCGCGCTTCCTGACCGCGATCGACATCCATCCGGGTGCGCAGATCGGCGACCATTTCTTCATCGACCACGGCTTCACCGTCATCGGCGAGACGGCGCGGATCGGCAACAACGTCACCATCTACCAGAACGTCACGCTCGGCGGCACCAATCCCGCCAACGGCATCGGCGGACAGCGGCATCCCCGGATCGAGGACGACGTCATCATCGGCTCCGGCGCGCAGGTGCTCGGACCGATCACCGTCGGCAGGGGGGCGCGGATCGGCGCCAATGCGGTGGTGACGCGCGACGTGCCGGAGGGCGCGTCGATGGTCGGCATCCCGGCCCGGCCGACGCTGATCGACGCCGGGACCTACAACAGCTTCATGCCCTACGGCACGCCGTGCAGCGAGCGGTTCGATCCCGCCACGCAGCAGCTGGAGTTCCTGCGCTGCGAGGTGGAGACGCTGCGCGGCAAGCTCGCCAAGCTGATCGCCGACCGCGACACGCCGGTCGCCGACGATCCGGACCGCCAGTCCGCCTGATGGGGGTCGTCACACCCTTTCCGGCGCCGCAACCGCGGCAGGTGGCGTTCGCCCGGACCGAGCTGGAGC
>CAXTUG010000171.1:3071-7288 GCA_964247375.1 uncultured Sphingomonadaceae bacterium
TCCTCAATCTCTACGGCCGGATGGTCGCGGCCGGCCACTGGCGCGATTACGCCATCCAGTTCGACAAGGATGCGGCCTGCTTCGCCTGTTTCCGGCGCGCCACCGAGCGGCCCGAATACCGGATCGAGAAGCGACCGGCGCTGCGCCAGCGCCAGGGCGAGTGGGCGCTGATCGGCGAGAATGGCGCCGTGCTGAAGCGGGGTCACGAGCTGGGACCCGTGCTGGCCCCGGTCGAGCGCAAGCTGCTCAAGCTGGTCGAGGATTGAGCCTCCGGCCGGCGCCTAGCCGACTGGAGCATGCCTCGGATCGACGGTCAGGGGGCGGCGCGGGCGCTTGTCGGCAGGCGGTCGAGCGCCGGCAGCCTGGCCTGCACGTCGTCGGGCAGGGCGGTGACGACGAGCCGCCGCGCATCGTGCCAGAAGGCCGACAGCAGCAGCAGCGCCGAGCCGATCACCAGCGCGGTCAGTGCCGCGGCCAGCTCGACCGCTCCCGCGGGGGGTTGTGGTTTTTTGGCGGCGCGCCCCCCCCCCGCCTGCCGGAACAGGCCGGCCAGGGCGTAGAGCACGTAGACTAGCGACGAGACCAGCAGCGCGCGCCGGGCGACCGCGAGCGCGACCAGGCCGAACAGGACGTAGAGCAGGATGACGACGAGCCCGGTGCCCGCGCTCATGCGATCGTCCATGACGCCGAGCAGGTTGAAGACCGGATGCGCGATCATCGGTGCTGCCGCCAGGTGCAGCCAGAAGGCGACGTCCGAGCGACGGGTCTGGCGCTGGCGATCCGACATGTCCCACCACATGGCGAAGGCGAACATGCCGACGCCGGCGGCGAGCATCACCCACAGCAGCGAATCGGCCGCCTCCGGCACTGCCGAGAGGAGCAGGGCAATCAGCGTGACGACCAGCGCGCCGGCAAGCGCCGCGATCGTGATCGGCACGTGAAAGCGGCGCCAGTGCAGATAGGCCGCGCCTGCCGTGAGCAGCGCTGCCAGCGCGGCCAGTTCGGCGAACATGCGCGGCTGGTGCTGGTCGCCCATGGCGAGTGCGCCGGCAGCGAACAGGCACGCGGCGGTGCCGTAGACGAAGCTGGCCAGGAGCACGATGCTGGGGAGGGCCATCCGCCGCACGCCGGTGAAATATTCCGCCAACGTCCAGCTGGCGCCCGCGACCAGCAAGCCGCTGATCATCGCTCCGCGCCCGAACAGATGGCTGGCATCGTCGCCGATATAATCGGTCGGTGGTCCGGCGAGGCTGAAGCCGATCCAGCCGACCGCGACCAGCAGCAGCACCGCGGCGATCGTCACGAAGATGTCGTTGAAGCCGGTGATCAGCCGAAAGCTCTCCTCGTCCACCGCCGGCGTAGCGCGCGCCCGTGCTACGCTGTCCCGCAGCGCAGCCGCCGCCTGCGGCGTCAGTGCGCCGGTGGCGACCGCATGTTCGATGTCGGATTCGCTGTACATTGTCGCTCTCCCTGGTCGGGAAATAGCAGCAGTGTGTTGCTTGTGCAATACAGCTGGCGAGCGCAATCCTAGGCCGTACCCTCCGCATCCAGCGCGTAGCCGGCCGAGCGCACGGTGCGGATCAGGTCGGGCGCGTTGTCGAGGTTGATCGCCTTGCGCAGGCGGCGGATGTGGACGTCGACCGTGCGCGGCTCGATGTCGCTGTCGCGGCCCCAGACGGAGTCGAGCAGCCGCTCGCGCGAGAAGACGCGGCCGGGATGTTCCATGAAGTGGCGCAGCAGCCGGAACTCGGTCGGGCCGAGCGCCAGCGGCACCCCGTCGCGCCGCACCTTGTGATCGGCGATGTCCATCTCGATGCCCGAATAGGTCAGCCGCTCGCCGGCGAGCGCCGGCCGCACCCGGCGCAGCACCGCCGCGACCCGTGCGACGAGCTCGCGCGGGGAGAAGGGCTTGGTCACGTAATCGTCGGCGCCGGTCTCGAGCCCGCGGATCCGGTCCTCCTCCTCGCCGCGTGCGGTCAGCATGATGATCGGCACGTTGGCGGTCTGCGGCGCGCGGCGCAGCCGGCGGCAGACCTCGATCCCGGACAGGCCCTCGATCATCCAGTCGAGCAGGACGATGTCGGGCGGCCCCTCGGCGGCGAGCAGCAGCGCCTCCTCGCCGTCGGCGGTGTGATCGATGGCATGGCCTTCGCGGCGGAGATGCCACGTCAGCAATTCGGCCAGCGCCTCGTCGTCCTCGACGAGGAGGATGCGCGCCCCGGTCATCGCGTCAAGCAGCGGGTGCCAGTGCATCGGCACCCCGCGCGCGCTCCGGCATCTGCTCGCCGCGGGCGGCATAGTAGATCATCTCGGCAGCGTTGGTCGCATGATCGCCGATCCGCTCGAGATTCTTGGCGATGAACAGCAGGTGGGTGGAGGCGCCGATATTGTTCGGATTCTCCATCATGTAGGTCAGCAGCGCGCGGAACAGGCTGTCGTAGAGGTCGTCGACCTCGCGGTCGCGCGTGCTGACCGAGAGAGCCGCCTCGGCATCGCGCGCCGCGAAGGCGTCGAGCACGTCGTGCACCATCTCCGACGTCGCACGCGCCATCGCCGGCAGGATCGCCAGCGGCTCGATCCCGCGCATCTCCTGCAGCAGCGGCACCCGCTTGGCGATGTTCTTGGCATAGTCGCCGATGCGCTCCATCACGCCGGCGATCTTGAGCGCGGCGATGACTTCGCGCAGGTCGTCCGCCAGCGGCGCGCGCAGTGCGATCAGGCGGACCACGCGGCGCTCCACCTCATGCTCGAGCGCGTCGATGCGCTTGTCGGCCTCGACGACGCGGCCGGCCGCATCGGTATCGCGCCGGGTGAGCGCCTGGACCGCGCCGTCGATCGCCGCCTCGGCGAGGCCGCCCATCTCGGCCACCATCGCGCGCAGTTCGCCGAGATCCTCGTCGAACGCCTTCACCGTATGCCCGCTGGTCGCCATTCCCTCGCTCCTTCCGTCCGCCATGCTGCAGTAGCGCGACACTTTTATGACACCGCGGCCGGGGCGAGGGGAAGCTCGACGGTCACGACCGTGCCGACGCCGACCTGGCTCGCAATGTCCAGCCGGCCGCGATGGCGCTCGACGATGTGCTTGACGATGGCGAGGCCCAGGCCGGTGCCGCCGATCGCGCGGCTGCGGCCCGGGTCGGCGCGATAGAAGCGCTCGGTCAGCCGCGGCAGGTGCTCCGGAGCGATCCCGTCGCCCTGGTCCGTCACGATCAGCCGGACCATCGCGTCCGTGACCGCTAGCGCGGCGTGGATCGGAGTGCCGTCGCGCGCATATTTGAAGGCGTTGCTGATGATGTTGTGCACCAGCTGGTGGAGCTGGCCGCGGTCGCCGATCACCATTGCCGGATCGGGGCTGCCGGCGTCGAGCCGGTCGCCGTCGCGGCGGCCGGCAAATTCGTCCGCGACCTCGCGCAGAATGGCGGCGAGATCGACCCGGTCCTTGGGCGGAAAGTAGCGGTCGGCCTCGATCCGCGACAGCGACATCAGGTCGTCGATCAGGCGCTGCATCCGCTGCGCCTCGCCCTCCATGATCGACAGGAAGCGCAGCCGGGTGGCCGCGTCTTCCGGCGCGTTGGCGTCCTCCAGCGTCTCGATGAAGCCGATCAGCGACGCGAGCGGGGTGCGCAGCTCGTGACTGGCATTGGCGACGAAGTCGACCCGCATCTGCTCGGCCGCGCGCTGTGCGCTGCGGTCGGTGAGGCGGATCAGCCGCTTGCCCGGGCCGATGGTGCCTGCCGCCAGTTCCCACAGCCGGTCGTGCCCGCCGAGGCCGTTGAGCGTCACCGGCCCGTCCTCGTCCCCGCTCAGCACGGGTGCGGCGGCGGGATGGCGCAGCGCCAGCCGCACGTAATCGCCGACGATATGCTCGCCCAGCAGCGTGCGCGCCGCCGCATTGGCGTGGCCGATATGATAGCCGTCGAGCACCAGTACGGGATCGGCCATGGCCTCGATCAGCGCGCCGGTGGGATCGGGCGCCGGCGGCTTCGGCTCGGCGATCGGTCCGGCACCGAAGCGGGTGAAGCGGGGCAGCGCCATCAGCCGAGCGCCCCGAGCGCCGACAGTAGCTGATTATAATGGTCGATCAGCGCGGTCGCGCCGAGCTGGTCCGCAGGACGGTCGGAGAAGCCGAAGGTCAGCGCGATGCAGGGCAGGCCGGCGGCACGCGCGGCCAGCGTGTCGCTGATCGCATCGCCGACGAACGCCGCGCGGCCGCCGCC
>CAXTUG010000172.1:0-7241 GCA_964247375.1 uncultured Sphingomonadaceae bacterium
CCGGCCACGTGTGCCGCGGCGACGATGACGTGAACGACAAGAAGGACGGTCAACATGGGACGGGGCCGTTAGCGGAAAGGCGGCGCGGGAGCAATGTGGACGCGCACGACTATCCACCCACGCGGCACTACCCCGCCGCCTTCTCCAGCATGTCGTGCCGCCGGAGCGCGTGGCGGAGCTGGTCGTAGGTCAGCTTCAGCGCGACCGCCGTGGCGCGCTGGTTGAAGCGGCAGCGGGCCAGCGCCGATTCCAGCAGCTGCCGCTCGTAGGAATGGCAGGCGGCGCGCAGATCGTCGCATTCCGCGACCGTGGGCGGGCTCGGAGCGGCGGCGAGGACGGTGGCAGGTGCAGCTTCCGCCTCCGCGGGCCTGAGCGGCGCCATCCGCCAGGGCGAGGCGAACGGATCGAACTGGATCGCGTCCACCGGCCGGTCGGTCTCGTCCCAGCGATAGACGGCGCGCTCCACGACGTTGCGCAACTCGCGCACGTTGCCCGGCCACTCATAGGTTTCCAGCTGTGCGGCGGCATGCTTGCCGAAGCCCGTCCAACGCGGCCAGCCCAGTTCGGCCGCCATGCGCCGCGCGAAATATTCCGCCAGCACCGGGATGTCGCCCTCGCGTGCGCGCAGCGGCGGCAGCGTGATCACCTCGAACGACAGCCGGTCGAGCAGGTCGGCGCGGAACCGTCCGCGTTCGACCAGTGCAGGCAGGTGTTCGTTCGTGGCCGCGACGATGCGCACGTCGACCCGGATCGCGCGCGACGAGCCGATGCGGTTGACCTCGCCATATTCGACCGCGCGCAGCAGCCGCTCCTGCGCGCCCTGGCTCAGCGTCGCCAGTTCGTCGAGGAACAGGGTACCGCCGTCGGCCTCCTCGAACCGCCCCTGCCGCACCTTGGTTGCGCCCGTGAAGGCGCCCGCCTCGTGCCCGAACAGCTCCGCCTCGATCAGCGTCTCGGGCAGCGCCGCGCAGTTCATCGTCACCAGCGGCCCGGCCCAGCGCGGGCTGAGGCGGTGCAGGCGTTCGGCCACCAGCTCCTTGCCGGTGCCGCGCTCGCCGATCACCAGCACCGGGCGGTTCAGCGCGGCGGCGCGGCTGGCGCGCTCCACCGCATCCAGGAACGGACCCGACTGGCCGATGAACTGCGCTTCGCGATTCATGCCGGCAAGTTGGCGGATTTCACCACTTGTTGGCAAGAGGCAAATCGCTCCGAACGGGCGCTTCGCTCATTTAACCGGCGGATTTCTGACATTTTCCGAAGTTGGCACGCACCCTGCAAAGCCTGGATCAACCCGGTCGAACCGGTGCGATTGAACAGCAGCCAAGGTTTCAGGAGGACATCATGACAAATTTCGACAAGATCGATCTGCAGCGTTTCGCGGTGTCGGCCCTGGGCGCCGTCACCCTCTCGATCGCCTCGATGCTGGCGGCCGCCGGTCCGGTGAAGGCAGCCACGACCGAGACGCCGATCACCGTCGCCGATTGGCAGAACGTCATGGAGCAGCGGATCGCATCCTTCCGCGAGCGCGGCCGGATACTGCAGCCGTCGCAACTGAGGTCTTCGGACGTGACGGTGCGTTTCACCAGCGACGGCGACTATGCCGGTGCGGCGATCGCGCGCTCGTCCGGCGACCGCAACGTCGACGACCGCGCGCTGAACGTCGCCCGCAACCTCAAATATACGGCGCTGCCCGCCGGCATGCGCGGCGCCCCGGCGAACGTGCGGATGACGCTGTATTTCGGCGCCGGCGCGGATGCGGCGGCCGAGTATGACCTGCTGCAGGACCGCAGGCACCAGAATGTCCGCCTGGCTCAGGCCGGTGCGGGCGTCCAGACCGCCGCCCGATAGCGGCGGTATCCGGGGCGGGTGGTCCCTTGGCCCGCCCCGGAGTAGAACAATGGCCAGAGTGACGGCCGGAATGCGTAATCACAGGAGTGAGACTGACATGGGAATTTTCTCCCGCACCCGAGACATCATCGCCGCCAACATGACCGATCTGCTCGATCGGGCGGAGGATCCGGCGAAGATGATCCGCATGATCATCCTCGAGATGGAGGAGACGTTGGTCGAGGTCCGCGCATCCGCCGCCCGCCACATCGCCGATCAGAAGGAGATGCGGCGCCAGATCGGCAAGCTCGACACGGTCCAGCAGGGCTGGATCGAGAAGGCCGAGCTCGCCCTCTCCCGCGGCCGCGAAGACCTGGCCAAGGCGGCCCTGGTCGAGAAGCAGAAGGCGACCGACCTCGCCGAGCAGTTGCAGGACGAGATCGCCGCGATCGACGAGGCGCTCGGCGCGTGCGAGGCGGACATCGCCAAGCTCCAGAACAAGCTGCGCGAGGCGCGCGTCCGCCAGAATTCGGTTTCGACCCGGCTGGAGACGGCGCAGAACCGCACCCGACTGCGCGAAATGTATGCCGGCCAGAAGGTGGAGGACGCCTTCTCCCGCTTCGAACTGCTCGAGCGCCGCGTCGACTACGCCGAGGGTCGCGCCGACGCGGCCGGCCTGGGCGTGCAGAAGAGCCTGGAGGAGGAGATCGCCGAGCTCCGCTCAGCCGACAAGGTCGATGCCGAACTGGCCGCGCTGAAAGCGCGCGTCGGCGGCGGCGATGCCGCCACGCCGCGCCCGGAGGCTGAGTGATGGAGGACATCCTGGTCCCGATCGCGATCTGCGGCATCCTGTTCGTGGCGCTGCCGTGGGTCATCTTCCACTACGTCACGCAGTGGAAGAAGAACGGATCGATGACGGTAGAGGACGAGAACCTGCTCGACGAGCTCCACGCCCTCGCCCGCCGGCTGGACGATCGGATGAACACGGTCGAGCGCATCGTCGCCGCCGACAGCCCCGGCTTCCGCCCGCGCCTGCGGCAGGAGGAGGAAGAAGAGTTCGAAGCCGCCCGCTCCGCCGAGCGGGCCATGCAGACCAGCCGTCCGCGCCGCCGGGATCACTGAGCGCGCGGCACGCATCAGATACAGGGAAGGATTGCACGATGACACCGCGCCGTACCCACTTCTACCTCGACAAGCGCAACGCCAAGTTCCTGGGCGTCTGCGCCGGGATCGCCGACTATACCGGCATCGACGTCCTGCTGGTCCGCATCGGCTTCATGCTGCTGAACTTCGCGACCGGCTTCTTCGGCGGCTTCGGCCTGCTGGCCTACTTCATGGTGGCCTGGTTCGCGGACAAGAAGCCGCACGAGCTGGACTATGAGGACCGGGAGGACCGCAAGTTCTGGCAGAAGGTCCGCGCCCGCCCCGGCAACTCGATCCGCGACGTGCGCGCCTCGTTCCGCGACATCGACCGCCGCCTGGCCGACGTGGAGACGCACTTCACCAGTCAGAACCGCCGCCTCGCCGACGAGATCGAAGCGCTGCGCTGAGCATTGCCAAGGGGAGCATCCATCATGGGACCTATCATCGACTACGTGCCGGTGTTCGTAATCCTGGCGCTGTCCTGCGGCATCCTGGGCATCCTCGGCTGGGTCTTCACGACGTGGCTCAGGGTCAAGAACGGCTATCCGCTGGAAGGGCCGTGGGGACAGGCCATCTATCCCAAGACCAGTGATGAAGGCATCGAGCGGATGAAGCTGCTCACGTCCGAGAACGCGCAGCTTCGCGCCGAGCTGGGGTCGATAAAGGACCGGCTCGCCACGGTGGAGCACATCGTCACCGACAGCAGCTACCGGCTCGGCCACGAGATCGAGCAGCTGCGCGGCGCGACCAACTGAGAAGGACGTACGTCATGGACATCAATCCGCTCATCATCCCTATCCTCGGCATCAGCTGCGGCCTGCTGGCGATCTTCGGCGGCGTGGTCGTTCGACCGTGGATCCGGTTCAAGGAACGGCAGATGGAGCTGGACGCGCAGCGGGTCGCGGAGAAGGCCGCCCAATATGCCGCGCACACCGACCGGCTGGAGCAGCGCGTCGCGGTGCTGGAGCGCATCCTGACCGACCGTTCCACCCATCTCGCCGACGAGATCGAGCGGCTGCGCGACGCGCCGGTCAACTGAAGGATCAAGACATGACCCTGTTCGACTTTCTGTCGCTCGCGACGCTGCTGACCGCACTGTTCCTGTTCTTCGTGGTGGCCAGCGAGATCTTCAAACGCTGGCTGAAGCACAAGGAAGTGATGGCCAAGGTCCTGAGCGAGCAGACCGCGGAACGGGCGGCGCACTACGCCGCGAAGGTCGAGCGGCTGGAGCAGAGGATGAGCGTCATGGAGCGTATCCTGACCGATCGCGCCACCCACCTGACCGACGAGATCGAGCGGCTGCGCGACGCGCCGGTCAACTGAACCAAAGACAAGAGATTCTCAGGAGGAACCAGAGATGAGCGGAACGACCATGATCGTGCTGATCGTGCTGATCACGGCAATCGCCGGGGTGATGCGCGCCAAGCACGGCGTGATCCGCACCGGCCGCGGCCGCGAGGAAATGTTCATCGCCCGCCGCGACGATGCCGAGACCGACCGGCTGCGCGACGAGGTCCGCGGGCTGAAGGAGCGGATCGCCGTGCTGGAGCGGATCGTCACCGACGGCGACCGCAATCGCGGCCTGGCGCTCGAACGCGAGATCGATGCCCTCAGGGATCGGGAGGTAAGGCAATGACCGACGTGATGACGCTGACCGCGGTGAGCGGTGCAGGGCTGGCCGGGATCACCGTGGTGAGCGTGGCCATGCTGAAGGGTTGGCGCGACTGGATCGGCCTGCAGCGCCTGTCGCTCGAGGGCCGGCCGGGTACCGCGGAGCCGGGACGCGGCGCGCCCTCCTCGGCGGCACGGATCGAACTGGCCCACCTGAAGGAGCGGGTGCGCAAGCTGGAGGCGATCGCAGCGGGCGTCGATCTGTAGAACGCGGCCGTTGTCTCCCGTTCACGCAACCGTCCGTTCGCCGCTCCGTTTGTGGTTCGCAACATGGGCGACGCGCCGCCGGGTCACGAGCCGTTCAGGCGATCCGGCCTATGCTCTGTCCCAGCAGACGAGGAGTGAAGAGATGCGCCGAATGATTACCGCCGCGATGCTGGCCGCCATGGCGCCGACGATGCTGGCCGCCCCGGCCGTTGCGCAGAGCTCCAGCGATCAGGCCCGCTGGGACGCCGCGCAATCGCGCTACCAGGCCGAGACCGAGCGCTACTATGCCGAGCGCGACCGTTATTTCGGGTCGCGCCGCTACGGCAATAACGGCTATCGCTCCTACGGTACGCCGCCGCAGTCCGGCTACAACGACGATCGCTATGATCCGAACTACGATGCCTCGCGCTACTATCGCGAAGGCTCGCAATATCAGGAGCGCACGCTCGCCAGCGACGATCGCGTCTACCGCGGATCCGACGGACGCTATTACTGCCGCCGCTCGGACGGGACGACCGGGCTGATCGCCGGCGGCGCTGCCGGTGGCGTGCTCGGCAACGTCATCGACGGCGGCCACTCGCGCACCGCCGGCACCCTGATCGGCGCCGCCATCGGCGCGCTCGCCGGCAAGGCGATCGACCAGAACCAGCAGCAGATCCGCTGCCGCTGAATTATCATTCCTGATTGAACCGTTCGCATCGAGCGTAGTCGAGATGCGCTGCCGAGCGGAGCGAGTTGCCTCGACTTCGCTCGGGACGAACGGAAGCTTACCGATATACGGATCAGCAACCCCGCCACTGAGGTTGTATCCAGCTGTGTTCGGCAGTTCGCATCAGAAGATGCCGTGCCCCAGCATCAGCCGCACCACGGCGACGATCAGCACGACCAGGTTGAGGTTGCGCCCGGCGCTGCCCCGCGAGAGCGAGCCGATGATCAGGCCGAGAACCGGCAGCGGCAGAATGAACCAAGTTGTCCAGCCGAGCAGCGGCAATAGCGCGAACAGCACCGGCACGACCGCCAGCGCACCGATCGCCAGGGACAACAGGTTCAGCATCGCATTCTCCCCGGCTCCAAACTGTATTGCTTGTACAATACAGCAGGATTAGAAACGTCCGGCAAGAGATTGTGAGGAGCCGTCCCGTGGACAAGAGCATCGTCGTCCGGTCGCTGCCCTTGCTCGCCCTGGCCGCCTGCCACGCCCGCGTCGACGTGAGCGACAAGAACGGTCAGGCCGGCGACAACGTCCACGTCGCCGTGAAGGACGACGGTTCGGGCGGGAGCGCGGTGTCGGTGAACGTGCCCGGCTTCAACGCCAACGTATCACTGCCGGGACTCGACCTCGGCAGTCACGTCAACCTGGACGGCATCACGCTCGCGCCCGACACTAAGGTAAGCGGCATCAACGTCGACGCGCAGGACAACGGCCCCGGCAATCACGACGAGGGCAATGTCCGGCTCGGCTTCACCAACCCGCATGCGCCGGCGGCACTGATCGACCATTATGCGAAGTCGGCCGCGGCGGCAGGGTATGGCGGCATCAATCAGACGGCAGGCGGGCTGAGCGCCAGGAAGGACGACAAGACCTTCACCGTCAGCGTGACGCCCGACGGCAGCGGCAGCCGCGGCACCATAACCGTCCGGGGCAGGGGCTGATGCTCGGCTGAACCGTCGCGGGAACTAGCCGAGCGCACCTGCAGACGCTACGGCGGCGGCATGTTCCCGATCCTCGTCGCCCCGCTTCCCGGCCGCTATCCGGTGACCCCGACATGAGCGACGCCGCGTCCGAGACGCGCAGCTTCACCGTCGGCGAGGATGACGACGGCATCCGGCTCGACCGCTGGTTCCGCCGGCACATGGCCGATGCCAGCTTCAACATCGTGTCGCGCTGGGCCCGGACCGGTCAGTTGCGGGTCGACGGCAAGCGGGTCGGGCCGGGCGATCGCATCGCCGCCGGCCAGGTGATCCGCGTCCCACCGCTGGAGCCCCCCGCCCCGGCAGCCGCCAAGCCCAAGCGGGAACGGCCGCAGCTCAGCGCCGAGGACCAGCAATTCGTGCAGTCGATGGTGCTGCACAAGGATCGGTCCGCGATCGTGATCGACAAGCCGCCCGGCCTCGCGACGCAGGGCGGCACCAAGACCGACCGCCATCTCGACGGCTTATTGGACGGATTGCAATTCGAGGCGGAGGGCCGGCCCAAGCTGGTCCACCGGCTCGACAAGGACACGTCGGGCGTGCTGCTGCTCGCACGCACGGCCCGCGCCGCCGCCTTCTTCTCGAAGCACTTTTCCGGGCGGAGCGCGAAGAAGCTCTATTGGGCGCTCGTGATGGGCGTAACCGAGATCGAGGACGGATTGATCGAACTGCCGATCGGCAAGCAGCCGGGTACCGGCGGC
>CAXTUG010000173.1:0-7225 GCA_964247375.1 uncultured Sphingomonadaceae bacterium
CCCCTGATCCCTCGCCTGCAGGGGAAGGCGAGGATCGGAGCGTCTTGCGGAAGGCGACGAGATCGTGCTGCCGCACCTCGCCGACATCGCCCGCCGGCATGTCGCCGAGGACGAACGGACCGTAGGCGGTGCGGATCAGGCGGCTGACCCGCAACCCGAGATATTCCAGCACGCGCCGCACCTCGCGATTCTTGCCCTCGCGCAGCCGCATCTCGATCCAGACGTTGGCGCCGGTCCGCCGCTCCAGGTTGGCGTCGATCGAGCCGTAGCGGACGCCGTCGATCTCGACCCCGTCGATCAGTCCCTCAAGCTGCGCCTGCGTGACCGTGCCGAAGGCCCGCGCACGGTAGCTGCGCTCCACGCCGGTGGCGGGCAGCTCCAGCGTGCGTTTCAGCTCGCCGTCGGTGGTGAGCAGCAGCAGGCCTTCGGTGTTGAGGTCCAGCCGGCCGACCGGGACGACCCGCGGCAGGTCCTTCGGCAGGCGGTCGTAGATGGTCGGCCGACCTTTGGGATCGCGCTCGGTGGTGAGGACGCCCGCCGGCTTGTGGAACAGGAACAGCCGGGCGGGTGCCGGCGCGCTGACCGGCTTGCCGTCGACGGTGACGCCGTGCAGCGACGTGACCAAAGTCGCCGGCGTCTCGATCGGCTGATCGTCGATCGCGATCCGGCGCGCCTCGATCATGCGCTCGATCTCGCGCCGGGAGGCGACGCCGGCGCGTGCCAGCAATTTGGCGATGCGCTGCGGCTCGCGCCCGCTCTTCGCGGGCGCTCGGGTGGGATTTTCTCGTGACACGTCGTGTTTTTAACCGTTCGTGGCGCAACTTGCCCGCAAAAAGCTTGCCAGCAGGCGCGCATGTCGATTCCATGGCGTCACGGGTGAACAGTCGGGCGGTGCGGATGACGGGTAGATTGGCGGGGTTGAAGGCATTGCTGGCCGGCGCGGCCCTCGCCGCTGCCCCCGCGACGGCGCAGCCGGTGGCGTCTGACGGCGCGCCGACCTGGAATGTGGCCATCGTTCAGCCGGTGCCGACGTTCGCCGAGCAGTTGAGCGCGCTGGCCAATCCCCCCGACGGAATGCTGGGGATTGCCGCCGTCGACCTGGAGACGGGCGAGGCGGTCAGCCACGCCGGACACGCGCCCTTTCCCATGGCCAGCACCGTCAAGCTGGCGATCGCCGGCGCCTATCTGGGCGGCGTGGACCGGCCCAGATAGGCGCCGCTTCGACCTGGATCAACTCTACCGGCGGGGCCGGGGCGTCGCTACCGCGCGGCAGCTGATCGAGCGCATGCTGATCCGCAGCGACAACGCCGCCGCGGACATCCTGCTCCAGGCGGTCGGCGGACCGGAGGCGATCAACGCCTGGCTGATGCGCGCGGGCGTGCGCGGCCAGCGCATGGACCGCACGATCGCGCGGCTGGTCTACGACGATCGCGGACGAAACGGCCGCATCGTCATGGCGAACCTGCCGCGCACGCCGCAGGAGGTGGCGCAGTCCGCCACGCTGGACGAGGATGGGCAGATCGATCCCGCCTTCGTCGGCGATGCGCGCGACACCTCCACGCCGGCGGCCATGGTCCACCTGCTCGGCAAGCTGCATGGCGGCACGCTGCTGAGCGCGGAGAGCACGCGCTACCTGTTCGACGTGATGGCGCGATGCGTCACCGGACCGCGCCGCATCAGGGGCGCGCTGCCGGCCGGAACGCCGGTCGCGCACAAGACGGGCACGCTCGCCGGCGTGTCCGACGACGTCGGCATCATCACGCTTGCCAACGGCCATCACCTGGCGGTGGCGCTGTTCGCCAGGGGCATGCGCTCCGAGTGGGAGCGTGACCGCAGTATCGCCGAGGCCGCCCGGCTGCTCTACGAGCGCTTCGGCGCGCAGGACCGGTTGTCCATGGGACGCACCGTCGCGCGGTAGGGCTTTTCCTTCACTTCTATCCTCATTCCGTTCGTGGCGAGCGAAGTCGAGAGCCTCTAAGGATTTCACCCCGCTGCGGGATTGCGATCGTCGGGCGGCGCAAGCGCGCCCTCCCACTTTGCGACCAGCGTCGACGCGAGGGCATTGCCGAGCACATTGGTGCCGGTCCGTCCCATGTCGAGGAACTGGTCCACCGCCAGGATCAGCAGCAGCCCGGCCTCGGGAATGTGGAACGCGCCGAGCGTCGAGGAGATCACGACCAGGCTCGCGCGCGGCACGCCGGCGATGCCCTTCGACGTCACCATCAGCAGCAGGAGCATGGAGAGCTGCTCCGTCCAGCCGAGATGGATTCCGTAGGCTTGCGCGATGAACATGATCGCGAAGCTGCAGTACATCATCGATCCGTCGAGATTGAAGGAGTAGCCGAGCGGGAGCACGAAGCCGGCGATGCGCGGCGGCACGCCGAACCCTTCGAGCGCCTCCAGCGTGCGGGGAAAGGCGGCTTCGGACGAGGCGGTGGCGAAGGCGAGCAGGAAGGGCGTGCGGATGAAGCGCACCAGATCGCGGGCGCGACGGGGACCGATCGCGACGACCGTGACGCCGAAGAACAGCGCCCACAGGCAGAGCAGGGCCAGGTAGAAGCCGCCCATGAAGTAGCCGAAGGTGACGAGGATCGCCAAGCCTTCCTTGGCGACCGCGCTCGTCACCGCGGCGAACACCGCGAGCGGCGCCAGCCGCATGACGTAGTCGGTGATCTGCAGCATCAGCTGCGCCAGCGAGTCCATGGCGCGCACGATCGGCGCGGCCTTGTCGCCGATCGCGATGGCGGCGATGCCGGCCAAGCTCGCGAACACGACGATCTGCAGGATGGCGTTCCTGGCCAGCGCATCGAAGATGGATGCCGGCACGAGGTCGAGGACGAAGTCCTTGAGGACGAAATGCGCCTTCGCGACGCCGTTCGCCTCGTTGACCGGCGGGAGCGGCAGCCCGACGCCGACGCCCGGCCGGATCAGGTTCACGAAGAACAGTCCGAGCGCGATCGACACGAAGCCGGCGAGCACGAACCAGCCGATCGTGCGCACGCCCATCCGCCCGAGCGCCGATCTGTCACCCATATGCGCTATGCCGCCCATCAGGGTCGCGAACACCAGCGGGGCGATGATCATCTTTATGAGCTTCAGGAACAGGCCGGTCAGGATCGAAAGCGCATCCGTGATCGTTACGATGGCGGATGGATCTGTTACGGTCCGGTTCAGGAGAAAGCCGACGATGATGCCGAGGATCATCGCGGCGAGGATGAGGACGGTAATTCGTTTGGCCACTTCTGCTCTCTCCCGGGAGCGGGCGTGGTCGGGACAAAGGGGGCGGCCGTCAAGCCTGCTCCGTAGGGTGGTGGTAGCGCATGCTGTTCGGTAGACGGGAACGATCCCTGAAGCGCATCCTGATTGTGGAGGATGAGCCGCTCGTCGCGTTCGACAACGAGCATGCGCTGCGCGACGCCGGGTACGATATCGTCGCCACGGTCGACACCGTCCCCGCCGCGATCGACGCCATCGGCGCGGGCGTCGACCTCGTCCTCGCGGACGTGAACCTCTCGGCCGGGGGCAGCGGCCGCGACGTCGCGCGCGCGGCCCGCGACCGGGGGGTGCCGCTGATCTTCGTGACCGGCAGCTGCCCGGAAGATGCCAGGGCGCTCGCCGTGGGGCTGCTCGCCAAGCCGTACAGCCAGCGCGACCTGCTGGCGGCGATCGACACCGTCGATGCCAGGCTGTCCGGCCGGACGGTGAAGCGGGTGCCGCGAGGCTTCACGCTGTTCGCGGAATAATCGGCCGTCACGCCCGCGCAGGCGGGCGTCCCGCTTCCTTTCGACGGATAGGCAGCGGGGTTCCCGCATGCGCGGGAACGACGGTTAGGGGCACCGACACGGCTTCGTCACGAATCTTGCCGGATCCGGACTCGAGCCGTATCTGCTCCTGAGACGATGAACGCGACGGGGCGGATGGCGGAAAAGCTTGGCGGAGTGAAGTTGCTGCGGGCGGCGCTCCGCACGCGCAAGACCGCGATCATGCTGGCGTTCGGCTTCTCCTCGGGCCTGCCCTATACGCTGCTGATCGGTACGCTGAACGCCTGGCTGGGGGCGGAGAAGATCGCGCTCGCGACGATCGGCGTCCTGTCCTGGATCGGACTCGCCTACGGTTTCCAGTTCCTGTGGTCGCCCCTAGTCGATCAGTGGCGGCCGCCGCTGCTCGCCCGCCTGGGACGGCGGCGCAGCTGGATCGCGCTCTGCCAGATCGTGCTCGGCCTCTGCCTGATCCTGCTCTCGACGGTCGATCCCGCGCACGCGATCGGCAGCGTGGCCGGGCTGGCGGCGCTCGGCGCCTTCTTCTCCGCAACCCAGAATATCGCGATCGACGCGTGGCGGATCGACGTGGCCGACGAGATCGCCACGGTCGAGATCCTGTCGTCGATCTACCAGCTCGCGTTCCGCACCGCGTCCCTGGTGGGCGGCGCCTTCTCGCTGATCCTCGCCGACGATATCGGCTGGCCCGGCGTGTTCGCGGTCATGGGCGGGCTGATGCTGAGCCTGCTCGTGCCGACCCTGTTCGCCCCCGACACGCCCGATCCGGCCGAGGACGGCAAGGGCGCGCTGGCCGGCTTCGTCGTTCCGTCCCGCCGGCTGCGCATGGCCGGCCTGGCCGTGGTCGCGGCCGCATGGACGTGGGCGATCGGAACGCTGATCGCCTTCATGGTCGCGGCGCTGCGCGGATCGGAGCCCGGCGCAACCCCGGTCTCCGCCAGCGACTTCACCAAGACGGTCGGGCCGTGGATCGTGGTGGCGACGGTGATCGTACCGGCGACCGTCGCAGCGCTGCTCAACCGCCGGGCGGAGGCACCCGACGGAGGTGGGGCGTCACCGCTGACGCGTGGGGCGGATCGCCTGTACCGCGCCCTGATCCTGCCGCTGAGCGAGCTGGTGGGGCGGCTCGGCTGGGGCGCGATCATCGTGCTCGGCCTGATCCTGACCTATCGCCTGTGCGAGTCTATCTGGGGGCCGTTCGCCTATCCCTTCTACCTGCAGGAGATGCACTACACCAACGACGAGGTTGCGTTCGCCTCCAAGATCTTCGGCATCGTCATGATCATGATCGGCACCGCGCTGGGTGCCTTCCTGTTCGTCACGATCGGCCGCCTGCCGACCCTGCTGATCGGGGCGGTGATCACCGCGGTCGCCAACCTGCTGTTCGCCGATCTGGCGGCGGGCGGGGCAGGGATCGACGCCTTCTCGCACCTGTTCGCGATCGATCGGCTGACGGGCTTCTTCGGCGCGGACGCGCGCATGAACCGGCTGCTGCTGGCGATCTGCGGCGAGAATATCTGCAGCGGCCTCGCCGGCGGCGCCTACCTCGCCTATCTGGGTTCGATCACATCCAAGCAGCACAGCGCCGTCCAGTTCGCGCTGCTCTCCTCGCTCACGCTGCTGATCGGATCGCTCGGCCGGGCGGCGTTCGGCGAGGGAATCGAGAGCTACGGCTACGCCGTCATGTTCCGTCTCGCCGCGCTGATCGGCATCTTCGGCATCGTCTTCGTGCTGCTGGAATGGGTGCGCGTGGCAAGATATGCGCGCGTCACCCTCGACAGCGAACGCCCATGATCGACATCACTTCCGCCTACGGGCTCGAATTCCTGTTCCCGGCACGCGACAAGATCGTCGGCGCCTCGCTCCGCAACGCCGGCGAGTTTGCCCGGCCGGAAATGGAGATCATGGCGCGGCTGCTCGCCGCCAATCCCGGCACCTATATCGACGTGGGCGGCAACATCGGATCGATGGCGCTGCCGATCGCCGCGCTGAACCCGACCTCGCGCGTGATCGCGATCGAGGCGAACCGCCATCTCGCCGGGATCCTCGCGGCGAACGCGCTCAACAACCGCCTTCATAACGTGGAGGTGCACCACGCTGCCGCGGGACGATCGGCAGGCCTGATCGACTTCCCCGCGCCTGCGCTCAACAGCGACCTGAACTTCGGCGCGCTGGGTGTCGACGTACCGTTGGAGCAGGAGGCGTTCGAGCAGGTGCGCCTCTGTACGCTGGATGCGATCGCGCCGGCGGACACGCGCGTGATCAAGATCGACGTGGAAGGGTTCGAGCCGGAGGTGCTGGCGGGCGCGGAGCGGCTGATCGCGGCGCGTGAGGCCAGCTGGGTGATCGAGCATAAGGGCGACGACAAGGCGCATCAGGTCGCCGCACGCTTTCTCGACGCCGGCTACACGCTCTACTGGCTGTTCGCGCCTTTTCTGACGCCCCGGGCCGCCAAGCAACCCGGCAACCGTCCGCAGATTTCCGGCGACACCAACATCCTCGCCATGCCGGCGGGCGAGCCGCCGGTGGCGATGCAGCGGCTTGCCACCGCAACCGACGTGCGACCGAGCAGTCTCGACGGTTACCCCTACCTCAAGGCTTACGGGTTTTGAGTCGTGGTAACGGGTGATCGGGACGGATGGGCGCTCTACCCAGTCACGGGTAGCCGGATCGATCCGTCCGGCTCGTGGCCCAGCGGGCTGTACGCCAGCACGACGTCGAGCGTGATCGCACCGTAGAGGTGCGGGAACAGCGCGCCGCCGCGCGACTCCTCCCACTTCACCGCCTCGCCCAGCGCTTCCAGATCGACCGCGACCAGTTGCAGGTCGGCCTGGCCCGCGAAATGCTTGTCGATCGTGCCGGCCAGCTGACCGGCGGTCGACAGGTGGATGTAGCCGTCCTCCAGATCGACCGGCGCGCCGGCGAAGCGGCCGTCATGTTCCAGGACGGCGAGCTGATCGGCGGTCAGGACCTTGTAGGCGATCGTGTCGGGCATAGCCTGTTCTATCGCCGCAGGGCCTATTCGGTTCCACCCTCGGCTTCGCCGCCGTCGGCCAGGTCCTCGCAGGTGTCGGCCTCAACCTGCGGGTCGATCTCGGGCGAGATCACCTCGATCTCGCTGCGCAGGTCGCCCTCGGCCTCCTCCTCGCTCTCCTCGATCCGGGCGGCGGAGACGACGTGCTCGTCGTTCGCCACCTGGAACAGGCGCACGCCGGCCGAGCCGCGGCCGATCACCCGCGTGTCGCCGACCGACATGCGGATCAGCTTGGCCTGGTCGGTCACCAGCATCAGCTGCTCGCCGGAGTGGGTCGGGAAGCTCGCCACCACTGGGCCGTTGCGGGCGAGATTGTCGATGTTGGTGATGCCCTGTCCGCCGCGGCCGATCCGGCGATACTCGTAGGCGGACGAGCGCTTGCCGTAGCCGTTGGCGCAGACGGTGAGGATGAACT
>CAXTUG010000174.1:0-6819 GCA_964247375.1 uncultured Sphingomonadaceae bacterium
GCCCTGCGTCACCACCAGCAGCCGCGTCGCTCCCGACTGCCGGCTGTCCAGCCGGGTCGCATAGCCGATCCGTCCGCCGACCGGCTCGCCCGCCAGTTCCGCGATCCGCTCCGCCGCCGCCCGCGCCGCCACCCGCCGCGGCGACAGCAGCAGCACCCGCCCCGTGCACCACGGGCGATCGAGCAAGGCCGGCGCCACCGCCGTCGTCTTGCCCGCTCCCGGCGGCGCGACCAGCACCGCGTTGGACTGCGCGTCGAGGACGGCCAGCAACTCCGGCAGCACGGCTTGGATCGGCAGGTCGGTCACAGACGGGCGCTTAGCCCGCGGCGGTGGCAGGCGCTATCGCGATGCAGCCCGCCGTCGCCAGCGCGGCACCAGCCCGCCGACCTGGCCGCGATAGGCATGATAGTCCGTGCCGAACAGGTCGACCAGGTCGCGCTCCTCCAGCGGGATGGCGATCAGCATGTAGACGGACATGCCGATGGCGAGCAGCAGATGGCCGTAGCTCATCGTCGGCGTCGACCAGAAGGCGAGGAAGAAGCCGGAGTAGAGCGGGTGGCGCACGAACCGGTAGAAGAAGGGAATCCGGAATTGCGGCGCCGCCGCGCGGCCCCCGCGCCAGTGATTGAACGCCTGGGTCAGCCCTAACAGCTCGAAATGGCTGATCATGAAGGTCGACAGTAGCACGATCAGCCACCCCGCGGCGAACAGCACCCAGATCACCCCGCGCCAGAACGGCGCGTCCACGTCCCAGACGATGCCGGCGATCGGCCGCCAGCAGGCGAACAGCAGCATCAGCGCGAGGCTGGCCATGAGCACGTAGATGCTGCGTTCCAGCGGCTCCGGCACGATCCGGGTCCACGCCGCCTTGAACGCCGGCCGCGCCATGACGCTGTGCTGCAGTCCGAACAGTCCGATCAGCGCGACGTCTACCGGCACCGCGACCGTGATCGCCGCGGCGGGACCGCGATCGACATGGGTCGGCAGCATCGGCAGGCCGGCAACGAATCCGATCAGGTAGAGGAAGGTCGCGAAGAAGATCAGGTAGATGATCGTCGCGACGAGCATGCATAGCGATCGCGTCACTGCTTATCTCCCCCGAGACAAGCCGGCACTATAGCATTTTCCTGAGTACCGAGCACGTTGAATATCATCCCGCAGCACTTCAAGCAGCCGTCACCCCGGCGCCTGGCCGGGGTCCAGCTACTTAGGAAATCTGCGCGGTAGCGCGGGCCTGCTGACGCGCGCGATGTCCTCGCGCTGGACCAGGCCTGCGCCGGCGTGACGGTTTGCGTAGACCGCTTCCCACCCGCATCGCCTTCCGCCATAGGCGCGCCGTGGCCAAGCTCTACTTCTACTACGCGAGCATGAACGCGGGGAAATCGACCACCCTGCTCCAGGCCGACTTCAACTATCGCGAGCGCGGCATGGCGACGATGCTGTGGACCGCCGCGATCGACGACCGCTACCGCCGCGGCACGATCCGCTCGCGCATCGGCCTCGAGACCGAAGCCAATGCGTTCGACGCCGCCACCGACATCGCCGCGGAAATCCTGGCGCAGCACGCGCGCACCCCGCTCAGCTGCGTGCTGGTCGACGAGGCGCAGTTCCTAACCGGCCACCAGGTGTTCGGCCTCGCCCGCATCTGCGACCAGCACGACATACCCGTGCTCGCCTACGGCCTGCGCACCGACTTCCGCGCCGACCTGTTCGAAGGCAGCAAGTGGCTGCTGGCGCTCGCAGACAGCCTGCACGAGATCAAGGCGGTGTGCGGCTGCGGCCGCAAGGCGACGATGAACCTGCGGGTCGGCGCCGACGGCGAAGTCGCCCGCGAGGGCGCGCAGACCGAGATCGGCGGCAACGACCGCTACGTCGCGATGTGCCGCCGCCACTTCATGGCCGCACAGCGCGACGGCGTACTTCCCGAATACCGGTGAAGTCTCTAGCGTAACGGGAAAACAGCTCAGGGAGCCTCGAGATGCCGACCACCCGCCGCGAACTCCTGGCCCAGGCCGGCGCGCTCACCATCGCTGCCGCCGTACCGATGGTCTCGCAGGCGGCGGCGCCCGGCGATGCCAAAGCAGCAGGGCTGCTGGATCGCATCGCCGACGAATTGCTGGCCGACTATCCGGAGACCTCGGCCAGCCTCGGCATCGACAAGGGCGCGCGCGCGGCCCTGCACAGCCGCTTCGGCGATCGTAGCCAGGCCGCCTACGCGCGGCGCACGACGCGCTGTACTGCCCGGCTGGCACAGCTGCGCGCGGTCGACCGCACCCGCCTGTCGCCCGACGTCGCGCTGAACGTCGACGTCTGCCAGAGCGCGCACGAGCTCGCCGACGAGGGTTTCCGGACAATGCCGGTAGGCGAGGTCGCGACCTTCCACTCCGACGTCAGCTACCGCAGCACGCCCTACCTCGTGGCGCAGAATAGCGGCGCCTATGTCGAGCTGCCCGACACGCTCGAGAACCACCACAACGTCGCCGACGCGGCGGACGCCGATGCCTATCTCGGCCGGCTCGACAGCTATGCGCAGGCGATCGCGGGCGAGACCGGGCGGCTGGCGCACGACCAGGCGCAGGGCGCAGTCCTGCCCGGCTTCCTGATCGACATCACCGTCCGGCAGCTCACCGGCATGCGCGACCAGCCGGTCGCCCGTTGGAGCATCGTCGAGAGCTTCGCCGCCAAGTGCGCCAGCGCCGGATTGCCGGCGCACTACGCCGCGCAGGCCGCACAGCTGTGCCGCGAGCGGGTCGTGCCCGCGCTCGGCCGCCAGATCGAGGCGTTCGGCCCCGCCCGCGCCAAAGCGGTCGACACGCCGGGCGTGTGGGCGCGCCCGAACGGCGAGGCCTATTACAGCTGGCTGGTGAAGGCCGGCACTACCACCACGCGCAGCCCCGACGAGCTGCACCAGCTCGGCGTGGAGCAGAATGCCGCGCTAAATGCCGAGATCGACGGGCTGCTGAAGAAGCAGGGCATTACCCAGGGAAGCGTCGGCGAGCGCCTGACCGCGCTCTCCCGGCGCCCCGACCTGCTCTTCTCCGACGACGATGCCGGCCGCGCCAAGCTGCTCGCCTATCTCAACGGCCGCATCGCCGACATCCGCACCCGCCTGCCGCGCGCCTTCGCGACGATGGTGAAGGGCAATCTCGTGATCAAGCGCGTGCCGCCCGCCATCCAGGACGGCATGCCCGACGGCTATGCCGGGCCCGGCTCGATCGACGGCATCACGCCCGGCATCTACTATATCAACCTCAAGGACACGGCGAACTGGCCGCGCTACTCGTTGCCGACGCTCTGCTACCATGAGGGCATCCCCGGCCACATCTGGCAGGGCGAATATAGCTACAAGCTGCCGCTGATCCGCTCGCTGCTCGCCTTCAACGCCTATTCCGAAGGCTGGGCGCTCTATGCCGAGCAACTGGGCGACGAACTCGGCGCCTATGCGGACGATCCGCTCGGCCGCATCGGCTATCTCCAGTCGATGAACTTCCGCGCCTGCCGGCTGGTGGTGGACACCGGCATCCACGCCAAGCGCTGGAGCTTCGACCAGGCGCTCGACTGGTTCTCGCGCGGTACCGGCCAGCCGCGCGAGCAGCTGCGCGCCGAGCTCAACCGCTACTGTTCCTGGCCGGGCCAGTGCTGCGGCTACAAGATGGGGCATAACGAGATCAACCGACTGCGCGACCATACGAAAACGGCGCTCGGCCAACGTTTCGACCTGCGCACGTTCGACGATGCGATCGTGCTCGGCGGCAACATGCCGCTGACCATGCTGGCGCGCGTCGTCGATCGCCATATCGCCGCGGCGCACGCCTGATTGCGCTACCCTGCAAAACAAACCCCGGAAACGGCCGAACCTCCGGACCGAATGCGCGTTGGGCGCGACATGACGCGGTTCTACCTGCACATACGCAACGGCACCGGCTACGCCGAAGATCCGGAGGGCCGCGAGCTCACCGACATCGACGCGGCACGCGCCGAGGCGATCGACGGCGTCCGCTCGCTGCTGAGCGAGGAAGCGCGGTACGGCCAGATGGACCTGTCCGGCTCGATCGAGATCGCGGACCAGGCCGGAAACATCTTGCTGATCGTGCCGTTCAGCGATGCCGTGAACCTGCGACTGGATGAGCGGCACGCGTGATCGATCGATATCTCCTCAAGCTGCGCGCCCATCTGAACCTCACGCCCGATGAGGAGAAGGCAACGCGGGAGAGCGTCGGCCCCGCTCGCCAGATCCCCAAGGACGAGATCGTAGTCGAGGCCTACCGTCCGCTGACCGCGTGCACGCTGCTGCTGGACGGCGTCATGGCCTGTTTCAAGGATCTGCACGACGGCCAGCGCCAGATCACGCAATTCCACGTGCCGGGCGACGTGGTCGATCTGCACAGTTTCACGCTGAAGCGGCTCGATCACAACATCATCGCGCTGTCGCCCTGCCGCGCGGCACCGATCCCGCACGAGGCGCTGACCCGCATCACCGACAGCTTCCCGCGCCTGACGCGGCTCTACTGGTTCACCAGCAACATAGACGCGGCCGTGCATCGCGAGTGGCAGCTCTCGCTGGGCCAGCGCGACGCCTTCTCGACGCTCGCCAACATGTTCTGCGAGCTGCGGCTGCGGCTGCAGGCGGTCGGCATCGGCGACGCGGACGGCTACCCGCTGCCGCTGACCCAGGCCGACATCGCCGAATGCGCCGGGCTGACGCCGATCCACGTCAACCGTACTCTCAAGGAACTGCGCGAGCGTGTCGGCGATCGCATCGGTCTCCGCCAGCAGGCTCTTCGCACAAGCGAGATCGTCGTCGGACGTGCGATGCCCCTCCATCGCCTCGCGCCAGAAACGGCGGTCGGCGTCCGATCCCCGCGCATGCGCCAGGATCACCGGCAGCGTGACCTTGCCGTCGCGGAAATCGTCGCCCGCATCCTTGCCCATCACCGCCTGATCCGACGCATAGTCGATCGCGTCGTCGACCAGCTGGAAGGCGATGCCGAGATAGCGTCCATAGGCGTCGAGCGCCTCCTCGACCGCCAGGTCGCGCTCCGCCACCACCGCTGCGATCCGGCAGGCCGCCGCGAACAAAGCTGCGGTCTTGGCGCCGATGATGTCGAGGTAGCGCTGCTCGCTCGTCTCGATCCGACGCTGCGCGGTCAGCTGGTTGACCTCGCCCTCGGCGATCACCGCGCTGGCGCCCGACAGGATCTTCAGCACGCGCAGCGAGCCGTCCTCCACCATCAGCTCGAACGCCCGGCTGAACAGGAAGTCGCCGACCAGCACGCTCGCCGGATTGCCCCAGATGATGTTGGCGGTGCGCCGACCGCGGCGCAGACCCGATCCGTCGACCACGTCGTCGTGCAGCAGCGTGGCGGTATGGATGAACTCCACCGCGGCGGCGAGCTTGTGGTGGCGCGCACCGGGATAATCGAGCAGCCGCGCGCAGGCGAGCGTCAGCATCGGCCGCATCCGCTTGCCGCCGCCCGCGATCAGGTGGCCGGCCAATTCGGGGATCAGCGGCACGTCCGACTGCATCCGCGCCAGGATGACGCTGTTGACCTGGTTCATGTCGGCCGCGACCAGCTGCATCATCGGGTCGAGCGAGGGCGGGGAAGCGCGGTGCAGCGGCGTTACCGTGGCGGCCATGGCGCGGGCTTTGGCCCTTCCGCCGCGCAAAGGCAAGCCGGGCGCTTGCGCCGGGACCGACGTGCCCGCATGGATGAGCGGGCAGAAGGGAGATCGTCACCATGGCCGACGCGCAGCTCGACCAGTATCGGCAGAGTATCGACAATATCGATGCGGCGCTGATCTTCCTGCTGGCCGAACGCTTCAAGGTGACCAAGGCGGTCGGCGCCTACAAGGCCCGGGCCGGCCTGCCGCCCGCCGACCCGCGCCGCGAGGCCGAGCAGATCGCCCGTCTGCGCGCGCTCGCCGACACCGCCCAGCTCGATCCCGATTTCTCGGAGAAATTCCTGCGCTTCGTCATCGACGAGGTCATCCGCCACCACGAGCGGGTGCGAGATGGCCGTTAGTCCTCTCCCCCGGCAAATGCCGGGGAGGAGACTTGGCGGTCTGCACCTTGGAAGCTAATCCCACACCATGCACTACGAACAGCAATATCTCGACCTGCTGCAGCAGGTCTGGGACACCGGCGACGAGCGGCGCGACCGCACCGGCGTCGGCACGCGCAGCCTGTTCGGCGCGCAGATGCGCTTCGACCTGAGCGAGGGGCGCATACCCCTGCTCACCACCAAGCGCGTGGCGTGGAAAACGGCCGCGCGCGAGCTGTTCTGGTTCCTGAGCGGATCGACCAACATCCGCCCGCTGGTGGCGGACAAGGTCCATATCTGGACCGACTGGCCGCTCGACCGCTATCGTCGCGCGACCGGCGAGACGATCGATCGCGACGCGTTCGAAGCGCGCATATTGGCAGACGACGATTTCGCGGCCGAGTGGGGCGAGCTCGGCCCCGTTTACGGCAAGCAGTGGGTCGATTGGCCGCGCTACGAGGCGGCGGAGGAACCCGGGCTCTACCGCCGCGGCGTCGGCATCAACCAGATCGCGACGCTGGTCGACGGCCTGCGCACCAATCCCGCCTCGCGCCGCCACATCTTCACCGGGTGGAACGTCGCCGAGCTCGACGGCATGGCGCTGCCGCCCTGTCACATGACCTACCAGTATCACGTCGCCGACGGCCGCCTGTCCGGCATGCTGTGGCAGCGGTCGTGCGACCTGGGCCTGGGCTTCGCCTTCAACGTCTTCTCCGCCTCGCTGCTGATCGCGATGCTGGCGCAGCAGTGCGGGCTGGAACCCGGCGCGCTGCTCTGG
>CAXTUG010000174.1:6833-7159 GCA_964247375.1 uncultured Sphingomonadaceae bacterium
CCTCGTCACCGAGCAGCTGGCGCGCACCCCGGCCGGCGAGCCGCGCCTGCGATTGCTGCGCAAGCCGCCGAGCATCTTCGACTACCGGATCGAGGATATCGACGTGCGCGACTACGCACCGCAGGCGCACATCGCCGCCCCGGTGGCGGTATGAAGCGCTTCGGCCCGGTCGGCCCGCTGCTGCTGCTGGCTGCCTGCACCCCCACCACCCGGCCATCGCCACAGGTGGCGGCACCCCCGCCCATCCCCGTGATCGTGCCGCCCAGGCCGATGATCATCCCCGACTGGCGGGGCAAGCCCTATACGCCCGGCGCCTGGCATTATGC
>CAXTUG010000175.1:0-3470 GCA_964247375.1 uncultured Sphingomonadaceae bacterium
CGTCGGCGTTCATCGTCGGCAGGCCGTGCGAGCCACCCTCATAGGTCTTCAGCTTCGCGTTCGCCAGGATTTGGGCCGTCTTGGGCGCGGAATCCTTGTAGGGCACCACCTGGTCGTCGTCGCCGTGCAGCACCAGGACCGGGATCTGGATGCGGCGCAGATCGTCGGTGAAGTCGGTCTGCGACCATGCGACGATGCCGTCGGATTGTGCCTTCGCGCCGCCCAGCATGGCCTGACGCCACCAGTTCCAGATGATCGGCTCGGACGACTTGGCCAACAACCGGTTGAATCCGTAGAACGGACCTGCCGGCAACTCGTGGAAGAACGTGGAGCGGTTCTCCGCAAGCTTCTTCTGAAAACCGTCGAACGTATCCTTTGGCAGGCCTTCCGGGTTGGCGTCCGTCTTGACCATGAGCGGCGGCACGGCGCTGATCAGCACGGCTTTGGAGACGACGCCTTGTCCCTGACGCGCGACGTAGCGGGCAACCTCGCCGCCGCCGGCGGAATGGCCGACGTGCACCGCGTTATTTACCTCGAGATGATCGACCAGTGCCGCGACGTCAGCCGCATAATGGTCCATGTCATTGCCGTCCCACGTCTGCGTGGAACGTCCATGTCCGCGCCTGTCGTGCGCAATCACGCGAAATCCCTGCGACAGGAAATACAGCATCTGCGTATCCCAGTCGTCGGCCGAGAGCGGCCAGCCATGATGAAAGAAGATGACAGGGGCGTCCTTCGGACCCCAATCCTTGTAGAAGATCTCGACGCCGTCATCGGTCGTTATGAAGCTCATAGCCCGATCTCCTATGGATGGATCGTCATGCGTCGGCTGTTCAGCCTCGAGCGCCCACACAACGAACAATAGTTAAGGGTGTTCCCGACATGAGCGCGGCACCAGATATTCGTTAGTTTATCCATCAGCCGCCGATGGCTCAGCGCACCAAATTCCACTGCGCCTGCCGCCCGCGCGTGCGGCCATAGTCGATCAGACAGGCCATGTAGTTCGGATAGAATTGGATCGGGTGCACCGCCGCCTCGTCGCGATCGTGCCATTCGCCGCAGCTGCTGCCCTGATAGGCATGCTCCTCCGGCTCCTCGCCGCCTGCAATGTTCTGGTTGCTGATATAGGCCATGTGCAGCCCGCCGAGCATGCCGGCGCTCTTCTCGACCGCTTCGACCGACAGCCGATAGACCTGGTTCTCCAGAATATCGACGGTCCGCAGGCCGAGTTTGATCAGCAGCCAGCCCTGCTTGGGATTGCGCAGGTCGCCGGCGTGCCACGGCTTGATCGACAGCCGCGTATTGACCACCAGCGATACGCCGCCGAGCTGCATGCCCGCCGCCTGGCCGGCGCGGTTCGCCGCGTCGATGTCGTTGAGGAAGACGCCGAAGCGCGCGCCGCCGTCGACGAACAGGTTGCGGCGGTGCTGTGCGTCGAGCGGACGGTCGAAGTCGCGGATGCGCAGGCTCACCGGCTTGGCGCCGACCGGCACCGACGAGGAGGCGATCAGGCTCTCGACATAGGCCTTGCGCACCAGCGTCATCAGCGCGGGCGTCGCGTTGCCGTCATAGGCCCGCAGCGCCAGCGCGGTCAGGTCGAGCGCATAGCCCTGGCCGTCGTCCACGTTGGCGACGCCGACGAACAGCTTGCGGCCGCGGCATGCCTGGACCGCGACGGCGTGGATCGTCTCGGGGCTGATCAGCCCCATCAGCCGGCGGCGCAGCGGATCGAGGCTGCCCTTGGTGCCGTTCAGCAGCAGGCCGATGCCGCCGAGCGGGACAGGCTTCAGAATCTGTGCCTCGCGCGAGATCGAGTAGGCGAGCGCGAGATCCTCGACGTTGCTGCGGCCGGCGGCGAGCGGGGGCAGGCCGCCCGTCTGGGTGGTCGCCAGGCCGGCCTTCCAGCTATAGTCGCGGTCCCCCGGCACCGGCTGCCGGGCCAGGAACAGGAAGGTCGACTGCAGCGATCCGGTGCTGACCCCGGTGACGACGTCGGGCTCGTCCGGCAGGTGGCCGGCCTCCTGCATGCCGAGGTAGAAGCCGGCGCCGAACGCGCCGTTGAGGCTGCCGCCCGAGAGCACAAGGAAGCGCACCGGCCCGTTCGTCCGCAACGGTGTGGCAAGCGCGGGAAGGCTGCACTGCGGCGGCCGCTCCCTGCCGGTCATCGCCGCGACCGTCGCCCTGACGAAGGAGGAGGACGCCGCGGACGCGCGCGCGTCGAGTTCGTCGTGATCGGTGGCGCGGATCGCGTTAGCCGGGATCGCGACCGGGCTGCGCAACGCCGGCCGCGGATGGGCGCAGGCGGCGAGCAGCGCCGGCAGGAGCAGGACCGCCCCGCGCCGCTGACCTCGACGCGTCATGGCAGCGGCCTCAATGCCGCCGGTACCCATTGTCCCGCCGCGATGTTGCCCACCGGCGCAGGGCGGCTGAACAGGGCCTGCGCGATCAGCCGGCCGAGATGATAGTAGCTCTCCCACTGCGCCTCGTCGAAGAACTGATCGAGCGTGGTCTGCTGCGGGAAGGTGGCGTTGATCTCGCGATAGCGGATCAGGTCGACCGGGCCGTCGCCGGTCAGGCGCGGCTGGAGCAGCAGCAGCGTGCCGACCGGCGAGCCGGGCACGCTCGCATTGTAGCGCAGCCGCGCCAGCGCGGCGATGGCCGACGTGTTGGCGGGATCGCCGCCGCCCGCAATTTCGCCGAGCGTGCCGAAGCTTCTGCGTAGCGTGGGATTGTCCGCAAAGGTCTGGGCCAGTGCGGTACCGTCCAGGAATTCGATCTCGCAGTCGAAGTCGATCCGGGCCTTGCGCACGAGATTGGCGATGTCCTCATATTCGAACCGCTCGTCCATGCCGTTGTCGCTGATGATGATGAACGGCAGTTTGCGGCGGATCAGCTCGTAGGCGCCGGTATTCTCGAAATGGCCCCCATCGGACAGGTACCAATATTTCCGATAAGGGCCGGAAAAGTCGCCGCGGAACTCCCGCAGCAGGTCCCACTGCGTCGGCGAGGCGATCTTGCTTGCGGCCGCGCGCCACCAGTAGCCGAGCCGCACATTGGCAAGCCCGGCGAGCTGCGACAGCGGAAAGCCGGTGCGGGCGCCGAGCCCGGTCGAGAAAGCCGCGCCTGAAATGGCGATCCAGGCGGAGAGCGGCAGGTGTTCGTGGCCGGCGCCGCGATACTTGACGCGAAACAGTCGGTCGCGGCTGTCGCCGTTGCAGTAGAGGCCGCCGGGCGACAGCGTGAGGTTGCGGCCGCGGCGGTCGCGCTGGACGATGTTGGAGCCGACGCTGCGTGTCTCGTTCAGGGTTATGTTGATCAGGTGCAGCGGCGCAGCCGACCGCCTGGCTTCGGCCGCCTCGTCGCGGGGGGTGCCGGGCGCCGGATCGGGTGGAACCGGCGGGTAGTAATTGTCGAGGCTGACGTCGTCGCGCTCGGCCCAGGCATCGAGCGCCACTGCCGTGGCGGGGGTG
>CAXTUG010000175.1:3491-6933 GCA_964247375.1 uncultured Sphingomonadaceae bacterium
ACACCCGCGGCAGCCCGCCCGCGAGCTCTGCCTGCAGCCGCCCGGCGTAGAAGCTCGTCAGGCTGGACAGGTTGAGGAAGGTGGTCGTCCTTGCGATGCAGGCGCTCAGGAAGCCCAGGATCAATGTCCAGGCGAACCAGGCGCGGATTGTCGCGCCGAAATTCGCCACCGGTGCGATGCCGTCCCACGCGCCATTTCCCGACATCGGCGACACCGCCTTGTAGGCGAGCACCGACCAGAAGGTGATGAGCGCCACGATGAGGAGTATCGTTGCTGCCATGGCGGCCAGCTTGGTGAGCAGGTCGGCGTTGATGATGCCGGGCGCCTTGGCCGGCGTGTCGGCGTCGCTGGGCGCCCTGCTTCGGGGAACGCTGCCCGCAATCTGCATCAATCGCGACACCAGCCACCGTCCGGCCGGCACCAATACCGTCGAAGCGGCTGCGCTGATCGCGACGCTCCACCCGGCCCACGTGGTCCCGTAGAGAAAGAAGGCGAACGCGTCGGACGCGGCGGCGACGAGGATCGCGGCGGTCCATGCAGCGCAGAAGCTCATCGGCTGGGTCAGCCATGCCCGGCGATGATCCCAGCGCTCCTCGGCACTGACCGCGCGGCCGGCATAGATGCCGCTCAGCGCCAGGGCCACCAGGCCGAACAAGGCGGCGGCGGCGATCACCGCGGCGGAAACACGCACTTCCATCGGGTCGGTGCTGTTTGCCATGAACTGTCGCGCCAATCCATCGAGGCTCGCAACCGCCGCTGCACCGGCGAAGATGATGATCGAGCCGATCTGGGCGACATTGGTACTCCAGCCGGTCCGCCCGTGGAGGTCGCGTCTGGTAAGCCAGTAGGCCCATCCGATGGCGACGTGGACCGAGATCGGGATCACCAGCAGGATCAGCAGAGGAGCGCGGCAGAGCCAATGTGGTATCATCATGCTCTGCGGCGCGAAGATGAAGTGCGATATTACGAGGCGGAACCCGACCGCGAACAGCGCCAGGAGCATGATGGTCGTGCCTATCACCAGCTGCAGTCCCAGCCAGTTGCGCACCAGCAAGCCGATCGCCTTCCAATAGTCGCCGGCGCCTTGCGGAGCGAGATATCGGCCGGATTGGCGCAGCCACTCCAGCGACGCCCGCGGCAGCCCTTCGGCCGGCCTGAACGGATCGGCATCGTTGCTGAAGGAGTCGCGGTTCAGCACGGGCGGCAGCTGGACGCCGTTGACCTTTCGAGGTGCGAACAGGCCGGTATAATAGGCGCCGATATAGCTGCCACCCGACACGGTCGAGAGATAGTCTATCTTATGCAGCAGCTTCTGCGCCGCCAACTCGCGCATCAATCCCAGACTGAACGTAGCGGATCGGATGCCGCCACCAGAGAGGGCAAGTCCCACTCTCGACGAATGCGCGTCGAGGCCGAGCGCCACGCGGCGGCTCGCGACGAGGGGCTCCTCGTCTCTCAGCAGATCAGCCTGCTCGGTATCGCGTGCGGCCGCCCAAGTGCCGAAATCGTGGAGCAACACCGGCCAATCTCCCCCAACGGAATGACCGGACGGGTATCGACCCTGCTGTTGCGAGCGCGCAGACGACTGACGTGCAGACAGCCGACGAACGATCTCGCTGGCGCCGCCCCCTCCGACTCACCCAGCGCAAGACATCATTTTACGCGAGCCAAGTAGTTTCACACACGGGAGGTTGCGTCAACATGGTTAACGCGGCAGATCATGCAACATCGTGAACCAATTTACATCCGTATTGGTTTAACCATGGCGATGATCTGGCCTTTGATCATCTCGTCGTAGCTTCGTGGGCGTCATCTGCCGCTTAGTGCAGGTCCAGCATGACTACCGACTTCGGGGGCAACGTCGCGGTCAGCTGATCTGCTTGCAGAGTAGCGCCGCGGAACGGCTGTGGCGTCACCTGATCCGGCCGGTCGAAGCTGTTCACCGTATCCATCGCGTTCGCCGTGATCAGCCGGCCGCCGACGGCGGTCGCGGCGGTGCCGGTCAGCCTGGCCGAGATCGTCGCCGGCTGATTGGGGTCGAGATTGGCGAGCGCGACATGCACGATGCCCGACTTGTCGCGCACCGCCGCCGCGCTCACCGCCGGCATGGTCCACTGGTCCTTGCCGTACCACGACGACGTGATCGCGATCGGCAGCTGGGTCGCGTCGTGGAACGGCTTGTAGAGCTGGAAGACGTAGTAGGTCGGCGTCCTCACCATGCGCGGTCCGTCGGTCAGGATCATCGCCTGCAGCACGTTCACCATCTGCGCGACCGCCGCCATCTTCACGCGGTCGGCGTGCGCCACGAAGATGTTGAGGTTGACCGCCGCCAGCAGGGCGTCGCGCAGCGAGTTCTGCTGGACCAGGAAGCCGGGATTGCTGCCCGGTGCGGGATCGTACCAGGCGCCCCATTCGTCGACCACGAGCCACACGCGCCTGGCCGGATCATATTTGTCCATGATCGCCGAATGCCGGGTGAGATACTCGTCCATCCGCAGGGTCTTGGCCAGGGTGGCCGCCCATTCCGTCTCGCTGAAGCCGGTGGCGGCGCCCTTATGCTGCCAGTCAGGGCCGGGCACCGTGTAATAATGCAGCGTCAGGCCGTCGATCAGCTTGCCGGCTTCGCGCATCATCGTCTCGGTCCAGGCATAGTCCGTATCCGACGGGCCGCTCGCGATCTTCATCACGGTCGTGCCGTTGCCCGGCTTGATGAAGGTGGCGTAGCGGCGGGTGACGTCGGCGGCATAGTCCGGCCGCATGTTGCCGCCGCAGCCCCACAGCTCGTTGCCCAGGCCGAAATAGGCGAGCCTGAACGGCGCCGGATGGCCGTTGGCGGCACGCTCCTTGGCGAGCGTCGACCCGGTGGCGGAGGTCATATACTCGACCCACTCGGCGGCCTCGCGCGGCGGCGCGTTGCCGACGTTGCCGGACACGTAGGCCTCCGCGCCGATCAGGTCGAGCAGGCCGAAATATTCGTGCGTGCCGAAGCGGTTATCCTCGGTGACGCCGCCCCACCAGGTGTTGACCTTGACCGGGCGCTTGGCGGCGGGCCCGACGCCGTCCCGCCAGTGATATTCGTCGGCGAAGCAGCCGCCCGGCCAGCGCACGAACGGCACCGACAGATCCTTGAGCGCGGCGACGACGTCCTTGCGATAGCCGCGAATGTTCGGAATCGGCGACTTCGGCCCCACCCAGATGCCGCCATAGATGCCGTAGCCGAGATGCTCGGCAAACTGGCCGAAGATCTGGCGGTTGACCTGCGGTCCCGGCCGGTCCGCATGGATCGCGATGTCGGCATGTTCCGCCGCTGCCGCCGGCGCGGCGGCGATCAGGCCGAGGGCCGCCGACCATGCGCGCAGAACCCGCCGCATCCTCATTCTCCCTTGTTAATGGCTGTCCCGTGGCAGGCCTTTGGATTGGGCGATGCGCTGGTAGGTGTCGC
>CAXTUG010000176.1:0-5322 GCA_964247375.1 uncultured Sphingomonadaceae bacterium
GAGCACGAGGCTGCATCGTGCCGACCAAGTTCCAACGGTCCGATCGATCCTCATTTCGTCCTCCTCTTGATCTTGTGATCCGATCTGGACGAGCACGCACGGTAAGGCGGGCGTGGTCGTGAGGTGATCGGATGACGATCCCCTCCCGCCTTAGTGTTTCGCCGAAGCCGAAACGTTCAAACCGGCGGCAACCTATTTCGAGAGCCGGGCGCGACGGGCGGAGCCGAGCCCGGCACCGGCGCCGGCAAGCCGATCCGCGGACCGGATGATTAACGCCGTTTCAACCATGTTCGGCCGATACCGGGCGGCATGGACCAGCTGCTCGCCTCCCGCCTCGATGCCTATGTCCGCTCGCTCGGCGAGCCGATCGCGATCGAGGGCGCCAACGATCCCGCGCATGACGAGACCAAGGCCGGCTTCCACGAGATCGCGCATATCGGCGGCTCGCCCGGCTATTGGCTGGGCGCGGAGGCGCCGCTCGACCTCGTCGACACTGGCGGCGAGGAGCCGGTGTTCGTCAGCTTCTACACCCGCGACACCGGCTACCAGGCGCTCGCCGCGCGGCTGGAGGCGTCGCTCGACCGGTTCGGGCTCGATCATCGCATCGTCGGGGTCGACCCGCTCGGCTCGTGGGAGCGCAACTGCGCGATGAAGGCGCGCTTCGTGCGCGATCAGTGGCGCGAGCTCGACCGGCCGGTGGTCTGGCTCGATGCCGACGCGACCGTCGAGGCCGATCCCGTCACGCTGCGCCGCTGCGGCGCCGATTTCGCGATCGCGAAGACGCATGGCTGGGAATTCGGCTCGGGCACCGTCTTCTTCGGCGCGACCGAAGCCGCCGGGCGCCTGCTCGATCGCTGGGTGCTGCGCTGCGAGGCCGACCCGCTGCTGTGGGATCAGATGCACCTCGACGCCGCCTGGGCCGACATCGCCTCGAGCGAGCCGCTCATAACTCAGTGGCTGCCGCAATCCTACCTGTTCATCTTCGACCACCAGCCCGAGCAGGCGCCGGTCATCACCCACTGGCAGGCCTCGCGCACTCACAAGGCGGCGGTCAGCGGCGGCACCGTACGGCCCAAGCCGTTCATCCCGCCCGCGCTGGAGGAGGCCCGGCGTTTCAGCCGCTATCGCCGGTCAAGCGAGGCGCTGTTCTGGGGAATCGAGGGCACCGATCACATCAAGCCGGAGGTCGGTATCCAGCATCCCGAAGGGTTCGACGTTCCCGCCCTGATGCGGACGATCGCCGGCGGGGCGCTGCCGCTGCTAGAGGTCGGCTGCGGCGTTGGCCGAATTGCGGCGGGGTTCGCGGCCGACGAATATGTCGGCGTCGACATCAACCCGCACGCGCTGATCGCCGCACGAACCGCGCTGCCCGATCACGACTTCCGGCTGGTGACCGAGGAGCTCGCCTATCCGCGCGCGGGTACCGTGCTGTTCTACACCGTGATGCTCCACGTTCCCGACGCGCTGCTGGTCGAGACCTTGGCCAAGGCGGCCGAGGCGGCCGACCGGATCGTCATCGCCGAGATCATGGACCGGCGCTGGCGGCGCGACGGCAACCCGCCGGTCTTCAACCGCGAGACGGAGGACTATGTGCTTGCGATGCAGGCGCTCGGCTATACGCTGACCGACCATGCGCGCGAGCCCTATGCGCATTACGATAACGAGCGCTGGTGGTCGCGGCGCGACACCCGGCTCGCCATCCTCGTATTCGAGCGTCAGCCCGGCGCTTGACGTGCGGCTCTCGCCCCACGGCGCTGGCCTCGGCGGCACTCGGAGCGAACGGATCACATATATCGCACGATGCCGTAGGTGTGGTCAGCGCCTTCGCGCAGACCACATCAAGAACAGGGCTACCAGGGCGAGCAATGCGCCCCGCACGGCCCATGGCCGCTGATCGATCATGAAGCTTGACGCGGGCCACTTCACCACGCCGGTGCCCTGACCGATCCACAGCAAGCCCACGAGTAGCGCGACCACGGCCAGGATCTGCAGCGCGATCTTCATGTCTATGCTCCTCGCTCGTCGTCCGCGTCGCCCGGCTGCTCCTCAACGGGAGTGCGCCGCCGGATTGCCGACAGGCGCCCCTGCCGCGCTCACCCGCCAGACGGTATTGCCGAGATCGTCGGCGACCAGCAATGCGCCGGTCCTGTCGACGGCCAGCCCGACCGGGCGGCCGAAGCTCTTGTCGTGCTGCGTGTCGAGGAAGCCGGTGACGACGTCCTCCGCCTTGCCGGCGGGGCGGCCGTTGGCGAAGGGTACGAACACCACCTTGTAGCCCGACGGCGTATAGCGGTCCCAGCTGCCATGCTCGCCGATGAAGGCGCCGCCGCGATAGCGCGCCGGCAGGCTGGCGCCGGTGTAGAAGGTCAGGCCGAGCGCGGCGACGTGGCTGCCGAGCGCGTAATCGGGCTTAATCGCCCGCGCGACCAGGTCGGGCCGCTGCGGCCGCACGCGCGGATCGAGATGCTGGCCGTAGTAGGAATAGGGCCAGCCGTAGAAGCCGCCGTCGCGCACCGACGTCAGATAGTCGGGCACGAGGTGGGGCCCGAGCTCGTCGCGCTCGTTGGCGACGACCCACAAGGTGTTCGTGCCCGGATAGAAGTTGGGGCTGTTCGGATTGCGCAGGCCGCCGGCGAAGATGCGCGCGCGGCCACTCGCCCGGTCGATCTCCCACACCGCCGCGCGGCCGTGCTCCGCCTCGATGCCGTTCTCGGTGATGTTGCTGTTCGATCCCACCGTGGCGTAGAGGCGCTGCCCGTCGGGGCTGACGGTCAGGCTCTTGGTCCAGTGATGGTTGATCGGTCCGCCGGGCAGCTCGGTCAGCACCGTCCCGCGCGCGGTGATGCGGGTCTGCCCGGGCGCGAACGGATAACGCACGACCGCGTCGGTGTTGGCGACGTAGAGATTGTTGTCGATCCACACGACGCCGAACGGCGAATTGAGCTTGTCGAGCAGGGTCACCCGCAGCTCCGGCACGCCGTCGCCGTCCGCGTCGCGGATCAGGGTGATGCGGCTCGCCGCCTTGGGACCGCCGGGATAGGAGGTCGCCTTGTTCTTGACCCAGGACGTGATCGGGTCCTTGGGCCGTTTCACCGGCTCCACCGGCGGCGACTTGGCCTGCACCGCCAGGATGTCGCCGTTCGGCAGCACGTAAACCATGCGCGGATGGGCCAGGCCGGTCGCCAGCGCCTGTATGCGCAGGCCGGCGGGCACGACCGGCGTCTGTCCCTTCTGCCAGCCGACGCCCGGCGCGACCTTGATCGGCGGCAGCAGATACTGGTGCTGCTCGGGCAGGACCGGGTCGGGGCCGATCTGGCTGCTCTCGTCGAACTTGGGATCGCTGCACGCGGCGAGGCAGCCGGCGAGGCCGAGCACGGCCAGCGAGGTGCGCGGCAGGATCATGCCCCCACTCCGGCGTGACGGCGGTGGAGCAGCGTCTGCGCCTGCCAGAAGCCGGCGAGCACCAGCAGCGCGACGATGCCCGACAGGATCAGGCCCTGCGGCACGACGGCGATCCAGCCGTCGCGGCTGTGGACGAAGGCATTCACCAGCGACAGCAGCCAGGCGACGGAATTGAGGACGATGTGCCACCGCGCCTGGCGGCCACGGGCGCGCTGCCGGTCGACCGCATAGTCGACGATGCCGGCGACGGCGGCCAGCGCTCCGACGACGAGCCCGGCGGTCAGCAGCCAGACCGAGAAATACTGCCATTGCAGGTTGGCGCTGCCCGCATAGGCAAGGTCGGTCAGGAACGCCCCGACGAAACATACGAGCGGGAACGCCGCCAGCATCGCGTGGAGCGGCGACCAGAAGGACAAGGCCGGCGACCTCGCCTGATCCCGTCGCTCGTCTGATCGCATCGCGCTGCTCCCGGAGTGATGCGCCTCCTTACGTTCGACCGTGCCGCGATGTTCCCGACAAGCTGTATGCGAGGGTGATCAGTCGTGCGCAAAGGCGAACGGCGGCGCATGATGCGCGCGGAACAGCCGGCCGCGTTCGGTGATCAGCACCACGACCAGCGCCGCGAGCCCGAGCAGCAGGAAACCGAGCGCCAGCGGCAGGATCGTGCCATCGAACGACTGGCCGATCACCAGGCCCAGCAGCACCCCGCCGCAGGTCGACAGGAAGCCCTGCACCGAAGACGCGGTGCCGGCGATCGCGCCGACATTCTCCATCGCCATGGAATTGAAGTTGGAGCCGATCAGGCCGAAGCAGAACATCGTCGCGAACTGCAGCAGCGCGAAGCCGAGCATCGTCTCATGGCCGCTCGCCGCGAACAGGCTGTGCACGGCGGATACGGCGATCATGCCGAGCAGCGCCGCGTGCGACACCCGCCGCGTCCCCAGCCGCTCGACGATGCGGGCGTTGACGAAGGCCGCGATCGCCATCGACATGCCCACGCCCGCAAAGACCAGCGGGAAGCGCTGCGGCGCGTGGAAGATGTCCTGGAAGATCTGCTGGACCGAGTTGATGAACCCCATCAGCGCCCCGAACGTCAGCGTGCTGGCGAGCATGTAGCCGAGCGCGCTGCGATCGGTCAGCGTTTGCCGGACACCCTCGCCGACCGACCGGACCGACAGTTCACGCCGATCCTCGGGATGCAGCGTCTCGCGCAGCAGCAGACCCGCGACAGCCGCCACGACCAGCGCGAATGCGGCCAGGAAGAAGAAGATCAGCCGCCAGCTGCCGACCAGCATGATCAGCTGGCCGATGCTCGGCGCCAGGACCGGCACAATCAGGAAGACCATGAAGGACGTGGACATGACGCGCGCCATCTGCCGGCCGGAATAGCAGTCCCGGACGACGGAGATGGTGAGGACGCGGCCCGATGCGCCCGCAATCCCTTCGAGCAGCCGGGCGGCGAGCAGGCCTTCGAAGCTGGTAGCGAGCCCGGCGACGATGCTGAGCATGGCGAACAGCAGCAGGCTCGGCACCAGGATCGCCTTGCGGCCGAACCGGTCCGCGAGCGGGCCGTAGACGATCTGCGCGGCGCCGAAGCCGAATACGTAGATCGCGACCACCCACTGCTGATGGTTCTCCGTCAGGACGCCGAGCGATCGGCCGATGTGCGGCAGCGCCGGCAGCATGGAGTCGATCCCGAGCGGCGTCACCGCCATCAGGGCGGCGATCAGCGAGACGAACAGCCCGAACCGCAATCCGTGCCCGGCGCCGTTCCGCGCGGGAAGAGATTCATCGATCGGCATGGCCGGCCTATGCCGCTGTTGCTGCGCTGCGGCAAGGCGGCGCTAACGAAAAGGCCGCGGCGCCCATAGCGCCGCCGGCGGTTAGTTTTTCAGGCGGGTTAGCCGGGGAAGGGGGGGT
>CAXTUG010000176.1:5332-6932 GCA_964247375.1 uncultured Sphingomonadaceae bacterium
CCCCGCGGCCCCAGGGGGGCTAAACCCACCCGCCCGGGGCCCCCTCCCCCCGGGGGCCTTTTCATTCTCCTGCCGGTATCGCCGGATCAGGCGGTCTTCGGCTTGCGGCCCGGCTTGGCGCCGGTGCGCGGCTTGCGGCCGAGGCCGATCTTGTGCGCCAGCGCACGCCGCTGTTCGGCGTAATTGGACGCGACCATCGGATAATCGCGCGGCAGCCCGAAAGCTTCGCGGTAGCTCTCCGGGGTATAGCCGTGCTGCGAGATGTGACGGCGAAGCATCTTGTACGGCTTGCCGTCGATCATGCTGACCAGAAAATCAGGCTTGATCGAGGCGCGCGCCGAAACGGCGCCCTTCGGCTTCTCCGCCTGCGGCTCCGGCGCGGGCGCACCAACCTGCGTCAGCGCGGTGTATACACTCTGGATCAGCGCACCGACTTCCGCAGTCGGAACGTTATTGTTGCTCACGTGCGCCGCAACAATGTCAGCCGTTAACGTAATCAATTCCTGATTGTCATTCGCCACTTCAATACTCCTTAGGAAGCGGCGACATATAAAGGCGTTCGGGGGCTTTTCCAGTGCTATTGTAGGCGCAACTGTTATTTTCGTGGTTTATGCGACAAGTGCCCGCCACGGCCGGACGACTGCCGCTGTGCCGGGCCGGCGCGTTGCAAAGTTTTCACGCCTTCCCATATCGCCGTAGAGCGGAGACATGCACAAGATGAGTGAAGACAAGATCGGCTGGCACGGGACGACCATCCTGTCCGTCCGAAGGAACGGTAAGGTGGTGGTGGCCGGCGACGGCCAGGTTAGCCTGGGCAATACGGTGATCAAGCCCAATGCGCGCAAGGTGCGCCGGCTGGGCGACGGCCAGGTCATCGGCGGCTTCGCCGGGGCGACGGCGGACGCCTTCACCCTGTTCGAGCGGCTGGAGCGCAAGCTGGAGCAGCATCGCGGCCAGCTGCTGCGCGCGGCGGTGGAATTGGCCAAGGACTGGCGCACCGACAAATACTTGCGCAACCTGGAGGCGATGATGATCGTCGCCGACAAGGACGTCACCCTGATCCTGACCGGCAATGGCGACGTGCTGGAGCCGGAAGCGGGCGTCGCTGCGATCGGATCGGGCGGCAATTACGCGCTCGCCGCGGCCAGGGCGCTGGTCGACTATGAGCAGGATGCGGAGACGGTCGCGCGCAAGGCGATGCAGATCGCCAGCGACGTGTGCGTCTTCACCAACGGCAATCTGACGGTCGAGACGATCGAGGACGCTGCGTAAGTGACCCTCTCCCGCTTTCGCGGGAGGTGAGGGTTTCCCTCCCGGAACCCGCACCATCCCAAGAAGAAGACCCTCACCCAGCCCTCTCCCGCGAAGACGAGGAGAGGGTTCCCAGGACAGAAGAATGAACGACGCACTCACACCCAAAGCCATCGTCGCGGCGCTCGACGAACACATTATCGGCCAGGACGACGCCAAGCGCGCGGTCGCGGTCGCGCTGCGCAACCGCTGGCGGCGGCAGAAGCTGCCGGCCGAGCTGCGCGACGAGGTCAGCCCCAAGAACATCCTGATGATCGGGCCGACCGGCTGCGGCAAGACCGAGATCAGC
>CAXTUG010000177.1:0-6885 GCA_964247375.1 uncultured Sphingomonadaceae bacterium
GCTCGACAATAACGGCATCGCTTTCAGCCGGTCGACCGGTCAAGTCCTGAACATCGTCTACCTGAGCAAGGCCTCCGTAGCGAAGGGCGGGTTCTTCCCGAACGGCGTCAACGGCAACATCACCGTCAGCGCCGCCAACTAAGCACCGCGAGAGGGAGGCCAGTCACCATGAATCAGCATCATCTTATCGCCGAAGTGCTCGAGCGTCAGGCGCAGCGCCGCAGCGAGCGCCGCAAATTCCTGAAATTCGCCGGCGGCGCCACCGCCGCAGTGGCCGGCACCGCATTCCTCACGTCGTGCGGGGACGGCAGCGGCCCGAACGACAATGGCGGCGGCGGCGCGAACACGCCGCCGGCGGCGCAGATCGGCGACGGCGACATCCTGAACTTCGCGCTCAACCTCGAATATCTGGAAGCGCAGTTCTACGTCTACGCGACCACGGGCGCCGGTCTCGACCAGGGCTTGCTCGGCGGCACCGGCACCCAGGGCGCCGTGACCGGCGGACGCAAGGTCGCCTTCACCGATCCGGTCGTGCAGCAATATGCGAACGAGATTGCCGGCGACGAACGCGCGCACGTCGCATTCCTGCGCACCGCGCTGGGCGCGTCGGCGGTCGCCCAGCCGGCGATCGACATCAGCGCCAGCCCGACCGGCGCCTTCTCCAGCGCGGCAGTCGCCGCCGGGCTGATCACGCAGGGGCAGTCGTTCGATCCCTATGCGAGCGACGAGAACTTCCTGCTCGGCGCCTTCATCTTCGAGGATGTCGGCGTGACCGCCTACAAGGGCGCGTCGCCGCTCATCAAGAACAGCACCTATCTGGAAGCTGCGGCCGGCATCCTCGCGGCGGAAGCCTATCATGCCGGCCTGATCCGGACGGTGCTCTACGGCAAGGGCCTCCGGGCGCCGACGCTGATCGCCGCTGCCGGCAAGATCTCCGACGCGCGCGACAGCCTCGACGGCGCCAGCGATCTCGACCAGGGCATCGTGGCATCGGACGGCACGGCGAACATCGTGCCGACCGACGGCGACGGCGTCGCCTTCAGCCGTACGCCGGGACAGGTGCTGGACATCGTCTATCTGACGAAGCTGGCCGCGCAGAAGGGCGGCTTCTTCCCGAACGGGGTGAACGGCACCATCAATCTGAGCACCGCAAGCTAGCGGCGCCGCACATGGCCCCTCATCGACGCCGAGCGAGATCGTCATGAACGCGCTGACCGGTCTGGACATTCCGATAGAGATACGGCGCTTCGCGCCGGCCTATCCGAGCCTGGCCGGCGTGAACCGTACCGTGCGCGTGCCGGAAGGCGTGGGTGCCTTCTGGCGCAAGCTCGCGGCCTTCTCCGGTCCGGGCTACCTGGTCGCGGTCGGCTACATGGACCCGGGCAACTGGGCCACCGATCTCGCCGGCGGATCGGCCTTCGGTTACGGCCTGCTCAGCGTGGTCCTGGGCGCGAGCGTCATGGCGATGCTGCTGCAGGCGCTGTCGGCGAAGCTCGGCATCGCCAGCGGGCTCGACCTGGCGCAGGCCTGCCGCCTGCAATATTCTCCGGCCACCCGGATCGGATTGTGGCTGATGTGCGAGGCGGCGATCGTCGCCTGCGACCTGGCGGAGGTCATCGGCACCGCCATCGCGCTGCAGCTCCTGTTCGGCATACCGCTCGTGGTCGGCGTCGGCCTGACCGCGATCGACGTGCTGCTCGTGCTCGGCCTGCAGCGGCAAGGCTTCCGCAAGCTCGAAGCGTTCATCATCGCGCTGCTCGGGCTGATCGCCGCCTGCTTTGCCTGCGAGCTGCTGCTGGCGCAGCCCGCCTGGGCGGAGGTCGCCCGCGGCTTCGTACCCAGCGGCGACGTGCTCGCCAATCCGGACAAGCTCTACCTGGCGATCGGCATCCTCGGCGCGACGGTGATGCCGCACAACCTCTACCTGCACTCGTCGATCGTGCAGACCCGCGCGATCGGCCGCACCGAGGAGAAGAAGCGCGAAGCGGTGCGCATGGCGACGATCGACAGCACGGTCGCGCTGACGCTGGCCTTCTTCATCAATGCCGCGATCCTGATCCTGGCGGCGGCCGCCTTCCACGCGGCCGGCCAGACCGGCGTCTCCGACATCGCGCAGGCCTACCACCTGCTGTCGCCATTGCTGGGTGTTGGCGCGGCAAGCGTCCTGTTCGCCGTCGCGCTGCTCGCCTCGGGGCAGAACTCGACGGTGACCGGCACGCTCGCCGGCCAGATCGTGATGGAAGGCTTCATCGACCTGCGCATGCCCGCATGGGCGCGCCGGCTGGTCACGCGCGGCCTGGCGATCATCCCCGCGGTGGTGGTCGCGATGGCTTACGGCAATGGCGGGGTGACGCGGTTGCTGATCCTGAGCCAGGTGATCCTCAGCCTGCAGCTGCCGTTCGCGGTCATCCCGCTGGTCAGGTTCACGAGCGATCCCGCGCTGATGGGAAGCCTTGTGAACGGCCGTGCGACGAAGGCGCTGGCGTGGACCGTCGCGGCGACCGTGACCGGCCTCAACCTCGTCCTGCTCTGGAGCCTGGTGTGATGCGCGCGTTCGCCGGAGCATTGCTGCTGCTCGGACTTGCCGCAGGACCGGCGTGCGCCGCCGTGTTCGAGATTGCGGACGACGGGTCGGTCCAGATGCGCAGCGGCACCGGCGCGATCCCGCGCGGCAGCGCCGCGGCAGACCTGGATGACGACAGCGCGACGATCGACGGCGTGCCGGACGTTCCCGCCGCTGCGCTGACCCAGGTGGCCGATCCGGACGTGCCGCCAGCCTACGCCACGATGCTGATCGACGCGGCGCGGCGTTACGACGTGAGTCCCAGCCTGCTGGCAGCCCTGGTCGCCCGCGAGAGCGCGTGGCAGCCCGCCGCGATCTCGGCGAAGGGCGCGATCGGACTGGCGCAGCTCATGCCGGCGACCGCACGCGCGCTCGCGGTCGACCCGCGCAACGCCGCCTCGAACCTGAGCGGCGCCGCCCATTATCTGCGGCAGATGCTCGACCTGTTCGACGGCGACGTCGAGCGGGCGCTGGCGGCGTACAATGCCGGTCCCCGACGCGTGCTCACCGCCGGCGGCATTCCGCGGATCCGCGAAACGCAGGCCTACGTCTCCACGATCATCGATCGCCTCGCGCCCGCCGGGCCGGTCCACAGCATGGGAGAGATACGTTGAAGAAACAGCATGCTCCGGCGCGCGCCGCCCTTGTCCTGCGCAGGCGTTCCGGCCAGCTCGCCGCCGCCGTGCTGGCCGCGGCCACGCTGTCGTCGCCTGCCTTCGCGCAGGCAGCGGCGGATCCCGCGGGGTCGGGCCCGATCGTCTCGGCGCTCGGCTGGCTGCAGGGTACGCTGCTGGGCAACGTCGCCACCGCCTGCGCGGTGATCGCGGTGGCGATGGTCGGCTTCATGATGCTGACCGGGCGCATGAACTGGCGCTTCGGCGCGACCGTGATCGTCGGCTGCTTCGTGCTGTTCGGCGCCGGGGCGATCGTCAGCGGCATCCAGTCGACCGCCGGCATGGCGCATTGACCCGTGACGCGCTCGCCCGTCTTCCGCGCGCTGACCCGCCCGCAGATGTTCGCAGGGGTGACCTACAGCTTCTTCGTACTGAATGCGGCGATCACGACCGAGGCCTTCCTGATCACGCGCAGCTTCCTGGCGCTTCCGGTCGCGCTGGTGGTGCACGGGGCAGGGTATCTCGCCTGCCTGCGCGAGCCGCGCATCTTCGATCTCTGGCTGACGAAGGTCAGCCGCTGTCCCCGTGTCGCCAATTGGAAGCGCTGGGGCTGCAACAGCTATGCGCCGTAGGCCGGCAGGAGAGCATCCGATGGTGAAGTGGATCGGTCCTGCGAGCTGGGCGGCGAAGGAAACCCGCGCCGGCGACCGGCTGCCCTACGCCCGTCACGTCGACGCCGCGACGATCCAGCTGCGCGACGGCGCGCTGATGCGCATGATCCAGGTGCCCGGCCTGCCGTTCGAGACGGAGGACGGCGAGGCGCTTGATCATCATCTCGGCGTGCGCGAGACCATGCTGCGCAGCATACTCGATGCGCGCTTCGTCCTGTACCATCACGTCATCCGCCGCCGCGTGTCCGTGGCGCTGGAAGAGCAGCTGGCCGATCCCTTCGCCGACCTGCTGAACGCGCGCTGGCAGGCGAAGCTGGACGGGCAGCGGCTGTTCGTGAACGAGCAGATCGTCTCGATCGTGCGCCGCCCCGCCCGCGGCAAGACGGGTTGGGCCGACCGCCTGCGCCGCCGCTTCACCCGGCACGAAGACGGAATCGACGCGGCCGACCTGCGTGCGCTGGAGGCCGCCTCCGCGGCGCTCGTCGCTGCGCTGGAGCCCTACGGCGCGCGCGCGCTCGCCACCTATGAGGCGGCGGGCGGCGTCTGCTCCGAGCCGCTCGAGACGCTGTCCGCCATCTACAATGGCGAGATGCGCCCGGTGCTGCTGCCCGATGGGGACACCGATGTGGGCCACCACATCCCCTATGCACGGGTGAGCTTCGGGCTCGAGGCGATCGAGACGCGGCGCGCCAACGGCCGCGATTTCGCGGGCATGCTGTCGATCAAGGAGTATCCGGACGCCACGCGCGCCGGCCTGATCGACAATATCCTGCGCCTGCCGCACGAGATGGTGCTGAGCGAGAGCTTCGCGCCGGCCGACCGCCAGGTCGCGCGCGAGCGGATCGACCTCGCCATCCGCCGGCTGCGCTCGGCCGACGAGGAGGCCGGGGCGGAACGGCGCGAGATGCTCGCCGCGCGCGATGCGCTCGGCGCGGGACAGACCGGTTTCGGCGACCACCATTTGTCGCTGATGGTTCGGGCGGAGAGCCTGCCGGCGCTCGACAGCGCGATGGCAGGCGCCGCGGCGGCGCTCGCCGACATCGGCGCGGTCGCCGTGCGCGAGGACCTGAACCTGGAACCGGGCTTCTGGGGGCAGTTCCCCGGCAACGAAGCTTTCGTCGTTCGCCGCGCGCTGATCTCGACCGCGAACGCGGCCGGCTTTCTCTCGCTGCACGGTCTCGCGATCGGCCGCGCCTCCGGCAATCACTGGGGCGAGGCGGTCACGGTGCTGGAGACCACCGCCGCCACGCCCTACTTCTTCAACTTCCACGAAGGCGATCTCGGCCACTTCACCGTCATCGGCCCGTCAGGGTCGGGCAAGACGGTGGTGCTCAACTTCCTCGCGGCGCAGGCGCAGCGCTTCGCCCCGCGCACCATCCTGTTCGACAAGGATCGGGGTGCGGAGATATTCCTGCGTGCGGCCGGCGGACGCTACAGCCGGCTGCTGCCGGGCGAGCCGAGCGGGCTCAATCCGCTGCAGCTGCCCGACGGCGCGGTCAATCGAGCCTTCCTGCGCGACTGGCTGGGCGTGATGCTGCAGGTGGACGGCCCGGAGGAGCAGGCGACCGTCGCCGCGGCGGTCGACGCCTGCTTCGATGCCGATCCGGCCTTCCGCCGCCTGCGCTACTTCCGCGAATTGCTCGGCGGCAGCCGGCGGCCGCAGCCGGGCGATCTCGCGTCCCGGCTGGAGCCGTGGATCGGCAGCGGCGAGCATGGCTGGCTGTTCGACAATGCCGCCGATCAGCTCGACCTGGAGGCGCGTACGGTCGGCTTCGACATGACCGCGCTGCTGGACGCCCCGGTGCTGCGCACGCCGGCGATGATGTACCTGTTCCACCGCATCGACGAGCGGCTCGACGGCGAACCGGCGATGATCCTGATCGACGAGGGCTGGAAGGCGCTCGACGATCCGGTGTTCGCCGCGCGCATCCGCGACTGGCTGAAGACGCTGCGCAAGCGCAACGCGATCGTCGGCTTCGCCACCCAGTCGGCGCGCGACGCGCTCGACAGCCGCATCGCCGCCGCGCTGGTCGAGCAGACCGCGACGATGATCTTCACGCCCAATCCGAAGGCGCGGGCGGAGGATTACTGCACCGGCTTCGGCCTCAGCGAGCACGAACTGGAGCTTATCCGCCAGCTTCCGGCGCATAGCCGCTGCTTCCTCGTCCGGCACGCCAACCACTCGGTGGTGGCACGGCTCGACCTGGCCGGCATGCCCGATCTGCTGACCGTGCTGTCGGGCCGCGAAGCCAGCGTGCGGCGGCTGGACATGCTGCGCGGACAGGTGGGCGACGCGCCGGCCGACTGGTACCCGCTGCTGACCGGCCAGCCCTGGCCCGCCGCCGCCGAGCCGCTGCTCTACGCCGAGGCGGCCGAATGAGCGCCTGTCCCTCCTTCGACGGCGCCAGTGCCGCGGGCATCTCCGCCGCGTTGCGCAGCGTCGATTGCCATACGGGGCAGGCGACCGCCTTCGCGTTCGGCCACCTGTTCGGCGCCGACGGCAGGTTGGCGGTGGCGCTCACCATCCTGCTCACCCTCTACGTCGCGCTCTTCGCGCTCGGCCTGCTCACCGGCCGCACGCGCATCGGCGTGGCATCGCTCACCCCGCGCATGCTGACGCTGGGCCTCGTGCTGACCTTCGCCACCTCGTGGGTCGCCTATCAGAACGTGGTGTGGACGCTCGCGAGCGGCGCGCCGGACGAGATCGCCTCGCTCGTGACCGGCACCCGTGGATCGGCCACGGACGCGTTCGCCGACCGGCTCGACCGCCTGTTCACCGGCGTCGCCGACGCCGGTGAACAGGCTGAGCAGGATCGCGATCGCGCCAGTGACATCCACGGTGATCACCGCGTTCGGGTTGAACCCGCCCTGGTACCAGTAGCGACCCGTCGGGTCGAGCGTGTACATGGCGTCGACCGCGATGCGCTGCTTGGCCGCGAGGTAGTAGCCCGCGATGAGGATGCCGAAGAGCGGTCCGATGAGGCTGCCCAGGATGCCGAGGGTGTAGTGGATGGCCTCGTCGTTGTCGTACCAGTTC
>CAXTUG010000178.1:0-6859 GCA_964247375.1 uncultured Sphingomonadaceae bacterium
AACGGCGCGAAGACGCGGGCGGCGGCGCGGGCGAAGCCGCGGCGCGGCTCGGCGTCGGCGATGTGCACCGCGCCTTCGACGAGCGCCTCGGGCCGCGCGAAGACGGCGACGGCGCCGGCGGCGACCGCGTGCGGGATATAGTCCTCGCCATTGGCCTGCACGCCGCGGAAGGCGCCGAACACCGTGCCCGGCGCGACCTTGCGGCTGTCGATGGCGAAACCGGTTATGCGCGTGTCGGCGCCTGCAGGCGTGTCGCCGATAAGCTCACTCAGCCACATTCTTGGACGGATCTTTCTTCTCGAGAATCAGCGGCATCAGATCCGACACGTCAATATCGCGCGCGAGGTCCGGCTGCACGCCGAGAAGCGGGCCGATCCGCGCGATGATCCGCTTGGCGAGCGGCGCCGCCATCCAGCCGGCGGTCTTGAAGCCGTAGGTCTCCTTGGTCGGCCGCGCGTCGTCCAGCACCACCAGGGTGACGTAGCGCGGGCGATCCATCGGGAAGGCGCCGGCGAACGCGGTCACGTTGGCGTTCCTGTCATAGCCGCCCCGCTCGTTGACCTTCTCCGCCGTCCCGGTCTTGCCGCCGACGCGCAGGCCGGGCGCGTTGGCGTTGGTGCCGGTACCCTGCAGCACCACGAGCCGCATCAGCTGGCGCATGCGCGCGCTGGTCGCCTGGGAGACGACGCGCTTGCCCGCGACCGGCTGGCCCGGCCGGTGCTTGAGCAGCGTCGCCGGGTGCAGCACGCCGCCATTGGCCAGCGCCGCGAACACCTGCGCCAGGTGCAGCGGGGTGACGGCGATGCCGTGGCCATAGGCTGTGGTCATGACCGTCGTCTGCGCCCAGTAGGACGGATATTGCGGCTGGCCGCGCTCGCGCAGTTCGATGCCCGTACGCTGGTTGAGGCCGAGCAGCTTGAAGAAGGCGTCGATCCGCGGCGCGCCGATCTCCTGCGCGATCTGCGCCGTGCCGATGTTGGACGAGAAGGTCATGACCTCCGGCGTGGTGATCGCGCGCTTCTGCGGCTCGTCGTCCTTGATGCGGAAGCGGCCGATCTGGATCGGCGCGGCCACATCATATTTCCTGGAGAAATCGGTGATGACGCCGTGCTCGATCGCGTTGGCGAAGGTGATCATCTTGAAGGTCGAGCCGAGCTCGTAGACGGCCTGCGTCGCCTTGTTGATCATGATCGTCTGGTCGGCCTGGGTGAGGCCCTTGAGCGGCGCATTGGGATTGATGTCGGGCAGCGAGGCCATTGCCAGCACCTCGCCGGTGTCGACGTCCAGCACGACGCCGGCGCCGCCCTTGGCCTGGGTTTCCACCATGCGACGCGCAATCTCATTCTCGACCGCCGCCTGGACCCGCGTGTCGATCGACAGGGTGATCGGCTTGCCGGCGGTGAGGTCGTCGTTGAAGTAGCGCTCGACGCCGATGCCGGTCAGCTTCTGGCGATGCCGTCCGTCCTCCACCTGCTGCGCATAGCCGAGCAGGTGACCCGCCATGGCCCCCTGCGGGAACAGGCGATGGGGTTCGCTCAGCAGGAGCATGCCGGGCTCGCCGAGCGCGTGCACCGCGGCGGCCAATTGGGGCGGGGCCGGCTGGCGCAGATACAGGAACTTGCGCCGGCCGAAGAGGATCGCGCGATACTGCGCGACCGAGCGCTCGGGCATCAGCTGCGCGAGCTTGACCGCGAGCGCGCTCTTGTCGCCCAGCACCTTCTGCGGGTTGATCGCGACGGCCCACAGCTTGATCGTCGTCGCGAGCGGCTGACCGTTGCGGTCGAGGATCCCGCCGCGCTCCGCCGCCGTCGCCGCGGCGTTGCGGCCGTCATCGCCGGCGAAGAGGCAGATCTGCACCAGCCGGAGGGCGATGGCCGCCGTTACCAGCATGAACAGCAGCATCAAACCCATGAGCCGCTGCTGCGCGACGCCGAGCGATCCCGGCTTCGCCGCCGCGAGGGCGGGTTCGCGCAGGTCGATCCGCTCGGCGCGGTCGAGCCGCAGGGAGGCGGGCGCGTTCACCGCCCCGCCTTGCCGCTACCCTTGGTGCCCCGCACTTCGCGCGCGGCGAGCAGGCCGATGTCGGCCGGCAGCAGCGACTTGGGAAGCGGATCACGCGCGGCCAGCTTGACCGGCGCCGCCTTGCCCACCGCGGCCTTGGCAGAGACGGCCGGCATGTCGGCCGGATGCTCGGCTGCGTCGAGCACCTTGTAGGCCGCCTTGTGGATCGCGGCGGCGGACTGGCCGTCGAACAGGTCTGCCGCCGGACGGACATAGGCCGCCGTCCGCAGCAGCGGCTGCGTGGCGGGCATGTCGGGCGCGGTCGACGACGAAGCCGCGGTACCCGCGTGCGCCGGGGCAGCAGGGACCGCCAAGGGCGCAGCCGGCGCGTGATAAGCCGCCATCGTCGGCCCGCCCTGCTGCGGTACGATCGCCGGATCAAGCCGGAGCGCCGGCGCAGTCTTGCGGCCGTAGAGGCTGGCAAGCTGGACACCGCTGGCGACGAACTGCGACGGACGCGGCGCCTGCAGCGCGAGCACGTCGCGGTTCCAGCTCTCCAGCTGGCCCATCCGCGCCCGCACGCCGATTTCCATCTGCAGGCCCGCAATCTGGTCGTGCGTGGCGGCGATCTGGCGGTCGACCTTGATCAGCTGCGCGCGCTCGGACGCGACCGACTGCGACACCAGATAACAGCAGAGCGCCGCCGCGGCGACGCCGGCGACCTGCCACACCGCGCTCAAACGCGTCGCGACGATCATGATACACGGCCTTTCGTCGCCCAAGGACTGGCCGCGGTGCGCCGGGCGACGCGCAGCGTGGCGGAACGGGAACGGGGATTGCGGGCCAGTTCGGCCGCGCCGGCGCGCACCGGCTTGGCGACCGCCTCGAAGCTGGGACTCGGCGCCGCCACCTCGGGCAGGTGGCGCGAGCCGGCCGGTGCGGAGCTGCGCTCCTTGAGGAAGCGCTTGACGATCCGGTCCTCCAGGCTGTGGAACGACACCACCGCCAGCCGGCCGCCGGGCGCCAGCACGCGCTCCGCCGCCGCCAGCCCATCCTCCAGCTCGGCCAGCTCGCCGTTCACGTGGATGCGGATCGCCTGGAAGGTGCGGGTCGCCGGATCCTTCTTGTCGTGCTCGCGATAGCCGAGCGCGCGGCGCACGACCGCCGCCAGTTCGCCGGTGCGCGTGATCGGACGGGCGGCCACGATCGCACGCGCGACCCGGCGCGACTGGCGCTCCTCGCCCAGGTGGAACAGCACGTCGGCGATCTCCGCCTCGTCGGCGTGGTTGACGAAGTCGGCCGCGCTGGTGCCGGACTGGCCCATGCGCATGTCGAGCGGGCCGTCCGCCTGAAACGAGAAGCCCCGCTCGGCGCGGTCGAGCTGCATGGACGAGACGCCGACATCCAGCGTCACGCCGTCGACCCGATCGATGGCGCGCTCGGCCAGCGCCGGCTCCATGCGCGAGTAGACGTCGGGAACGAGCTCCAGCCGGCCGCCGCTCTCCGCAACCAGCGCCTGTCCCTCGGCGATGGCATCGGGATCGCGGTCGAAGGCGATCACGTCGGCGCCGGCCGCGAGCAGGGCCCGCGCGTAGCCGCCCGCGCCGAAGGTGCCATCGACGTGGATCTCGCCCGGTTGCGGCGCGAGCCCGGCCACCACTTCGTCGAGCAGGACGGGAACGTGCGGGGCGGCCGCGGTCATGCGCCGCCCCGCTCTTCGAGATAGAAGTCGAGCATCTCGAGCACCACCGGATTGTCGGCGAAGCCAATCCGGGCATTCTCCGGGCTCCAGATCTCGAAATAATCCTCCATGCCGACGAAGAAGGCGAGGTCGCCGATCTTGCCGAACTTGCGGAGCAGCGGCGGCAGCACCATCCGGCCGGCGCTGTCGAAGGCGATTGGGGTCAGCGCCGTCAGCTCGTTACGGCGCGCGCCCTCGTGCGCCTCGCGGCGGACGGCGGCCGGCAGGTCGGCGACGCTGTCGCGCAGGTCGGTGGACAGATCGCGCAGACCGATCGGATCGAAGGCGCGCAGGCGATCGCGCTTCGGATGCGGCGCGATCATCAGCTCCTTCTCGGGCTCCTTGCCGCCATCCTCCTTGGCGCGGCGCTCGATCTGCAGGCGAAAGGCGGCGGGCACGGACACGCGACCCTTCGCGTCGACCGCGTTCAGCGCATGCCCAACGAAGAAGTTCTCCCTCGCCACCCAGTCCGTTCCACCCTGCTTCCGTGAAGGCGAGTGTCCCGTCCCCCATCGGCCGGCTGTGACGACGTGGGCGCACGTGGCCATTCACCGGATAAATATGGATTAGCATGGGTAACGCATGGTTTTCAATGCCATTCTATGGGTTCTGCTGTGCATTTCGAAGGAATGACCTATTGTGCCGTCCAGGCAAGAATGACGGATTTCCCGGCCGAACGGCCGCTGCGGAACTGTGGATAACCATGTGCGACGATTTACCGGATGAGGTCCGCGCCGCACACGCGGCGGCGCCGTAGGGCGGATGCCCGCCGGATCCGGTTGCGCGCTCCGCTAACGAGCGGGCGTACGGGCCTTGCCGTGATCCGCAGCCGGCGCCTGGGCGTCGTCCGCATTGCCGGGCGCGACGCCCAGTTCCGCCAGCGGATCGCTGGGTGCGGCATCGTTCACCGCGACGCTACTGTTCGCATTCGGGGCGTCGCGGTCGGCGACGTGGAGAAAAGCCGTCGCGAGCATGACCAGGAGGAAGACCCAGGCTAATCCGATCAGGCCGACACGCACGCGGTGCATGCGCCTAACGTCCATCATATGGGCGGCCGGTCATCGCGGCAGAATAGTCCTCATCCCGCCGCTTGGGAACCTCGCTTCGGCGGGGCGGCGACTCACAGCCAATCGGGCGCGCGCAGACCTTTCGTGTCCAGCCACTGACGATTGAAGAGCGTGGACAGGTAGCGCATGCCCGAGTCGCACAGGATGGTGACGATCGTCTTGCCGGGACCGAGCGCGCGGGCGAGCGCGAGCGCGCCGGCCACGTTGATGCCCGACGAGAGTCCGACGCAGAGCCCTTCCTGCTTGAGCAGCGCATAGGCCTGTTCGAAGCCCTCCGCGTGCGAGACGAGGAAGGCCAAATCGATCGGCGCGCTCTCCAAATTGGCGGTGATCCGGCTCTGGCCGATACCCTCGGCCACCGACGATCCCTCGGCGCGCAGTTCGCCGTTGGTGTAGAATTCGTACAGCGACGCGCCGTAAGGGTCGGTCAGGGCGATAACGACGTCCTCGCGCTTCTCCTTCAGACCCAGGCCGACCCCGGCGATGGTTCCCCCGGTGCCCGCCGCGCAGGTAAAGGCATCGACCTTGCCGCCCGTCTGCGCCCAGATCTCCGGTGCCGTGGTACGGATATGCGCCAGCCGGTTGGCGATGTTGTCGAACTGGTTGGACCAGAGTGCGCCGGGCGTCTCCTCGGCGATGCGGCGCGACGTATGCACATAGTGCGCCGGGTTCGAGTAGGATGTCGGCGGCACTTCGATCAGTTCGGCGCCGAGCGCGCGCAGCGTGTCCTTCTTCTCCTGGCTCTGCGTTTCGGGAATGACGATCGTGGTTCGATAGCCCTTGGCATTGCCGACCAAGGCAAGGCCGATGCCGGTATTGCCCGCCGTGCCCTCCACGATCAGGCCGCCCGGCTGCAGCGTACCGTTCGCCTCCGCATCCTCGATGATGAACAGGGCCGCGCGATCCTTCACCGATCCGCCCGGATTCATGAATTCGCACTTGGCCAGGATTTCACACCCTGTCGCAGCGCTGGGGCCGGCGAGACGGACGAGTGGCGTATTGCCGACGAGGGCCGGCACGCCTGAGGCGGAAACGAGCATATGGTCGCGATAAGCGGGGCGACGGGCCGCGGCAAGCAAGCTTGAATTTAGCGTGCCGTGTATCTCCTGCGCCGCTTCTTACCGCATTGCAGCGTCGATTCTTGACGCGAAAGCGGGAAACTTCGTGTCACAAGAGCGTCAACTGCCTTGACGTATATTGCCGCGCCCGCGAAACACAGGATCGCTATGAAGCTTCACACCCTCCTCCGCGCGACGCCGCTCGCCGCCTTCCTCCTCCTCGCCGCCTGCGACAGCAAGCCCACCACGATCGTCGCCAGCGGTCCGGTCGATCCGGACGCCGACAAGATCAAGGCGGCTCCGCCGGTCAAGCTGCCGCCCGCCGTGCTGGCCAACAAGTCCTATCGCTGCAAGGACAACAGCCTGATCTACGTCGATTGGTTCAACGACAACATGACCGCGAACCTGCACCTCAAGGAGAAGACCGCGACTCCGGTGGTCCTGTCCGCGCCGGCGGCGGGCGAGGCCTATACGGGCGGCGGCTACACGCTGAGCGGTACGGCGGCGGCCAAGTCGGTCACGCTGACGAAGGGTGGCGCCGGCCAGGACTGCGACGCCTAACCCCGTCCGATTTCTTCATTCCCAGGGCCGGCGAGCACAGCTTCGCCGGCCTTTTTCTTTGATCTCCCGCCCGCCTCCGCTATCGGCACGCCATGAGCGAGATCACGCCGGAAATCGTCGCCGAGCACGGCCTTTCCCCCGATGAATATGACCGCGTGCTTCACGCGCTCGGGCGGACGCCGAACCTAACCGAGCTCGGCATCTTCTCGGTCATGTGGTCGGAGCATTGCAGCTACAAGTCGAGCCGCATCCACCTGAAGAAGCTGCCCACCAAAGGACCGCAGGTCATCTGCGGCCCCGGCGAGAATGCCGGCGTGGTCGACATCGGCGACGGACAGGCCGCCATCTTCAAGATGGAGAGCCACAACCATCCGTCCTACATCGAGCCCTATCAGGGCGCGGCGACCGGCGTCGGCGGCATCTTGCGCGAC